>CBDUTA010000001.1:0-90709 GCA_965369785.1 uncultured bacterium
AGCATAGAGTAGTCCCAAGGTGTCTGGTGAGACATACCTCCATTCACTTCTCCTTTTCCAGGAATCCAGCGTCCATTGCCAGTAGTCCTCTTTGCCCGAGATTACAGCGGTTGTGGAGCCCTGCCACCTCCTCTTCGCTGGCTCCACCCAAGATCCACTGAAAGGAACTAGTCGAAGCTGCCAGTGGCTCCTCGAAATCCGTGCAACGCCTGTTTGACACCCCACTTGACGACACGCATGTTGTCGTAACAATACCCCAGAATGTAATTGCAGGTGGAAAGGCAATGCTTCATGCAGCCCTTTTTCATCTCATCCAGCTGCTTTACATCGAATTTGTGATTACCGAAAGTTCCCCAGTCATAGGTTGCGGAATACATGGGAAAACAAGGAGCCAGGGTGCCGTCGGTACGAATAATCAGGGAGTTCTGCCCTGCCCGACAGTTCCAATCCTTCTTCACCTCTCCACGCATCAAATCCTTCATATCTTTCAGGTGTTGTACCGGGTTCACCATTTTGTAACCCTGGCGTTGCTTGTCTATCAGATAGTCCAGCAAATCGTCGACTTTGCCGTAGTCTTCAGGACGCAGATAAGTGCTGTTGTCATCATAATGTTTGAAGTGGTTCTGCTCGATCATGGGTGCTTCGTTAACGTGATAGTCCGTTGCGATGCCGTTGCTGCGCGCGATCTCGGTTAACTGCTTCACATCATCCATGTTCATGTGCGTGATGTTAGTGTTAAACACCACCGTGTATCCGTAGCGGCGTTGATTTTTTACCAAGTAGTCGAAGTAAGGCCGAATGGGGTTGAGGGCCTTGGGCAGCTGGGATCTTTCCTCTACGGAATCGACCGCCAGGTTAACGGTGGCCAGGCCAGCATCTCCGAGCCGGTCAATCACCCGCGGTTTCATCAGTCGCCCGTTAGTTGGCAGGTAGACGAAAAAGCCCTTCTTGGCGGCGTAATAGACCACCCTATGGATGAAGTCTGGCCGCAAAAGAGGTTCGCCGCCCATCAGGGCGAGCACCCGGGACCCAATCGAATCAAGCCAGTCGATGGAGCGTCTGGCCGTCTCCTCCGTCATGCCTTTGATTTTGTTGTTATAGGACCAGCAGTAGTGACAATCCAGATTGCATTTATATTCGGTAAACAAGTAAGGGATTATGGGCCTAAGCTCGCTTCCGTACCATCGCGACCTGACATAGGGAATCGCCCAAGACCGCGCGATGCGAAGGGCGTTGAGATTCTGATACTTGGACTCGGACAGCTCTTCCCTATCACCGTTTGGGTGCTGTGGGAATATGGGATCGGGCAGGGTTTGAGCCGCGGCTGCTGGCGCCATCGGTAGTCCTGTCTTGGGTTCAGCAAGCAGCTCGTGGAGCTCAACGTCGATCCGGAAGGGCGGGATGGATGTACCTGTGGTTTTGTCTTGGTGACGTTGTGCCATTATGCCTCCCTCCTTCTGTTGTGATGTCAAAAGTTTTTAGCCCTTCCGCCGCTCACTTCATTATTTTGTCTCATTCCATTGGCCATTTGGTTGGAATTGCGACAGAAGTCTTCTCCTTGCGTCCTCGGAGTGCCAGATCAATCATCCAGTCGATCAAACAGAACAAGCTCTCAAGGTTGAGGTTTTTGGCCTGCTCTTGCCCACACGGGTTGACCCCTTTCGTTGCGCAGGGTCAAGATCTTTTCCCCTTTCTTCACCTCACGGGCCAGTAAGGCGTCGACATTCTCATATTGGATTCTGGAACCCTTCACTTCCACCCGATCCCCCGGGGCCAAAGAAATGTCTTGACTGACCAGAAACGCAGCAGGTCCAAGGTGCACTTCCAGCAGCTCTTGGTCCGTTCTGAGAGCCAGGTGGATGCCTGTTCCACCCCTCATGCCGGGGTGCTCGCGCACTTCCTCGATCGTTCCCGTCAGCGTGACCTCAGAGGCGGGATCGTATTGGGGACTCTCCCGACCTTTAGCCATTGTTGACTTCATGCCCTGGCAGCATCCCTGTACTCCAGTTACCGGGGACGTCATCAGCAGGAACACAGCCGTGACTGTGAAGACTGTCCAAACGTATGTTTGTTTCATTGCCGAGGTTTCTCCTTTCACCATGACTCTAGCAACTGCCGTGCCATCGTTGAGCTCCCAACGGCGTGGGGATATAGTTCTCCAATCCGGCAGCGAAGTCGCCCGTCCTGAAGGTGTTCCCTACCTGATCACGACAGGTACGACCGAGCCGTACGGAATGGGCTGGGTAGTATGTCACGACAGGGTGGGTGGAATAACCCGGAATGGGTTGGGTGGGCCGGTGGCGGTACACTCAAGGTTACAGCCCTCACATGGAGAGTGAATCCGCCGTGATTTCATTTTGGCAGGCCTTACCCTGTTCGAAGTCTGTAATGTTCGCCAAGGTGATTTCTGCAATGTTCTTTAAAGCGTTTTGCGTGAAGAAACCCTGGTGGCCTGTAATGATAACGTTGGGAAAAGTGAGCAATCGCGAGAAAACATCATCCTGTATCACCTGATTGGACAAGTCCTCGAAAAACAGATGGGCTTCCTCTTCGTAGACATCCAGTCCCAGGTAACCAATCTTCCCGGATTTAAGAGCTGCGATGACGGCTTGAGTATCAATGAGAGCACCTCGGCCGGTGTTGATCAGCATGATACCAGGCTTCATTTGAGCCAGTGTGTGGGCATCAATGATGTGTGACGTGTCGGGAGTCAGGGGACAGTGTAGAGTAATAATATGAGATCGTGAGAAGAGTTCTTCAAGTGTAACGTAGCTTACACCAAGAGCTTCGCAATCCCAATTTGGTTTAGGGTCGTGAGCGATGAGCTGACACCCGAAACCATTGAGGATTCGAGCAACCACCGAACCAATCTTCCCAGTTCCGATGATTCCGACGGTTTGGTCATGCAGGTCAAACCCCAGGAGTCCATCAAGTGCAAAGTTACCCTCTCGAACCCGGGCATAAGCTCGGTGAATTTTTCGGTTCAAGGCCAACATCAAAGCGACTGCATGTTCAGCAACAGCGTAAGGCGAATAGTCGGGAACTCTCGCTACCGTAAGTGTGAAATCCCGAGCAGCAGTGAGATCAACGTTGTTAAACCCTGCACAGCGCAGTGCAATAAGACGCGTGCCACCTTTGACCAGAGCCTTTAAAACGCTTGCATTAAGCTCGTCATTAACGAATGCACAGATGGCTGGAAAACCAGCAGCCAACGCAACTGTCTCCTTGGTCAGGCGGGGCTCAAAGAAAATCAGCTCGTGGCCGTGCGCTGAGTTTACACCGTGCAGGAAATCGCGGTCGTACGCCTTAGTACTAAAAACCCCTACCTTCATGACTGACGTCACTGAGTCGGTTTGCCTTCACTTGCAACTCCACAACAGAGTGGGCGCAATAAACCAATTCTTACTCAAATCACTAACTATTTCTACAGTGGGTGAACCGAAAAGTCGTGGATGCTGCGAGGCTACCTCGAAGCTCCGATGAGAACGACGGAGGTGGGCTTCACAAGGAATTCTAAATGCCGTTCGCTCATAGACGAATACACTTCACAGAAAAGCCGCTAGATTCAAGCCACGCCAGCAGTGTCATGGCTCTTACGAGCAACCTTCACGGACTCGACTCTGACAAGTATTTTGTTTAGATTTGAGACTATGGATAATGCCGTTGCTCTTGTCCAGGCGTATCTACGTGTAAATGGCTACTTTACAATCACGGAGTATCCCGTCATTGAAGCCCTTGAGTATGGAGGCTACCGGGCTGTGACAGATCTGGACGTTCTTGCTTTTCGGTTCCCCAGGGCTGGCCGACTCATACCAGGAGCGGAACAAGCCAAGCAAACCGAACGGGAGCTGTTTGTCCCAGATCCGAAGCTGGGAATTCCAGTTGAGAGTCCAGATATGATCATTGGCGAGGTCAAAGAAAGGCGAGCTGAATTTAACAGAGGGACAAAGGAACCAGAAGTAATACGGGTTGCCCTGAGACGTTT
Source organism: uncultured bacterium (assembly GCA_965369785.1). Taxonomy (GTDB): domain Bacteria; phylum Acidobacteriota; class UBA6911; order RPQK01; family JADFOI01; genus JADFOI01. The sequence goes on from CBDUTA010000001.1 coordinate 3,986, forward strand.
TGGTTGTTGCACAGAACATGAGGAGTCAAGTGTGAGAGCCCTGCTTGGGGCAGGACAGGCCGAGTTATCCTGTGGCTATAACGTTCGTTTGTGGCCTTTGGGACATCTCCCCCAGATTCAGAAAATCCTAAATACCATGTGATTCTTTTGCAGGATGTGACGGAGTTTCTGAACAGTTACATTCGGGATTATTGGGACATCCTGCACCATGCCTACTTCAAGGATCCAGCTTTTGATTTTTTAGTAACCTTGGAAAAAGCGCGGCGAGCAGAAAGTTGATTGTACTGAACTAAATGGTCTCCAAGAAGACACAAAAAATGGCCCCAACTAACCTGTAGACTTACTGGCATTAAAACCTTGATTGACCTTTCGGCTAACCTCGTTGCCAACTCACCATGGGCCACTTGGGACCATTTAGTATTTGGACATCTTGGAAAACGGTGTCAAGAATAACGCGGGGAGAAAAGGGGAACTTCTGCCTTATATGAGGCTGTTCGCCAGTCTAGTGAGAATAAGATTAGCCATAATCATCCCAAAAAGCGTTTTAATCGATATTGATCAATTGTGCCTAAAGTGTCGCGCATGCGGGGCCGCTCAATCCGCCTCGGCTTCAAGGATCACAACTGGAATCTTTCTTGTCGTTCTCTGACGATAAGTCTCGTAGTCCGAATACATATCCACGAATCGAGGCCATAGGAGGCTCTTCTCCTCCTCGGAGGCTTCTCTGGCTCGGACGGGCTTCACGGTGTTCCCTATCTGGACCGTAGCTACGGGGTGTGCCTTGAGATTCAGCCACCAGGTAGGGTGCCGATCATCCCCGGCGTTCGAGCCAACCACTACCCAGTTCGAACTCTCCTCCAAATAGAGCAAGGGGCTGGTTCGTGCCTTTCCTGTCTTCCTGCCTTTGGTGGTCAATAGCAGCACCGGAGCACCGAAAAGTTGAAAGCCGACGCGTCCTCCTGATAATCGGTACACAACCCGGTGAATCCATGAGAACAGTCGAATCAATAGACGGATCTTAAGCACGTTTCGTTTCACTGTACCTGAGATCCGATGGAGTTGAAAGTAGGAGCTGTCAGTGGCGAAAATGACAATGTAAAAAGCCCTGAAACTGTAGAGGCCAAGGAGAGGGACGAAAATACCTACGTGATGTATCTCCTCGTCTGGTCTAGGGTCTAAGTTCATCCGCCGCAATAAGTCGTGGAAGCGAGGGTCGTCGTGGAGGGGTGGAACAACACCCTAGATTCTTGGGCAAAACGCGCAGGCGGGTAAGACCTGTATTGCGACATCCATTATCTCGGAAGTAGTGACAGGCGAACTCACTGGCACACCAGGTGCTTGAAGAATCAATAAGGAGATCAATATGAAAAGACACCTTTTAGGCCCCACGGCGGGCTAGGAGGATCGAGAATGGCCAGAAAACATTTTCATGTGCTATGGGCGGTGGATGCGATCCAGGAGCATAAAGAGATTCAAATGAAGACAGCCCAGGTGCTAAAGGCCCTCCTCAAGAACTTGGATGCGGAAGTGGAGCCTGTGACAGTTCTCAGCCCCGACCAAATCCTGGTACCGGCGGCTGCTTTCCGAAAGCACTCTGACGATCAGCGGCTGCAAGGGGAGAAGATCCTTGCAGGCTGGAGCCGGGAAGCGGGCTTTTCCCACACCCTGAAGCCCACCTTACTCGTGCAGCAAGAGTTTTCGATAAGTCGTAGCACCGGATCCCTGCTGAGTTACGCCAAAGAGGTGGAGGCAAACCTTATCGCCCTGGGAACCCGCGCCAAGAAGGGGTTTAAGAGGGTGGTGATGGGCAGCTTTGCCGAAACCCTGGTTCTCCAGTCGGAGACACCCCTGTTCGTAGTAAACCCCGAAACCCGCCCCCTTACGGAGATCAGTGAGGTTTTGTTCCCCACAGATTTTAGCGATTCCTGCCGCGAGGCCTTTGACAGGCTCCTGCCCGTGGCAGCCGCCAAGGGTGCCAGAATCACCCTCTTCTACAAACTGGAATACATCGTGCCCCAGACCCAGGATGTGATCGCCATGTACTCCCCATATCGGGAATACATGGAACAGGACGTAGAGCAGAAGCGGAAAAAAGCTGAAGAGTGGCAAGGCATTGCAGCGAAGGAAGGGGTTACAGTGGACATCGTGTTCAACAGGAAACCTGCTTATGTGGTTGACTCCCTGCTCGAAGCGGCCGAACAACTGAAAGACGGGATGATCGCCATGGCCTCCCAAAGAGGCCGGGGCGCGGTCTTGTTGGGGAGCATCACACGGGATCTGATCCGCCGGTCCCCGAACCCTGTGTGGGTCATCCACCCCAACTAGGCTGGACGTAGCGGCTTCAATTCCCGTCTCGTTCAATACACTGGAGGGTATTAACCTTTGGCGTTTCCCCTGAATAGATATCCTGGGTTTCCAAGCCACCCTCTTCCAGCTGAGACAATTGACGAAACCTTGGTGGAGGGGCATGTTAAGTAAGGAGTTCCTCATATGAAAGCAATGGTCCTAACAAAGATTGTTTCTCTAGGTGAAGTGGATACACCCTTGGCATTGGTTAACTTACCAGTTCCACAACCGAGGCAACGGGAAGTTCTCGTGAAAGTTTTGGCCTGTGGGGTTTGTCACACAGAACTGGACGAGATCGAAGGAAGAACGGCTCCACCGAAGCTACCCGTGGTATTAGGACATGAAATCATCGGAAGAGTCGAAAGTTTAGGCGGAGGCGTAACCAAGCTTAAGAAAGGAGATAGAGTTGGCGTTGGTTGGATTCACTCTTCTTCAGGTAAGCGGGACGAAAACCTCAGTCCAGAGTTTAGAGCCACAGGGAGAGATGTCAATGGGGGTTATGCCGAATTCATGACAGTTCCTGAAGACTATGTCTACATCATTCCCAAAGTCTTCTCTGATGAACAGGCTGCACCACTTTTGTGTGCGGGAGCTGTAGGCTACCGAGCGCTTAAGTTAACCAATGTTCAGGATGGAGACCTCCTTGGACTTACGGGCTTTGGCGGGTCAGCTCACTTGGTGTTGCAGTTGGCACGCCACATGTTTCCAAGTACGAAGGTCTATGTCTTCGCGAGAGACCCTGGGGCAAGAGAATTCGCCCTGGAGCTTGGAGCAGAATGGGCAGGGGATACGATTGATCGCTCACCCAAAAGGCTTCATGCAATTATTGATACCACCCCAGCCTGGAAACCTGTCGTTGAAGCACTCAACAACCTTCGGCCAGGAGGACGACTAGTCATTAACGCTATCCGAAAAGAGGACATCGATAAAGACTACTTATTGAACTTGAGCTATGACAAGCATCTCTGGTTGGAAAAAGAGATCAAGTCCGTTGCCAATGTCACGCACCAAGACATTGGCGAATTCTTGCCGCTTGCTGCTGAAATCCCCATCAATCCAGCCATAAAAACATACAAACTTGAAGAGGCAAATAGAGCTTTAGTCGAACTCAAACGGAACAGGATTAGAGGCGCCAAGGTCCTTGTGATGGATTGATGGTTTTTTGACATTTGCGTGGCGCAAAGTCAATTTTCAACTGGAACTGTGTCCAGTTTTCGAGAAAAACTCATCGGGACAATTTCGTCCTATAGACTCCAGTGGTCTCCGGCCGGACGCTTCGACTCAGAAACGAGAAAACTTACAGCAGGATATACCTTCAACCTATCTCTCGTTTAGTTGTCATCGTCTGGACCCCAAAAACTTCAGGAACCTATGACCTCTGTGGTTCAGGGTTGACCCGCAGCTCTGGATTTCCTTAAATGAGGTTGTCAACAGAAGCAACAAATAAGGTGTTCTAATGTACGAATACGAAAATACATTGAGAGAGACGGCCCGGGCCCTGGTAGCCCCGAACAAGGGTATCTTGGCAGCCGACGAGAGCTTCGGCACCATTGAAAAACGATTGGAGACGATCAATGTGGCTTCTACGGCGGACAGTCGTCGAGCCTATCGCGAAATCCTTTTCACCACTTCCGGGTCCAACGAGTTCATCAGTGGCGCCATTTTATTTGATGAGACGATCCGACAGACCACCTCGGAGGGCCAAGCCTTTGCCGATGTTCTCCTGAAACAGGGGATCATTCCAGGCATCAAGGTAGACAAGGGCACCACACCCTTACCCTTCAGCCCTGGAGAGAAGATCACTGAAGGGTTGGACGGTCTCAGAGCCCGTTTGAAAGAATATCGGCAGCTGGGGGCCAGATTCGCCAAGTGGAGAGCGGTTCTTGCCATTGGAGAGGAGATTCCATCCCGCCACTGCATTCATTGCAACGGGCATGCTCTGGGCAGGTATGCTGCCCTCTGTCAGGAAGAAGACCTGGTTCCCATTGTGGAGCCCGAAGTTTTGATGGAAGGAGCTCATAGCATAGACCGTTGTGAAAAGGAGACCAGCAAGACCCTGGAAGCCGTCTTTGACGCCCTGGATGAAAGTGGCATACTCCTGGAAGGAATCCTATTGAAACCCAATATGGTTCTGCCTGGGAAAGACTGCACCATTCAGGCGCATCCAGAGGAAGTTGCGGAGGCCACTCTGCGATGTTTTCTCCGTCATGTTCCAGCGGCTGTTCCCGGCGTGGTCTTTCTCTCAGGCGGGCAGTCTGACGTACAGGCCACGAAGAATCTAAATGCCATGAATGCCATGGGCAAATTCCCATGGGAACTCAGCTTTTCCTTCGGCCGCGCCCTCCAGGCCCCGGTTCTCGAGGCCTGGCAGGGGAATAGCCGGAACATCGAAGCAGCCAAGAAGGCCTTCTACCACCGCGCCAGCTGCAATGGGGCTGCTCGCAGTGGAAGCTACAATGAAGCAGTGGAAAAGGAAGTGGCCTGATTTGGGCCCTGAGGCTTGCGACCGCCGGCCTGAAGGCCCGGCCTCAGCCACCCGCGCACAAAGCTTCTAGCCCGCGTTTCTCACACCCAATCTACTGCGGCGGCGGATCTAGCTGCGATCAGGTGTGAGAAATGCGGGCTAGACGTGGTCAAGGAGTATAGGGGCGCCTAGTTTATTGTCGTAGAGCGGCCGAAAGCGGGAGGTGTCGTAGAGCCTCTCCACGTTGACCCGACGAGGAGGAGATGAGGGATCGGGTAAGGTGGTATGGTGATAGCGGCCATCTCGGACCGAGACCATCTGACCTGTCATTCCCTTCCTGATTAGGTCCATGGCGTTGTTGGCAAAAGTCGTGGCAATGAGACTGTCCAGTGAGTCGGGATCCCCGCTGCGTAGATCATAGGTGAGATCGGAGGTCATAGTCTCCTCTCCAGTTCGGCGTCGAATCTCCGCCGCCAAAGCATAACCGATGTCCACCGTCTTGCGGTGACCGTAGGCATCAGCCTCGCCGACCTCTGCCTTCTGTTGTCCTCGCCAGGTGGCCCCCTCAGAAATTACGATCAGGGAGTAACGACTGGGGGCATTGTATTTGTCCTCGACCATCAAGCGACAGATCGTCTCCAGGTCGAAAGGGGATTCTGGTATCAGACAGCGGGTGGATGTAACGTAGGCCGTATAAAGGGCCGTAAAGCCTGACTCGCGTCCGAATATCCGAAACACGGCGATGCGTTCATGCGAGCCCAGAGTCGTGCGTTGGCGGGTGATCAACTCTTTAGCCCTGGTGATAGCAGTGGAAAAGCCAATACAGTATTCCGTGCCGGGTACGTCGTTGTCCATGGTCTTTGGAATGCCAATAACGGGAAACCCCTCGCCACTCAGGTGCGCAGCATAGCCCAGGGTATCATCTCCTCCGATCACGATGAGGATCTCGATCCCCAGCTGCTCCAGATTTCGAATCACGATCGGCGTGAGATCATAGGCGTCTTCGCCAACCTGGAGGGGACGCAACTCTTCCGCGGAAAGATGCGCAGGCAGTTTGGATTTGCTCGTCATGGCGGGGTTGGTGCGGGAGGTATGGAGAACCGTACCTCCGGTTCGGTCAATGGTGCGAGTGTTCACTCGGTTTAGAGGCATGATGAACCCGGGGTCCTGGTGCTGAGAGAGGTTGACATCGGTGAGACCCTGCCAGCCTCTGCGAATTCCAATGACCTCGCGATCAAGATGTTTGGCCCCGTAGACCACCGACTTGATCACCGAATTTAAGCCGGGTACATCGCCGCCACCCGTTAGGATGCCAATACCGGACTTTTTCATGATTCTGTTCACCATTATACAATGACAGCTGCCGCACTGGCCTGGCGGTCCAGGACGAACAGCGCCCCGAATGTGAGCAGCATCCTCATCCACAGCATAGATAAAAAGCCTATAGGCGATTAGGTTTAGTCAAGAAAGGAGCGTATTCACCCGTTAGTTTTACCCAGAATTCACCTGTTTTAGCCCCAAATGAACGATATGGTCGATTTCAGGAAGAGTTTGGAGTATACTGGTGCTTGGAGGGAACCAGTTGCGGCTTCTCTCTTCTCTCCTCCTCTGCAGTAGAAGAAGTCCGGACACGCCCCGTGTCGCTGGCTCCCCCCTTGTCTCAGGGTACGTTCACTGTCGGTAAGTGGTAAGTTGAATTTTTGCGAACTTGACCCCAAGCCCAATGTATTGACATCAACGTCAACCCTTGTGATTCACACTCGAATAAAAGCGATCTTGCATGCAAGCTAAGGCTGGGATGCAGGCGAGTCACAAAGTAACAGTTGAGTTAGTCCAGAAGCAAAAACTGACAAGCCTAGGAATCCTACCTTCTCGCGGTCCAACAGGGCTCGCAGGCTTGTGACTCCCGGCGATCAAAATATTTGTGGAATATTTTCAGGATATGGGAGGCCCTTCAAAACCTGCTTACGACTGAGCAACCAACTCCAGAAAACGGTCCACGTCGGTGAAGTCTTCTATTACATGTTTGGCACCGCAGTCCAGTAAGCGCTGCCGACCGCTGCCAATGCCCACGAACTGATGTTGCAAGTTGGTCGCTACCTGAAAATCCCATGGACCATCACCAACGAGAGTGACTGGAGTGTCTGAGGGCAAATGATATTGAGACTGAGCACGTTCAATGGACATCCGGACAACTTCCTCCCGCTGAGAGGAATCGTCGGAGGTAGCTAGCGGCAAATGTTCGATAACGAGGCCAGCAGAGCGAGTTTTGAAGAGTACAGATTCGCGCCATGCTCCTGAAGCGATTGCGCACTCGAAGTCCGGATGCTCACGAAGAACCGAAAGTATCTTTTTAGCTCCTGGGACTTCCCGACATGGAGTCTCAACCAAGTCTGACCGAAGAAGAGTAGTGACCCGATCATGAACCGATTGAACAGTCCCCCTCAGGCCATTTCTTTCGATTAGCTCTGCCGTAACTCCAGCGTCAGTCACAGTGCGATATGTGGTCCAATCGGTATTAACATTTTCGATACCGAGGACCTCTTCAACAGCCTGAGCGAAGAGTTCATCGTGAGATTCCGTCGTAAGCGTCAGCGTACCATCAACGTCGAAGACGACCAGTCGTTTCATTGGCTTCTACCTTGTAAAATTCGCCCTCTAGGGAGCCATGGCTGAACAGTCTTATAAACGTGGAATCATGTTGGGCTAGCTCATCTAGTGCATTACTTCTAGTCAGTGTTTTCATGTGACCCCCTAGACTGCTTCCGCACCTTGTCCCCAACCTTCACAGTTCCAGCTTGAACAATCTTGGCGTATATCCCCCTAAGATTCAGTCTGCTTCCTTCTGGAGAATTAACAAACCTCCTCGCGTCTTCTCCAAACCGCTTGGCAAACTTGCCACACTCAGTATGAGGCTTATCAGTAACCTCTAGGACAACTGAACCAATGGACAAGCGTTGACCGCACGGAACGTTCTCATCACTGAGGCCCAAACTGAGGTCCAAATCAACGTAGAGGTTGTCCCCAGCAAGTGACCAGCGGCTTTCCTGCTGGACAATTAAGGCAATCACCCGTACGTTCATTCGCGTGACCTGTGTGTCAGGGTGTGGGCGATTGGACCCTTTGCCCAATGGTCGCCCTCTAGTCCAAGCTCAGGGCTAAGGTGACATTGGGTTAGAGAAATCTGCTGGTTCTCCTGTGGGCAAATACCAATGGCCTTCAGAATGCCCTGGTCTTTAGGTGACTGGCGAACCTCTGGCAGTCCCTCATCTAGCTCGTCCAAGAGGAGCGGTTCCAAGCCTTCAGTCTGCATGGCAAGTGGATGATATCACTGGAGAGACCGCGGAGATCCTCAGTTGATGCCGGTATCAAGCGCAATGCGTGTCTGTGGGAGGCCGAAAGAAAAGAGAAATCGGGTTTTGTCAGTTTCTTCTTAGGCTCTTCTCCAGTCCCGTAAGTTCAACCAAATGGAACCGCCGAATGCCGCTAAACCAAAGACCGCCACGACAAGATCCAGTACGAACGCACTCAAGTCCAGACCTGTCAACCGATCCGCATAGTATTTAACATAAGACATCGGTAAGTCCGTCTCCCCCAATTTGGTCTTCACCAGCCAATGCCAGTCGGTACAGGGACAGTACCCGAACCCGTACCAGATGCCCAGCCCGAACCATGAGCACATCGTCAGGCTGAGGACAAGCAGATGTGCTCTACGGGTTTCCTTCCAGATCCAACCAACCAGGGTAAAGACAACCAGGGACGAGTGGAATAGGAGGAAAAAGATGTCCAGAAGCGCGTACATCAACTCGTTCAGTGCCAGCGTGCTGTTTCGTCCCGACCCTTGAAAACGCTGCCGGGCCGAGATAGCCGTCATTCAGGAACAGGATCTGACCGAGTTAAGAAACGGGTCAGCGTCAACGCTAAACTGTGATGCCCACGATGTCGATCCTGTACTTCCGACGCAGAAGAGCCACTTCTTCTGATTCCGCACGACGAGCAGCATCCCTCGGCGGTCATTTTTCCCGACTCCGTACTGCAGTCATCTTGAGGACATCAAATCACCCTCGTCCGATGGGTTTCGAGTACTTCTTGAGTATTCCTGCTACGTCATCGTCGGAGACCTGACTAAAGTCCAGGAAGAATTCCCCGACGGCACGGAAGGTGGCAGGCGTTTCCAGACAGACCACTTCATCGGCCTCCTGCTCCATCTGCGGCAAGGACTCAGGCGGAGCAACTGCCAGGGCCGCCACTACCTTTTTAGGGTGTTTCACCCGAACCGCGCGGAGAGCAGCGATCATGGTGGAGCCAGTGGCGATACCATTGTCCACAACAATGAGGATGCGCCCTGCTGGGTCGATAGGTGGATAAAGAGAGGTATACCTCTCACGTCGCCTTCGGAGCACCTCCAGTTGAACCTCTCTCTCCTTCTGGATGTAACTCTGGCCAATGCCTAGAGTTGTTACCGACTCTGACAGATACGTACTTCCAGTTTCATCGATTGAACCGATAGCCAGTTCCGGTTGTCCTGGAGCTCTCAGTTTGTGAACCAGGACCACATCGAGTTCTCCTCGTAAGGCTTCGGCAATGATAGACGCCATGGGGACACCACCCCGTGGGATACCCAAGACAAGGGGATTCTTGCCTTTGTATGTTGACAGGCGCACGGACAGTAGATTCGCGGCTTGTTCACGGTTTTGATAAATCATGCCTCTATCCTCACGATCCTCACGGGCATTAGATCGAAGATTGTCTGCTTTCATTTTTTTCAAGGCTGGTCGGAAACTCTTTAGTGGCAGGGTGTTCTGAACGTGCTTTTTCTCCAGCCAAGCCCGGCATTCCTTCTCCTTTCTAGTTCAAGGATCTCGTCTAAGGATTTCCTTGTGCTCTCTGATTCCAGGAAGGCGACGAACCTGTTGCAGGTTTCACGGATATAGCCAACGCTTCTTAACAAAGGCGCTTTAACCCGGAACATTCCTGAACCCTTTACGAAGGCTCGCGAGGGCCCACTGTTGAATTACTTTTTCGTCCATCTTCAAGACAGCGGACACCCAGAATAAGCTTCCGGGTTGAGACTCGTCGGACAGGAACCACTGGAGCGCATCTCGCTGCCACTTTTTTGACTCAAGATTCTTCTGGGATCGTGGCATTAAATCGAGGAAAGCCCGATTAAGAATTCCCAGAGCCAATCTGCTCACTGAGGCATCCGGTCGCTTTGCCGGTGGCCAGAGCCCTTCAGATGCTAGTTCTGACCTTCTCAAAGTGCGACTCCTTTCCGGCCAATCTCATCGAAGCAACCCACCGAAAACAATGGCTGCAGCTGGGCTTCTCCCTTGAAGAGGCCCCCATCAAATACGGTCCTGAAGCCCCTTGATTCCCTCTTGGGCAGCACAGTAGACGCAGCAAAAAAGAGAACCTTCAGCCTCCACTCCGTGGCCCACAATCCTGCAGCCGCAATGCTGGCAGGTGGGAGCGAGAGCGTGGATGGCGCATTCGAAGCTATCGAAAATGTGGGATTTTTCATTCATTCTGAGTTCAAAGCTCTTGTCGTACTCATTTCCACAAACCTCACATTGGGCCATTTTCGTCTCTCCTTTCAAAACGACCAGATTAAATGCCCAAAACCTTAAAATGTCACCGCTCCCAGATGACTGTGACAGGCGACTTCAGGACGCAGTCACCGTCGAAAACTCAACTGGTGTCAGCCAGTTAGATCTGGTGCTAGCTGCCTTTTGAAAATTGCAGCTACACCGCTTGGGCCCGGGTTCGACGAGGTTCACAAATGACGGCCATCGTGTGCCCTACTTCTGAATAATTGACTTGCCTGTCCTGGGCCCTCTTGTTCTCTTCTCTTGCTGCCATCGTAGCAATGTCGTTGAGAGAAAGCAGACCTTGAAGGTGTTGCTTGCGATCAATGACGGGAAGACGGCGCACCTTTTTGGTCTCCATCAGATTCTCGGCGGCGCTCACTTCCTGCTGGGGTGTACAGGAATACAGCTCTGTGCTCATGACACTGGAAATAGGAATTTCCCCCAGAGTTTTGCCTTGCATGCAGGCTGCCATACAAATATCACGGTCTGTGAGCATGCCGATGACCTGGGATTCCTCATCGGTGATAGGCACACAACCGAAGTCCAACTCCCACATGACCTGGGCTGCTTTCTGCAGGTTGTCGCTGGAGCGACAAGTAGCGACCTCTTTTGTCATTAATTGCTTGACTTTCATAACTCCTCCTTTTTTGGTAAGGCCGAGATTATCCCCGCCCTACAGCACCCGAAAAATGGGTTTCGAAACAAGAGACCGCTGTGAAGTTTGGTCGCTTTCCGAGCCGGTCCAGCGTTTCAAGTACCCGCGCTGGCCGGCCCCAGTCACTCCATTCCACATCGGTCATGGGAAGAACCACCGCCTGCTTGGCTGCGCGCTGAAGCAGGTCGCGTGAAAAGTTCGCTGACGGCATGTCCCTGTAGATGTGGCACAGCGCGATTTGCTCCTGCTCTTCACCGACTCGACCCTGCTGGATTCCCTTCAGCACCCGACGCAGTGTTTCAAATCGGTTCATCATGGCTGGAAAGAACTTTTGACCCAGTGCCCAAAGGGTCCTGATTTGCACAGCCATGATCATCGTGTTCCACAGATAACCGAGACCGAGAAACTTCTCGGCGCCACTGGCTGAAGGCTTTTCCTGAAAGCTCAAGACATCCCTTGCCGCCTCCCGCGAACTCCAGACCCAGCCTTTCTTGAGCGCGCCTGGTTCGATCCAGCCATAGTCTGGTTCTGGACAATCTGGCCTGGCCCCAAGCAGGACCACCCGATCCTGCAAAGCTTGAGCGAGCAATCCAGCTCGAAGGAGGTGGGCCAGAAATTGCTCCTCCGGAAAGACAAAATGATCGGATGGGAAGATGAAAACGGTCGCCGAGGGGTCTGCGGCCATGATGTAGGTGGCGGGAAGAAAAATCCCGGGACCCGTATCCCGGTTGTGCGGCTGCTCAATGACGAGCCCAGGAATCTGTGAGCTGAGAAAAGCACGATGCCCCCGACCAACTACGGTTACAATGCGTTGAGGATCGACCACTTTCCGAGCGCGATCGATGGTGTGCTCCAACATCGAGCGCGTTCCTACAAAGCTACAATACTGTTTGGGCCGCGGGGATCCCAGCCAGCCTTCCGTGAACGAGTGCATACGTGTTCCGTTGCCACCCGAAAGAATGATTGTCCACTGCTTCCTAGAATCCATGATCTCCTCCGTGACTTATCAATGAGTGCGTTAGTATTTGGTTTTACCTCTGGGCTCCACTTCCTGACATAGGGCTGTCTTTAACATCCAACTCCGCCAAGTCCACCTCTCGGCAAGCCAAGTAAAGTCCATCCTGGGTCTGGATCTCATAGAAAGCACTCGCTCTCCCCCGTTGAGCTGAAACACCACCCGTGACGGTCCCCGCAACTGTTTCCCTCGCAACTCCCTTTCCGTTCTTAAGCCTAAGCAAGACCTTGTCACCCAATTTGAAGCCGAAGTTTGCCCCGTTGGTTTCTGTGAGTTGTATATATTCGTCATTGCTTCTCATACTTTGGCTCAGCAGCGTGGTTTTGGAACCGTCCTCCGATATTTAGCGAGTTAACACTCTTTTGAGACGTCTTCTCGACCTTAATTGAGCAGCGCAGGCTCGCACAACTGGGAACAATACGGGTTATCCGGAAAAAAAGTTACAGGTGCAGATACAAACGGATTCTTGGAGCTTGAAAGGGTAACTACTCTTGTAGGAGAGGTGAGACGTAAGCGCGCCCCTGGAGTGCCTCGCGAACTGCGACCACCAGGTCCGTATCCGCACACATCTTCAGCACATAGCCCAAGGCCCCGGTAGCCAAAGCAGCGTCTACAATGAACGGGTCGTGATGTATGGTCAAAAAGATCATCTTTGCGTTGAATTTGTCTTTCCTGAGTTGCCTGACAGCCTCGATGCCGCTGAGGACCGGCATCGAGATGTCGACGACGATAAGATCGGGTTTTAACCTCTCCGCAGCCTCCAGGAGCGATTGCCCATCTCCCACCGCCCCAACCACTTCGAACTCGTCTTCCAGCAAGCACCGAACTCTATCAAGCACCGCTTCTGCGTCATCAGCCAATAGGACGCGAGGTCGCTTGGTATCTGTTCCCAAAAGCTGCCGGCCAAGCAATAGAGCCCCCCCTAAAATACAGCAACCATAAAGTGGTCTGCGAGAAGAAGCCTCTCTAGTCAGCCCAAGAGCCTCCTAACCTGGCTCCACAGGATCGATCGCAGCTTCTTCAACCTCCCACGACTGGCATCTACTAGCTTAGCTAGCTAGGCCATGACGTCTACTCGGAAAAGTCCCAGGTTCTGCGACGAATATTGCGGGCCAGCCAAGGGAAGGAGCTCGCTTAGTACTCACTTTCAAAAATACGATAACGTTTGTTGGGAGCGCGACGGAGCCCAGATCGAGACGAGACGACGAGTCGATGCAGGGACATCGGCGAGGAGGAGCAACAAAGAGATGGGCCCGTCCCGCTCCAACCCTTCGGGCGGATGGGGGTTGCGGGCGATCTCTTTGTCTCTCGTCGCGACCTCGCCTCGTAAGCCCCATCCGCAAACGTTACCGTATTTATGAAAGGGAGTACTTAGAGGGAGACAACGCCATGCTTGATGGCGTAACGGACCAAGGCGGCGGTGGTGTGAAGGCCCAGTCTTTCCATGATGGCATACTTGTGAAATTCGGCCGTTCTGGTGGAAACGTTCAAAGTGGTAGCGATTTGCTTCACAGATTGTCCTTCGGCTAGCAACTGTAGTACCTCTCGCTGGCGGGGGCTAAGCTTCACGGAAGGCTTGTCGTGCTGGTCCCTGCCCTCCATGAACGAATACAGTACACCTTTCGCAACCAGTGGACTTAGATAGACTCGCCCCTTCAGCACCTCTCGAATTGCCGTTAAGAGCTCCTCAGCTGCGGATTGTTTTAAAAGATAGCCGGAGGCCCCCGCTTGAAAAGCCTCGGCAGAATAATTGACATCTGCGTGCATCGTCAGGAAGATGATTTTCGTTCTCCGGTCGGCTTTCATTATCTGTCGGGTGGCTTCAAGACCATTCAATGAAGGCATCGAGATATCCGTTATGACCACATCCGGGTGGAGCTTCTCGGTGGCCGCGACCAGAGCTCGCCCATCTCCCACCGCCCCAACAAGTTCGAACTCAGGTTCCAGGATACGTCGCAGGCCTTCGACAACGATAGTATGGTCATCCGCCAGCAGGACCGTTGGGCGCTTCATGGTCCCTCCTTGCTCAGTGGTACGAACACTTCCAGTTTCGTCCCACTTCCAGGAATAGATTCCACTGAGAGATTGCCGTTTACCAGTCGGACCCGCTCCTCCATGCTGATCAAGCCCAGGGTTTCTTTCTTGTAGGCCTTCTCCATATCGAAGCCGACACCGGCGTCAGAAATGGAAAGCTGCAGCCCGGCATTAGCTCCTTTGAGTACCATCCTACACTCTTGAGTGCCGGAATGCCTGGCTACGTTGTGGAAACACTCTTGAGCAACGCGATACAAACACAGCGCCACATCCTGAGGAATGGCTTCCGGTAGATTTCGGATAGTCAGTTTGACTTGCAGCCCTATACCCTTGGAAAGCTCGGCACAGTGAGCTTTCAGCGCTGAAGGCAACCCCAGATGCTCCAGTGCTGAGGGGTGAAGGTCGTGAGACATGGAGCGGACGTCATCTGAGAGGTTCATGGCCAGACGTTGAAGCCGGATCAGTTCCACGCACACGCAGTCCCGGTCAGGAACCTGTTTCTTGAGCATTCCAATATCAACGGCCAACATGGCCAACCGTTGATTCAAACCGTCATGCAATTCGCGGGCTAGGTATCTGCGTTCTTCTTCCTGAGCCGTGATCAATCTACTAGCGAGACTACGGATCTCTTGACGACTACTCCCAAGAGCCTGCTCTCGCCGACGAAGTGTATCCTCCGCCTGCTTGCGCTCGGTGATGTCCTGAGTAGTTCCTATCATCTGAGGACCAGAAGCCTCATCGAGGGTAAGCTCTCCCCGCGCGTGAACAATGCGTTCCTGCCCGTCTGAACGAACGATTCGATACTCAGTTTCGAAGGGTTGACCATTATCGACGGTCTTTCTGATTTCTTCTGTAACACGTTCACGGTCCTCAGAATGGACACATTTTAGAAACTCTTCATAAGCGTTTTCATCGAATTGTTCAGAGGTTACTCCAAATATCCGATAGAGTTCATCTGACCAGACGGTTTTGTCGGAACCGAGATCCCACTCCCAACTTCCCAGCTGGGCTACCCGTTGGGCCCGGGTAAGCTTCTGCTGACTGTTCCGCAGCGAGTCCTCCACCAGCTTGCGCTCCTCAATTTCTCTTTCCAGATTCTTTGCGCTGGCTTGCAGCTGCGTAATCACCGGTTTGCTGACCTTACGAAACAAGCCCGTCGCAACTATGACAATGAAGAATGTGAGAGTGGTGGCTAGCAAACCTGATCTAACGAACGGTGCCCGAATCTCCGCCAGATCGATCTTTGCAACAATCCCCAGATCAAGCTCCTGAACCGGTTCATAGCCGGCCAGAACTGTTACTCCACGATAGTCCGGTCCAATCACTGAACCAGAGAGTTTATCGAGTGCTCGTCGCATCGGCTCGGCCAGTTGGGAATCAATTGGAATCGGTTCTGGATGCTCAACTGTGCCGTGACGGTGTCTGAGCAGGAAAACGATCAGATTTCCTTCGCGCCGCGCAAGCGTGAACTCTCCCGTCTCACCAAACCCTTCGTACTGCTCATGGGCATCGAAGACCTGCTTTAAGGTTGCAGCGGTCGTTCCCTCTGGATAGTCCTTGCTCCAACGAGTGTCAAAGCGGGCAATCGCTTCAATCAAACGGGCTTGACTTTCAGCCGTTTCTCGGAGTCGAGCGCGACTCTGTTCAATTTCCGTCCGGTATAGTAAAAGGATGGTAGTGGTAACGGCAATCACGCAGGCGACGACCATGATCGCCGTCAGGAGAAAGATCCTTTGTCGTTCTGTCATTTACACTCGCCCCATTGGGCGTCCAACAACACGCTCGTCAGTCTGAATCCGAACAACACTCCATCTCACGCTCACTCTTGCCGCCCGGTTTACCGGGGCCGAGCAATTGGGAGGCAGCAACCAGCGCAGCCCTTAATAATAGCTCCAAGGGAACGGCCTCGTAAACATCGTCTCCCAATTCGAGCGTCCGGCATTCGGAATCACCACAGACGGAACAACAAGGGCTGCTTGTCACGCGCGCGCCAAGCCACTCCTCAAGAGGCTTCCCAGAAATCCAGACGCGGTTCGATTGGAAAGGATCCGCTTTGAATGAAATTAGGTCTATCTTCTTGATTTCAAGGGTTGGCTCTATGCCCAAGGGTCGGAGCACCTCCTTGAGCTTCGCTACAGCTTGCTGCAGCGCCTCATTTGTGGCACCGCATCGATCGCACGTCTGCCCGCTGGTGTCAACCAAGCGCTGCCAGATGATCGGCAATGACTTCATCGGTTTCGGCTCCTCTATGTCTGGCATCTAACAGTCCAGATGAGCGGCGTGGCCAGCCTTGACGCTGGCAAAGTGCAACCCGAGGACTCCGGTGCCCATCTCAGTTTCGATACTACCCGAAGAATGAGGCCACGTCCGCTCCATCTGAGGGTTAGACCACGCCCATTTAGACCGACGGTGCGGAGTTCCTCTCCGCGGACAGGAGAGCTCGTAAATTGACGCCCACTTCTCTCATGTGCTGCCGGATCGCCTCAATAGGTTTGGAAAGCAGGGCTTTGAGAGCGGCGTCCAATAAGGCTCCTATGAGAGGAATTGACCAACCAAGGAAGATCTCAGCGACGAGCTCCGTGCCTCCCTCGGTCGGCCGCATGCGAAATCGGCCGCGGACACCCGGACGGACCCGATATTTGAACTCACGTCCAGCTCCAACCTCCGTTAGCGTGAACTTAAGTCTATGGAGTCGGCCGTCGAGATACTCTTCCGCATAGAGCACGGAGCCGTCTTCGAGTGCACGCCCACGGACGTAGCTACATGATACGTGAGCTGGATGCCACGAGCAATAGTTATCCTCCAAGTGCCTAAACCAATCAAAAACACGCTCCGATGATGCCTCTATTTCGACGACGTCACGCAAGCTAAGCATGGTCGAGTGGTCTCACATGTATTGAATCGTTGGGCCCTGTTTAGAGTGCTGTCAGCGTAGACTTAACAGAGCCCTTGCGTATAACACTTTCTTTAACACTCTTTCCGGGTCTGTTATTCATTTCTTCGGAGATTATCCCGCTCGAACGTTGTGGATTATGGATAGCCTCAATATAGCAGCGGAGAAAAGGCCGGTCCACAACTTTTGGGAGAAGCGCCATGGGCAAACTGAGAGTTGCTGGATCAGGCTCGAAACCTGATCCAGGGACACCCTCCGCGACGACCCACGATTCCAAGACCTGCTGCGCATGAATTTAGAACTCTAGAGCAGCCAATGAGGCATTTTTCTCTCCTATTCGTGTTGCGACGTTCAACCTAAACAAACTGTTCGATCGGTTTAACTTCCATGCAGCGATCCCGGAGCGCTCCCGGGAGGGAATCAAGGAGGGTCGAGGTTTCACCACTACTGGTGTAGGCGAGTTCGTGTGGGTGTTTGGTAAGAAGGGTGTCGATACTTTTGCGGGTGATGGTGAAGTTGTTACCCGTGTGCGGAGGCGTACTCCCTATCTTCCCATCTCTTTCAAAACTCGCTCACGTCGCTGCTGGGCTAGCTCTCGGAGGTCTACAACCTGGTCAAACTCATCCACAATCTCACGACCCAGGATTTCCTCCAGCACATCCTCTAAAGTCACCACGCCAACCCATTCCCCGAATTCACCGATGACCATGAACAGGTGTTGCCGCCTTTCAAGGAACTGTCTCAGAAGGGTGTCTAAGGCAAGCGAGTCGGGGACAAAATGAACCGGACGTAGGAGCTTTATCAAGCGTACTTCTCTCGGATCTTCCACCTGGCTTGACAACACTTCGCGCCGGTGGATGATCCCCACAACGTCTTCGGAGTCCTTATCATAAACTGGAATTCGACTGTAATTGAGAATACCTTCCGTCTGGCGCACCTCCTCAACAGACAGGCGAATACTTAAGGAAAAGGCCACACTCCTAGGTGTCATGATGGATCGGACCTTCTTCGATTCCAGGGAAAGAATGTTCTGAATCACTTCTGCTTCATCCGGCTCTATGGAACCCGCCTGGAGGCCAAGACGGGTCATCAGGACTAATTCTTCCTCAGAAACGGTTTTCTCCAGACTCTCTTTGGACACGAACCGAGTAGCGAGTTGGCACAGCCAAATCATGGGAGTAAAAAACCAGACCAGAAACTGAAGAGGCTGGGCAATCAGTGTCGCAAGAGGTCGACTGTAAACCACCCCTGCTGTTTTGGGTATTACCTCAGAGAAAATCAGAATCGCCAAAGTGAAGAAAACGGAAAAATATCCGATCCACTGAGATCCAAAAACGGCTACGGCAAAGGCGCCCGAGAGAGCTGCACCTGCAGTGTGGGCGATGGTGTTCAGAGAGAGAATTGCCGCTATGGGTCGGTCGATTTCCTGGCGAAATCCTTTCAACAATCTCCCCGACGCAGAACCCGTCTGGGCTAAGGATTCAATGTGGGTTCTTGGGACGGTATACAGAACCGCTTCAAATAGAGAACACAGGGCGGAAACGACTAAAACGAAGCTGACGGAAATCACTAGTTCGATCATGACTAAAAATTAACTCCATTTGATAAGATCCAGAGTTGAGAACTCAAGAGAATCGGTGCCAGATCAGTCTTTAACCCAACCTAGGTACAAACCGGGGTACTCTACGGCAATACTCTTCATACTCCTTCCCAAAGCGACCACGCAGTTCCCTCTCCTCCAGTACTACAATCACGTACATGACAGGAAGCCATACGAGGAAAACTGCATAGACCACCAGATAGTTGGTGAATACGGCGTAACCAAGCAAGGCTAGAGCTATCTGAACATAGCAAGGATGCCGGATCTTTGCGTAAAGCCCTTGTGTCACGAGCTGGCTCGGATGTCCCTCGGGATCTAACTCAGGTAGGCCCATGAGTACCTTGGTTGTAATGTGTCGATGCAACATGGCCCGTAGTTTGCCTGCCAAAGCCAGACACACCACTCCCACGGCCAGAAGAAAATAATGGGTTCCAAACTCGACGGCTAATAGGGACTGGCGAATGCGAAAAACAGCTACCATTCCAAGCACTAAAGATCCCCAAACAATGCTGTAGGTCCAGACTGGTCCGAGCTTTCGCCAAAAGCGGATGAAGGTGTGAATCAAGATCCAGAAGAGGAGTGCAACCGGGAACGTTACGACTAGTATTAAAGCTAGAAAGTAACGGATAGAGTCCATAGGGTCCGGAATCGAAGTTACTTGGTCAGGAATTTCAAGGCCACATTGCGGCCCAGGCGAGTGTCCTCCACCTTGTAGACCACACCCATCTCTCCGCCGCCGGACGGTAGGCTTCGCCCATGCATCCCTGGCGATCTTTTCGATGACTTTGTAATGGCTGATGGTCTGTCCGACCATGAAGTCCTCCCAGCTGTGTTCTAAATCTTAGACCGCCAGGCACCTAAAGACAATAGGAAGGGGTTAAGGTTAGGGTCGGCTGTCTTTCGAAACGGCCATGACGCAACTCCATGGCCATGCCATTAATTACTACACGATTCACTCGCCATGGGGAGACTACGGAGAATCTAGCTTCTACTGTGTCAGTCACTCTGATTCGCCATGGATCAATGGCACAGAAAATGCGACGTTATCGGCAGAGAGTTTTTGTAATGGGCAGGTTGCGACCAGAAAGGTGCAATCTCGGCCCACTGCGTTGAACCTGATGAAGACAACTCAGCCTCGGCGGTGAATCTCCGACGGGAGGCCTGACGAATCTGTTTGACGATGTCTGTAGTCATAGCTTTCTCCTTTGGGTTGTGCCATGACCAGCATCGGCTGGCTCGGATGGACTGTCAAGGACAGCCCTCTCAGGGGGTGGGATCCCACCCCCTCAAGCCTCTCAACTGTCTCTTCACTCTCGATCCTTATCTGTCCCACTTTCGCTGACGGGATACATCAGGAGGGTCACATCGTCACCAATCTTCATGTAATTCGCAATGCTAATGCCGCTAGAGTGACGCTCGCCAACCAATCCAGTTGGGAGGCTCAACTGGTTGGGACCGCTCCGAAAAAGGACCTCGCGGTACTACGCATCGAAACTCCAACAGAAGCTCTACGGCCTATCCCCCTCGGCTCTTCCTACGACCTGAAAGTGGGACAGAAAGTTTTTGCTATTGGCAATCCCTTTGGACTCGATCAGAGTCTCACTACAGGAGTCGTCAGTGCCCTAGGTCGTGAGATCGAGTCGATGGCGCAGATTCCAATTCGCAATGTTATCCAAACTGACGCTGCCATCAACCCCGGCAATTCAGGAGGTCCTCTTTTAGATAGTGCTGGCCGCCTTGTCGGAATCAACACAGCTATTTACAGTCCTTCGGGTGCGTATGCAGGCATCGGCTTTGCGATACCCGTGAACACTGTGAACTGGGTGGTTCCCGACCTGATTGCCCATGGAAAGCTCAAACGCCCGGCTCTTGGTATTCAGGCTTCTGGTAATTATGTCACGCGTCGTCTCGGCATCGATGGAGTGCTTGTCCTGGAGGTTCTGGAGGGTAGTGGAGCACGACAGGCTGGTCTCCGTCCCAGGCGCCGCAATCGCTTTGGTCAGGTCGAGTTGGGAGATGTTATCGTTGATGTTGACGGTCAAACGCTCCATTCAACAGCCGCTCTGATCCTGTTGCTTGAGAAACGGCAATTGGGTGACAGGGTGACGCTTTCCATCCTGAGAAATGGTGCAAAACAGCAGGTTATTTGCACTCTTGAAGAGGCCCGATAGTGGTCTCTAGAGAAGAAAAAGCCCCATCCCATTATCGAAAGCAACGTGGTCATCGGCGCCGGAGCAATACTCCTGGGGCCTATTCGCGTAGAAAACAACGCCAGAATAGGTACTGGAAGTGTTGTCATCAAACCCGTACCTGCGGGAGCTACCGTGGTGGGTGTTTCGGGCCGAACAGTAGAAGAAACGGGCAGAATTCTACCGCTTTTAGAACATGCTGAGTTGCCGGATCCACTCACTGAGATCATTCGGGATATCGCAAAGGAACAAGAACAAATCAAGCAACGCCTCAGCTCTCTCGAGCGGCGGGACAGAATGAAGGTGTGACAGTCCTGCACCTCTTACCTTAATTCCGTACGGGCTAGCTCTTCTGGAAGACCCCCGGGGTTGGGGCTTCCCGCTTGGACATGCAAACTCACGGCGAGGGTTCGGTAACTGCCGGTAAGACTCGAAATGCGCTGTGACAAGCGCTGCAGGTGGCACCGATGCTCTCCAACGTTTCGGAAACCCCGGACAAGGACTGTTGTTCTGCCTGCCTGTGTAGTTCCTCCGCCTGATTCCCCAGCTTTTCTGCCAGGTCAACGAACACCTGCAGTTTCTCATCACTCAGCTCCACCTCTTCGAGCACGTCGGGAATGTGGAGGGCTGCTTCAGCCATTGCCTGGGCAACAGGGGACATCTGGCCGATTTGACGTTGACGCTCAGCCTCCACGTCCATTTCCTGGGGAAGCTGATTCAGGGACAATCGCTCCAGCTCTGCCATGATTTGCCTGAGCCTTTCGCTGTGAACCGCGTGTAAAGCTGCCTTGTCCGTCCTCTCCAGGCGTCGCCTGTATTCTTCCATGGGTCTCTGCCGACACGAGGGTCCCACCAACAGCAAAAACAACGTCACTGCAAAAACAATTCGGAGAAAATGAGTCGTCTTAAGCATGACTATCTCCTCGATACCCTTTTGCCTGATTCAAAAAGTAACTCGCGCACGCAATCCGAACAGCAAAACGTCCCGAGCCGACTTGAGCCCACCTGGCTGATCGATAAACTGCACATCCGGGGTAAGTGTCAACCACGGCATCGCCTGAATGTTGTAGTACAGCTCCAGTCCGGTCTCTCGCACGAAGTCCGAGTTAACATAGGTGCGAAACAGGTCCGAACCGTGAGCGGAATAAAAGCCCAGTCCGAGAACATCCTCATCCCGTCGCGGCAGCAGTCCCTGATACTGAAACCCGGCAGACCAAAAATGAGAGATTTGATTCACTTCGTCATCGCGGTATCCTA
The DNA here is from genome assembly GCA_965369785.1 of uncultured bacterium. Lineage (GTDB taxonomy): Bacteria > Acidobacteriota > UBA6911 > RPQK01 > JADFOI01 > JADFOI01. Next base: position 26,027 of record CBDUTA010000001.1, read on the forward strand.
AACGTAGAAACACCCCTAATCCCTGGAGATCCTCTTCTGCTGCACGATATAAAGCCTGGTCAAAGCTCAAATAGAACCCCACGTCTCCGCCACGCAATTCGGCTAAGTCTGGATCGGGACTTTCGGACCGAAATACCGTCTTTTTACGGGGGTCGTAAAAGATTCCGAAACGGTAGTTACCCGGCATTGCCCCCCCCTGCGGGCTGGCCCATTGCCCTTTTAGATCGGCCGCGAAGTACAGCATGAGGCTCCCAAAATCGTCAAACGCAGTATTGAAGCCGGCCTGCCGGACCTGATTGTCCGCATCGGCCGTTCCCAAAATCAATCTCAACCACTCGGTCGGATTGACGAATAGCGTTGCACCCAGGCCGATTTTCAGTGGAATGCTGGCGTTATTGTTGTCGAGAAAGGTCGACATGAACTGTCTGTCTTCGGCGTTCGCGTAAATGTTGCGGTCGAGAATCGTCTGCTGGTCGATATATCCAAAACGCAGCTGAAGTTTTTGATTCAGGAAACTCTTTTGAAACCAGAACTGATCGATGTAAACGAACTGGTCAAAATCTGCGTCATCAAAGGGATCGGAAAGAGCACCGACCTCGGGATTCACGTTCCTGCCCTGGGTGCTTTTCAACTGCAGGAGAGATTCGGCGCCCGCCATCCACCCCATTCTTTCGAAATCCAGGTGGAAAAAAAAATCAGCACTACCGCTGTGACGATGTACTCCGTCCCTGGTGAGGATCCCAAAGTAGTGGTTGTAGTACGGACTCACTTTCAGGCCTGCATTTTCCAGATCCGTACGAGTTCCCTTCCAATCGCCCAGCAGGCGGCGACGGGGTTGTGGTCTCTGGGCATTCTGGAGGTCTTCGTTCTGAGACAGGGAATCGTTTTCGACAGACGCATGGGCCCATCCGGGCTGAAGGAGCACAACCAGAAGCGCGGCGAGGAGAGGCAGTGAATGCCAAGACGGCATTTGATTTTCCCCCCTTTACAAACACTGGTTAGACACTAGGCCAAAACAACAACACAGCAATCACCACCATAGTCCCTACCACATTGAAAACTGTCACCTTGTGCAAGAGACGTTTGTGTCCCAGGACCGCAACGATGACCCCTTTGAAGAACAGATTAGCCATCACCGCCACCAGAATCAGTCTCCACCCCGTCTGTCCATCCACTCGGCCCGTGTTCACCAGTTGAGAAGTGGACAGCGTAATAGCATCAAGCTTGGTCAAACCGGAGAGTGCAGCTGCCACATACAGACCGCGGTTCCCGAAATGTTCACTCGCTGCGGCGACTCCGAGAAGGACAAGAGCGTAGGACAAACCAAACAACAGGGCCGACTTCATTTCGCATGGATTCTCCACAGCAGGTATCTCATCTTGCTCCTTTCGACCTCGAAACCACAGCCACAGGGAAAACAGGCCGAGAACCGTCAACAGGGTGAGGATGGGTGGACCCGCAACTGCCCAAAATGGGGGTGCCACCACGGCAATCTCCAGCAGCAGGCGGAGCAGGACAATCGTGGAGGCGATCATGATCACAACTCCTGCTACACCCGAACTCAGTGGCGAGGCAGCAGAACGTCTGGCGTAGGAAACCGTCGTTGCAGTACTGGAGACGAATCCCCCCAATAGGCCACCCATCAACGTTCCAGCTGAAGGCGCGAGAAACTTGTAGATGACGTAACCCACCAGACTGAGACCCACCACAAGCACCACCATCAACCAAATGTGTCTCAGGTTGAGGACTCCATAGGGACCAAAGAACCGGTCAGGGAGTACGGGGAGGATAACCAGGGAAATGAGAGCGAACTGCATGACTGCTTTGACGTCGGTCTCCTTCAATTTGGCTGTAACGCCATGCAGGGATTCCTTGAGATACAGGAGAACGGCGACAAGAGCACCTACCGCCACTGCGATTTCCGTCAGGCCAACCACTAAATAGGCGCCCAAAGCGAACATGAGCAGAAGGGCGACTTCGGTCGTGCGGCCTGGGTCGACGGTTCCGGCCCTATACTCGGCTATGTTTCCAATGATGATCAGGCCGGCCAAGGCCAGAAACCCGGCCGCCACGACTCCGCCCCCGAATGACTGAGCGAGGGTAGCGCAAAAGACTCCCAATATAGTGACCAGCGGGAAGGTACGCACTCCGGCTAAACGAGATGCAACGCGTTCCCGCTGCAGACCCACCAGAAGTCCCAGACCTAATGCGATCAAAAGTCTTTGAAAGAGAAGGGCAAATTCCATCGAACTCAGCCTATAGCCGCTTCCTTATCGCACAGATCAAGTCGCATCGGATTCTCAAAAGATTTATTTGCCTTGGCGCTTTACCTGCGAAACACCTTTCACCGCAGGCCAAACGGCCCGCTGCTTCAGAGCCTTTTCCCTCCTTTGTCGACTCTCCCGACCGTCCGCAGTAATCTTTAATAGTGCAAGAACCTGATCTCCAGTGATCTCTTCCTCTTCCAGAAGAAGCTGGGCGAGTTGCTCCAAGCCTTCGCGATGTTGGCGCAGAGTGTCGAAGGCTCGCTTGTAGGATCCATTCAAGATCGACTTGATCTCCTCATCAATCTCTCTGGCGGTTCCTTCACTGTACTCTCTTTTCTGAACAATTTCCTCCCCCAAGAAAACCTGTTCTCGTCTACCGCCCGGGACCATATGTCCGAGTCGTTCGCTCATTCCCCAATCGAGTACCATCTGGCGCGCCAGTGCCGTGGCCAGTTTCAGATCGTTTTCCACTCCGCTGGTCGCGGTATCGAAAACAATAGTCTCGGCGGCTTGTCCGCCCATCATGACGGCCAATCGATCCAGTAGGAACTCGCGACTATAGATATACTTGTCTCGCTTGGGCAGCTGTTGGGTGCTGCCCATCGCACTCCCACGTGGGACAATCGTTACCTTGTGGATGGGGTCGGCATGTGGAAGCACCGCTGCCACAACGGCGTGGCCGGCCTCGTGATACGAGAGAATCAGGCGTTCCTCGGTGGTCAGGACCAGGCTTTCCCTGGCTGGTCCCATCAACACCTTGTCACGGGCTTCTTCAATATCCTCGGACTCAATGCTCTTTTTCTGTTTGCGAGCAGCCAAAAGAGCAGCCTCGTTGAGCAGGTTTTCCAGGTCAGCTCCACTGAAGCCGGGAGTTCCGCGAGCCAGTCGCTCCAGGTCAACATCGTCGGACTGGGGCTTGTTTCGAGCGTGGATTTTGAGAATTGCGATCCGATCTCGCAGGGTGGGTAGGTCAAGAGTGATCCGACGGTCGAAACGTCCTGGCCGAAGTAAGGCAGGATCCAGGATGTCGGGGCGGTTGGTGGCGGCCAGTAACACAACACCGTGACTGGGTTCGAAGCCATCCATTTCCGAAAGGAGCTGATTGAGCGTTTGCTCCCGTTCATCATGACCTCCACCCAGGCCAGCACCACGTCGCCTTCCGATTGCATCGATTTCGTCGATAAAAATAATGCTGGGAGCGTTTTTCTTGGCTTCTCTAAACAGATTTCGAACCCGGGAAGCTCCCACTCCCACGAACATTTCCATAAAGTCCGAGCCGGTGATGCTAAAAAACAGGACGTTTGCCTCCCCGGCAACGGCGCGCGCCAGCAGAGTCTTCCCTGTTCCTGGAGGTCCTAGAAGCAGGACCCCACCAGGAATTTCTGCCCCCAGACTGCGAAAACGACTGGGATCCTTGAGGAACTCAATCATTTCACGGAGTTCGGTTTTTGCTTCTTCCACTCCGGCTACATCCTCGAAAGTCGTTCGCTCGAAGCTGCGGTCATAGGTTTTGGCTGGGCTGCTGCCCATGCCTAGAATATTGCCTCCTTGAGTTTGGGCGCGACGCATGAGGAGAACAATTAACCCTATGAAAAGTAAAAACGGCAACAAGTTTAAAAGTACGATTCTCCACGAGGCATCCTGCTCAGGTTCCGTCTGAACCTCGACACCTTGTGACCTTAATTGAGAAAATAACTCCTCGTCACCGAATGAAGGTAAATAAGTGACAAATCGTGAGTAACTTATGATCTCGCCCGGTGAAACTTCCTGCTCACTAGGTTTTTTTAAAAAGCCTTGGACTTTTTCCCCGGTCACAGTAATCCAACTGACGTTCCCGTCTTCCAGCTGTCTATGAAAGGTGCTGTAGCTGATGCGAACTTCATCGTCAAGGCGGGTACTCAATGGGCTCCATATCCAGATGATCATAAAAATCAACACCAGCAGCCAAATGAAAAACCCTGCCCCCCTGATGAGCGGGTTCTGACGGTTGCCTGCATCCATTGGACCCTCAGATCCATTGTCTTGTTTTGGATTCACTTTGAGATACATCAGATTTTCACGGTCCAGTGCCCGTCGCATGTACAACTTCCAACTCTGAAATCACTGATAGGAGCACCTCTTCAATGCGTTCTACAAAAACGAATTCCATTTCATCCCGGACCTGATCCGGTATCTCTCTTAAGTCCTTTCGATTCTCCCGGGGTAGAATCATGCGCTTGATCTCAGCGCGTCGGGCCGCCAATACTTTTTCCTTAATCCCTCCCACAGGCAACACCAACCCGGTCAGTGTGATTTCTCCCGTCATGGCGGTATCTTTGCGAGTAGCAATGTTGGTATAGAGTGAAGCGAGCGCTGCAGCAATCGTGATTCCCGCTGACGGACCATCTTTGGGAATCGCACCTGCCGGGACGTGGACGTGAAGACCTGAATTTGTGAACAGTTCTGGGTCAATACCCATCTCACCGGCATGTGACCAAATGTAGCTTTGTGCCGCCTTGGCGGACTCCTGCATGACCTCACCTAGTTGTCCGGTCAGTGTTAGATCTTTTCCGCCTGGCAAGAGTGTTGCTTCCACGTAAAGCACATCGCCTCCAGTTTCGGTCCAGGCGACACCCGTACTCACACCTGGCGGCAGCTCTTCTCTGGCCTGCTCGAGAAAGAACTGTCCCGGTCCAAGCAGCTCCAGAAGATCTTTGGTTGCAATTTTTATGGCAGCGGTCTCGCCTTCTGCAAACTTCAATGCGATCTTGCGAAACACTCTGGCTATGGCCCGTTCCAGTTGGCGCACACCTGCCTCGCGTGTATAGCAGGAAATGATCTGTTTCAATGTGTCCTCTTTGAGAGCACATTGTTCAGTCTTTAATCCAGCCTCACCGATCTGGCGGGGGACCAGGTATCGTTTTGCGATCTCTAACTTTTCCTCCTCGCTGTATCCCGGCAGTCTGAGCTTCTCCATACGATCCAGCAGGGGCCGCGGAATGGACTCCAGCGTATTGGCGGTGGTGATGAAAAAAACACTCGAGAGGTCGAAGGGTAGATTAAGATAATTGTCTCGGAAGTTGGAATTCTGTTCCGGATCAAGAATTTCCATCAGGGCAGCAGCTGGATCACCTCGAAAGTCACGACCGAGTTTGTCCACTTCATCCAGCATCAGGACGGGGTTGTTGACCTCAGCACGGCGGATGGCCTGAATGATTCTCCCGGGCATTGCACCGATGTAGGTTCGGCGGTGACCTCGAAGCTCTGCTTCGTCGTGCATGCCTCCCAGGCTCATTCGTTCGAACTTTCGTTTGAGTGCTCGGGCAATGGACTGTCCTAATGAGGTCTTTCCGGTTCCCGGTGGACCGATGAAACACAGAATGGGCGACTTGGCACCGGGATTGAGTTTGAGGACTCCGAGATGCTCGAGGATCCGCTCCTTAACTTCTTTTAAGTCGTAATGATCCTTCTCGAGCACCCGTCTGGCCCGTGGAATGTCCAGCAGCTTTTCAGGCGTCTTCTTCCAGGGCAATTCCAGCACCAGATCAAGATAGCTGCGGATCAAACCGTGCTCGGGTGAAGCAGAGGGCAACCTTTCCAATCTGGCCAGCTCACGCTCCGTTTCTTTGTATACATCGTCGGGAAGATCTGCTTTCTCGAGGCGCTCGTGAAGCAGATCGAGCTCAGCATGTTCTGGGTCTTGTTCTCCGAGTTCCTGCTGAATTGCGCGCAGCTGTTGCCGCAAAAAGTATTCACGCTGCTCGTTACTCATCTCAGAGACGGCATGACTCGCGATTTTCTTGCGCAGCTCCAGAACCTGAATCTCATGATTGAGATAGGTATGAAGTAAACGCAGCGCGTCGGCCACCGTCTGGGCCTCCAGCAGGTCCTGCTCCTTCTGTATCTCCAGGCTAAGAATTGAGGCCGCGAGATAGACAAATTGTAAAGAGTCCTCAGTGGTACTCAATAAAGGAAGAATCTCCAGCTTGGCTTGATGACCAAAAAGGGCTATGGCCTTGCCTGCCAGGTCCAGCACGGCAAGATGCAGAGCTTCTACTTCGGTTCCCTTATCCTCTGGTAGGGGTAAACGGCGGACGCGAGCCTCCAAAAAGGGCTCAGTCTTTTCCATTTTTATCAGGACCACACGTTCCATTCCTTGGGCAATGAGTTCCATGAAGTCTTCTCTGGGTCGCAGAATCTTCTTGATGATGGCTTTGGTCCCAATGGTGTAGAGATCATCTTGCCCGGGAACCTCAACCGAAGAGTCCCGCTGGGCGAAGACCACCATTTCTTTTGCCTCCGTTGAGACGGCAGCCTCGACTGCCGCCACGGAAGGGGGACGACCCACCGAAAGAGGCATACGTATGTGAGGAAAGAAGACCTTGCCCTTCAAAGGCACGACTGGCAGGGTGTCTACCTGATTCTCTGCTTCACTCATCGTTCTTCCTCTCTGTGGACAGCTAGCCCGGATAATGCATAAGTTCTCTACTGCAGCGACGAAATCATCCGCCCTGTCTGCGTTGCACTCGGTCGGCCTCCTCAACGTACTGCAGAGAGTACGTTTGCGGGGACCTCTGTCGCGCGCCTTGCAAGGTCGGCGTTTTCGTCGCTTCGTGACAAGAACCAATGCATAATCCGGGCTGGCCCCTCCCCACGCCGCGCTCAACCGAGCGGTTGTTGTGCGTCCTTCTTTTCGAAAGCGTTCCTGAAGAGAGTGTCGATCAGCAAGGCATCGTCGTCATTAGTGAACCAGGTGTCGGGCACGTTCGATCTGGCGGGAGATCAAGTCCTTACTGGTATGAAGTGTGGAAAGGAAATCCTCTTGTACCTTTTCGGTGATTCCCTTGCCCTTATCGAGTCCTTGTTCAGCAATGGCTAAGGCATCTTCAACTAAAGCTGCCACCCGTTCACTGAAGTCCTCTTGTAATGCTTCAGCTCTATCGACTAGATCTTCGCCTGCTCCCTGGATAGCCTGCCGAGTCTTCTTGCCGGACTGCGGGGCGAACAGTAGCGCAAGCGCGGCACCGGCCATTCCCGCTGCCATGAAAGTCAGAGCCGCTTTTTTCATGTGTCTTTCTTCTTTTTTCTTCATTTTTGTCCCCCTTTTCCAATATTAAATAAGGCAAATCTCATGCCAGAACAACGGCTAGAAGAGGCCGCTAAAAGCTTGTAACGGTGCTAGCGGTCACTCAACGCTTGGGGGATATGCCTCCCCTCCGGGGGCATTTACCACCGCCGCGAATTCCACTACAGAATCAGATTCAAGTAGTGTTAGAACTTTCCACTTTCTTCTTCGAGGGGCTGGCATAGTATGCACGACATTGGAATTCACGGCCTCGTATCACGCGTCTACCGACAAGTGGCCCCCGAGTCTCCGTGACAATGGTGTGCTGCCCTTCCCGATGGTCCTGGTCGTAAAAATAGACCACGACCCAATCACGGGTACGTCCAAGGTCGTGGGCTCGAGCGGTGTTGGAGTACAGTGCGGTGAAATTCCATTCACCCTGGTGCGTGTGCAATATCGGCAGCCAAGCCTCGTTTGTAGGATTAAACCGCTTCGGGGCAATGGTGGGCAGCTCTCCAGTTCTTGATCTTCGGCAGTACTCGCGATCAACCTTCAATAGTTCCGGCACACCCGGTCCTTCTAAAGGGTCCAGGCGAGGCTGAAAAACGCGACCCAGCATGTTGTTGAGAATAGCGCGAACAGCTGCCGTACGCCGAGGTCCAATACCCATGACAGTCTGCAACCTTCCATCATGAGCCGCTGTCTCCAGTCCTTCCAGCGTGTCAATATCCAGTGTGTCGTGGATGCGCTTCGCTAGTTCCGGACCAATGCCGGAAACGGTTTGAAACAGATGCTCCGGATCGAGGGTTCCTCGAAGGCGTTCTAGCTTGCTCCAGCGGCGAGTGTGCAAAATCTCATAAATTGCAGCGGCGATGCCCCGACCAATACTGGGCAGAGCAAGAAGCCCTTCCAAGCCTTCCTCTGCCACAATCTTGCTCAGTTCACGGTCTAAACCCGAAACAGTGTCTGCCGCCCGTCGATAGGCATTGGCCCGAAAAGGATTGGCGCCCTGTAGCTGGAGCAGGTCACCGGCCTGGCGCAGTTTGCTTGCAATCTGCCGATTCAGTGAGATATTCATCTCAATTCCTTCCAAGGTGGAAGACCCTGGCCTCGCCCAAGGTCTCAAATCTCGCTAACTCAACTGGGTCACCGACATCCCCCCGATCTTCAGTCTCGTTCATCCCCTGAACGAGGAGCCAGACCTTATAGGTCTTCTTCATGCGTTGATCCTCCATCAACAACTTCGACTCCTCACCACCTCACTTCTCTGACACGGATCACCTAGTGCAGCAGCGAACGATCCAGGACGAAGAAAAGAATGACGTACACGAACCACCCCAAGCTACAAACTCCTACGGCTCGCCACACACTCGCATAGTCCAGAGCCTGGCGAACTGCCATGACAAAGGTAGCCAACATCCAGATCGTGCAAATCAAGAAAACAATTCTCGCGAGACCCGGAAAAACACCCAAGATCCGCAACACTCCGGGACTGGCAGAGAATCCCGTGGTACGCAGAAGCTGCCCCCAATCCGCATCTGTCTGCTTTGTCGGAAAGATCTGAACACCAATCACGTAGGTGACCCGGGCCCAAAAGATCCAACCCATCAAACTGACGACCGTGACAGCAAAAGCAGCTTCAGCCGTCCCGCCGATACCTATACCAGCGGCAACACTCGATACCACCACCACGCCCAATGCCTGACCTAAAGCTGTGTGATCGGCTTCGACCTCTTCGTAGGTCTGTACGTCAAATCTACTAGCCCCTATGACTCGGTTAATAAAATTTAAGCGCCTGGCAAGACTCATGATCAAACCTATCCATGAAACAGGCTACTTCCCTGCCGGTACAGTTACCGTCGTTCTTGGCTTGACCACCATCACATGGCAGGGGGCCTGACGAAGCAGGGCTTCGGCTGTGCTGCCCATGAACAGCCTTCCCAAGCCGGTTCGTCCATGAGTTCCCACAATGATCAGATCGGCGTCCTTTGCTCGCGCAAATTTGGCTATGGTCGCAGGCGGTGCTCCCTGGATTACCACTGGGCGAATCGTCATACCCTCTGGAGTGTTCTCCGGAACCAAGCTGTCCAGCTGGCTCTTCGCCTCCTTCTCTAGGTCAGGGATCGAAGGCGTTACCGAACCCATGGGGTCCATCCCTACCGGGGGATTCAAGACGTGCAGAAAATGCACCACCGCCTCACTGTCCTGAGCTAGCGTGAAGCCCGTTTCCATGGCCAGGAGCGAAGCTTCTGAAAAGTCGATTGCGATAACGATCGTCCTATATCTCATGATGGCCCTCCTGTATGTCCCTATACAAGTTGGATTCCTTTCTCAGGTTCTCAACTCTTGTCAGTCCGAAGTTGCTCAAGGGCGGCTCTGTGCCTGGGTTCAGAAAACGGGTTGAGGTGTAGGAAGAACGCTATACCGAGACTGGAGAAAAGCCACCAAGTCAACCAGTTGGTGCACCGTCATGGAATTTCCGTGGTTGGGCATTCGTGAGACACCTTCACTCATGGCGATCTGCCTCTTCGAGTAGCCACGCGCCAGCCTGTATGAGGGATGAATGATTGAAGTGACTAGATAGCCGTCTGTCACCCCTCGAAAGATCTCCCCTCCTAAAACAACCGGCTTGGCGAGATATTCGGTGAGAGGCGGCAGCTCTACCCCATCTACCCTGTGACAGCCATAGCACTGCAGCTCAAGAAATGCGGCTTTTCCTCTTTCAGTATTCCCCTCCGGTAGACGAAAGCCGACCGGCGATCTGGGTCCTGAGTCACAGGCCACAACACCCATGAGAAGAACCGCGGTGACCCATAAGATGTGACGCTTCATAGCTAGGTCCTCCTTTCGCTTCTCCTATTTCTTAACCATGCAATCTACAGACCCATTTCCTCACTTTTCTATTCAAAAGTTGGAAGAAAACGCCACCTGAAAGCATTGGGTTGACGATCTTTGGCAAAGACCATTCGTCTAGCTGTCTGTCATGACCCTGGTGGCTGGAGGAGGAGTGAGTCATTTAACCTAGATCTTGGTGAATATACCCCATGTAAAGGTGTCTTTGCTGGTGCTCCGCTGGCATCTCAATTGCGTCACTTTGCCGTGGATCCGCAAGAAAACAAAGAAAGGTCAAACGTGACCACTACGTTGGAAATATTACTGGCTACCGCTGTCACACTTGGCTTTTTGCACACACTGATCGGCGTTGATCATACCCTGCCCTTTGTGGTGTTGGCCCGGGCGCAAAAATGGTCTTTACAAAAGCTTTTAGTCGTGACCAACCTCTGTGGTGTGGGCCACGTCCTTTCTTCCTTGTTACTGGGATGGGTTGGAATTTCCTTTGGGACAGCAATTGAGCAGCTGGAACTGATCGAAACTCAACGCGGCCAACTGGCTGCCTGGCTGCTCATCGGCTTTGGCTTCGCCTATACCCTATGGTCTGTTTATAGAAAACCCCGCAGGATGTCTCCCGGACATCACCGTGTGGGGCATCTCGTTACAGGTCATCTTGACCTGGGGGAGCGAAAGAGTCATTCCTCCGCCTCTCAGGGACTTCCAAAATCCACCTTAACCGTTTGGGCACTCTTCATCATCTTTGTGTTTGGTCCTTGTGAGCCTTTGATTCCTCTGCTGATGGCCCCTGCGTTTGAGCATCATTGGCTTTCGGTTATCGGTGTAGCACTGGCATTTGGTTTTGTGACTCTGAGCACGATGTCTATTCTAGTCACGTTGGGATACTATGGTCTGAAGGTTTCCCCTTTTCTTTTTCTTGAACGCCACATGCACACTGCCTGTGGAATGACGATCGCCGCCACCGGGTGTGCCATAAGAGTTCTTGGGATCTAGCACTGACCCGGACTATGAAGGAGCCTCAACTTTGACTTCTTGCTCCTCCAGGACTTCTTGAAAGAGAGGGACGAGTCGGGTGCGATAAATGCTATCCCAAAGATGACTGCTTTTCGTCCTGCGGAAAAATCTACGGTGTTTCCCTGCGGCGAAATTCAGTATCTTGGTGACGATCTGAGAGGGGGTATCCTGGAGATCAAAATAACAGACATCCTCTCTGGCTAATTCTGTAAATGGGGCGATCTTTGAGCACACAATGGGTAATCTCGTCAATGCGGCTTCCAGTAAAGGCAAACCGAAACCCTCGGCTTGACTGGGTAAAAACAAAACATCTGAGATGAGATAAAAATCCCGAGTGGTGAGTCGATCCGCTGAGATTCGATCGCCATTCTGAAATTGATATTTACCAAGGAAAAGCACGTTTTTTTCTACATCCAACTGTCGAACCAAACGAAGTAAATTCCTGTAGTAATCCAGCGATTCGGGTTCATGTGGATCATGAGCCGCAGTCACCAGCAAGCGTACCGGGACGCCCCGATCTCGGAGCGCACGCGTCACCCGGATGGATAATTCCACATTCTTGCGGGGATGGAGACGACAGGGATGAAAGATGAGAAAGTCCTCTTCCAAAAGCCCCTCCTCTTCAACAAGCCGCACTGTGGTCGGATCCAAATTGAGAAATGAGGCGGGGTCAATACCGTTGTTCACGACATGAATACGATGGGCTTTCTCGTACAGTCGCAAGAACTGTTCGCGGCGATTCTCAGAAATCGTCGCGTAGTGGATTTTAGGATGGATCTCTTTGAGTACGGTCCATGGCGAATGGTCCAGGTGGGGCGGATAATCGGCGTAGAAATAAGGAGAGTCGTGCCCCCAACTGACAATTCTCATCGACTCCGACTCAGCCAACTTCCGCAGGGCGGAGGTCAAGGGAAGATTGTAGGGCATAGTGAGGACATTGTGGGCAAGAAGAATGTCAAAATGTCGTAACTGCTCTCTCAGATACCCCTCAATCTCGCTCACGAGTGTTTCTATGCCTCGAGAGTTGTTCTCTTCTACCAGTAATCGATGGGCCTGTAAGACGTGTCTGTTTCTAGATCCCAGTAAGGGATTGATCTCAATCGGATAATCGCGGTTAGGCGCCCTGCCAGCGCCCGCCAGAACCTTGACAGGGTAGGAATAGCGATCCAGCAGAGAAGATTGCTGATCCAGAACTTCTTCCACGCCTCCTACAACGGGAAGACAGGAGTAGTGCAACAAACCGATGGCTAGATTCCTCACCTGGTTCCTTCCTGTAGGCCGTTCGGTCATGCCGTCTCAATGCGAGACTAGAGCTACCCACCTGCCACTTCACTGGGCAACTTACGTGCCAGTGCTCAACCGGGTTGGGAAAGAGGAAGTGGAGCTCAGCTGTTAACAGGTGGTGTTGTCGTGATCCCTGCTCGTGCGGTTGGACTCAAGAAGAGTCTACCATGCGTGACAGCACCCAGCAAAGAGTCAAATGCCACTTTGTGGGAGGTCCATGCCTTGCGCTGGCAGGTTTAGGAAATGGGTAAACGGCAGAGGATCAACCGGTACTCAGACGGTGCCAGGAAAGCCCCAGTTGGTCAGGGACTGGAACACTTATTGCCTCTATTTATTTTGGAAAGGAGGAAAGCCATTGAAGCCAGCAGAACTGGAAAGAGTGAAACAAAAACTGGGCTTGTTTGATTTTCTGACACCCAACGAATGCCAGGCTCTCATCATGGCTATTGAGCAGCTTCATGAGGAATTGAGGGATATCATCGATCTGACGATCGCACTCCAACAGCGCTTGCCAACAGATGAACGATCTTTAGCAGAGGAAGAACGAATAGAGAATGCCTGCTCAATACTTTCCGAGGAAGAAGAAAACATCTTTCTGAAAGTAGCTTCCTAGCCTGCCGCGATCCTCCGGAGGTGCCCAAATCCAATGTAGGCCCTACGTACATATTTGCTGGGAAAGTTGGTAGAGTAGATTGAGCAAATCCCGTTCCAGCACTTCATAGGAATAGTACTGAAGTCCCAGCTCATAATTTTTCTGAGCCCTCTCTTCTCGCAGCTTCTCGTTTTCCAGAACCTCTCGGATGTTGCGAGCCGCCTCCCGGGATGCGAAGCCGTCAATGGTAATGACTTGAAAACCCTTCGGCTCGATATCGACGATATAAATCGAGTAGCGGTTCAGAACGATGGGTTTCCGATAATAGATGGCTTCCAGGAAAGCGTTGCCGAAACCCTCGTAGCCAGAGGGATACGTCACCAGATCTGCACACTGGTAAATGTCTCTGATGGAATATTGTTTTTCTCCGTTCGGCCCCTTTCCTCTGCGCGCTCCAATAAGATGCTCGATGGCACGAATCTGAACTCCCCAGTGCTCGGCATACTCCAGGATGCGCCGGTAGTAATGGTCTCCTTCATCACCGCTGGCGTGAGAGATGACCAAGACAGGATTTTCCAGATTCATTAAAGAGACAATTTCAATGGAACGCTCTATCAGCTTACGCGGGACCACTCGGGTGGGCTGCAGGACAAAAACGTCATTTTCTCCGAGTCCGATGTGCTCTCGCAGATCCGAGGCATAGTCATCGGGAGGCGTTGGAAGCAACGCGTAATCATAGACATTGGGAATCAACGTATTGGATATGCCCTGACGGTGACTCAACTGTTCGCTGGCAATGGAGTTAATCACAACGTGGCACATGTTGTGAAGATCGGGAGGAAAAGCACAGGTGAGGTAATCTTTCGCACTATTGACCAGAAAGCGTTCCCTCTCCCAATAGAAATCGTGGTGATGAGCAATCGTGGGCAAACAAGTTTCAGCAATAAACTGGGTCAGTGCCAACCCCAAGGGGATGTTCATCGGAATAGCCAGCGCATTTTCGGCAACAATCAAATCGATACCAAACTGCTTTACAAACAGATACAGCTTTGATTTGAGGTGAGTCTTAATGTCTTCAATGGACTGAGTCACTTCAGGACTGCGATGGTGCCTGCCGAAACAGCCTGCACTAATTGCTTCAATACCAGGATGACCGAAATAGGCCTCTTCAACGACAAGGCTTTTCTCAACAGGTCGATCGCAAAGTCCAGCAAAATAGAAACATTCATACCCGTTTCGCTCTAATACTGCAGTCCACTTTTCGATCTCCAAAGAGACTCCATCCGTGCCTGCAATTCGTGTGGATACGAAACCCACCCTCTTATACCGCTGTCCTTGAAAAAGATCATTCATCGAAATATGCTCCACCGGGCTGACACATGCTCTAGCACTTCTGGATAATAAACTATCCGGTTGCAAGTTATGGGTCAACACGTTGTTCTCTAGGCCCCCTATTTACATCCGTTCACCCATGGTTGACCTTCAGATCGGTTCGAATCACTCACTACGGAGCACGGATCGCCGGGCAGTGATACTAAGTGTCTCTTGTAAAAGATCAGGCAAAGAGGTATTTCTTGTGAGTGATGTCGCCGATGAACCTTCTCATTGTTTACTTTTCTTTCACATCAACGGTTCGCACACTGGCTCAAGCCGTGACATCCAAGTTGGAAATGAACGCTCAGGTTACCACCTGCACAATCGAACCACGGACCTCGCGCGGCTATTGGGGATGGCTCCCTCGCTCTTTCCTTCCCCACTGGCGCGTCCCCATCAAACCCACTACCACAGATTTAGAACCCTATGATCTGGTTTGTCTGGGATTCCCGAAGTGGACGTTCGCCTGTCCTCCGGTGAACCAGTACATCAAAATGATGAAAGGCTGCCAGGGAAAGAAGATTGCCCTCTTCATGTGCAATAGGGGGTTTGACGAGAAGCGCTACCTGAACCATATGATCCGAAAGGTCTCCAAAAGGGGATCTCTGGTGGTAGCAACGCTTTCAGTGAAACAAGATGTGGTCCGAAAGGGGACCTATCAGGAGGCACTCGACTCGTTCTGTCGGCAGGCCAGGTCTGGTGACCGAATAGTTTTTCCCTGAGTTTAACGAACACAACGTTAGGGGGCAGCCGGTGGGTTTTCCTGGTTACGCAGTCAGAGCCGCAGGCTTCAGCCTGCGGGCCATTGAGAGCTACCTTCTCGGGCCCCGTGGGCTAAAGCCCACGGCTCTGACTGCGTCTTACCACGAGAGAGTGCCATCCTAACTGTTCGGCGAGCCACTTGTGGCGAGCCACCGACTCGCCCCGACGTCACCTGGTCACGAGGAAGCAGGCATAATCCCGGCTAAGGGGACTGCCCATAGCGCTCCCGATAGAACTCATCGATCTGTTCTCTTTCCTCTGGTGACATGCCCTGCTTCCAAACGTGCTCTGGTCGTCCCAGGATCTCGTCGACGACTCTCAGCACTCTGGAATCACCCTGGGCCAGTTCCCGAGCCTGAGGGATGAGCTCGAAGTAGAAGCGATGGGCAACTTCAAAAAATCCGTGCCACTGGGTGTAATCGGGGCCCTGCATGGAAACACCCATCCGAGCCCGCCGGCCTTCATGGTGCCAGAGGTGATAGAACGTCCACTCAATTTCGTCATCAAACGGGTCGGGCGTAATCTTTCCCCTCTGCCGAAGGACATCCATGATTTCTTGGGCAGGGCGGCCGAATTTGTCATTGTACATTTCCACCGTACTATCAAACTGGACATAAAAGGCATTCACGAAATCCGGAGCATGACACTGGAAACAGACATCCTTCATGTCCTGTCGGCGCTCCTCCCAGTTTTCCAGCTTGTTGGAAATAACGGGACGGAGAGTCCAGGAAATCCGAGCCCCTACATCGTGGGTGACGGGCTGATTGGGTGTGGCACTCATGTGGCAGGTGGCACAGGTGGGAGCTGCTGAGTAGTCCTCTCCCAACACCCAACTGTCGCTCTCCAGATTCATCTCGGCCAACCGGGTTCGATAGGCGATGCCATGCTTGCTTTCCTCATAAATCTCGATCTGGGGATGATCCGGCCCCATGTGACACTTCCCGCACACCTCAGGCTGGCGGGCCATGGCCTTGGAGAAGACATGGCGCGAGTGACAGGCCCCACAAGAACCATTGGAACCGTCCAGATTCACCCGTCCAATTCCGGTATTGGGCCAGGTGAGAGGGTCAATGAGGGGCTTACCCTCGTCATTGCGTTGCGGGTTCCCCTCGTCGTCAACCAGGAACTGCACGGTTGAACCGTGGCACTGCCAACAGCCATTGGCGGCCGCCAGGGGACCCTCCGCCATCTCGCCCAGTACGTTGTCCAATGACCCGACGAATTGGGAGGCTTTGGCGTGGTGGCTGGCATCGAACTCCTCGACGATTCGTTCGTGGCACTGGGCACAGTCCTTGGGCGTGACGATGGTGGCAATCATTTGTCCTTCGTGCAGGAAGGCATCCACATCGTTTTCCTCAGACCGGTGGCATTCATAGCAACCCACGCCCAGGACGGCATGGGCGCTATCGGCCCACTGGGCCCCCACAACCGGCGTTTTTTCCAGGTGGCAGTCGTAGCACTTGGCACTCTCACCCGTGACCACGGGTTCAGGTCCAGACTGAAAGCGCTGCTTCCCTCCTTCCACCCAGGCCACGATGATGAGTGCGACCAGCAAAAGCAGACTTAAGCTGGCAACGATGATGCGCTTCATTTCCAAACTCATGCCCAATACCTCCTATTTTTAGCCCGGACTATTCATAATCCGGGCTAGCCGGGAGCCATGGCTTCCCAGAGGGTCAAGACGATCAAAAAGAATACAGCCGCAACTCCCACCCACACACTGATCTCACTTGCCGGATTGCGACGGCGAATCCTGGCGTCGATAAAAGGCCAGATGAGGGCCGTGAGGCCCATGAGTCCAATGGTGATCACGGCAACTTGCAGTCCGGTGAGCTGAAGCCAGCGGAAGGTCCAGTAAAAGTACCACTCTGGTTTGATGTGAGAGGGGGTCTGAAGGGGATTGGCTTTCTCACCCAGCTCGGCCGGGAAGATGAGGGCCAGGCAAGTCAGCAAAATAGTCAGACTCAGGGCGAGGATCAGTTCAGTCAGAAAATGATCGGGATACAAGGGAAAAGTCTTCGATTCAGAATCGCTCTGTAAATCTGCTTTGAACTCGAAGGCAGTGACCTCATGGAGTCGTACCAGCAAGATGTGACCGAAAATGAGCAGGGTGATGACGGTAGGCAGGATTCCAATGTGAAGGATAAAGAATCGAGTCAGCGTATTGTCGCCGATGGTTTCTCCACCTCGTAACAATCGAGCCAACTGGTCTCCAATCAGGGGGACCGCTTCAGTCAAATTTCCGGCAACAGTAATTCCCCAGTAGCTGAGTTGCTCATAGAGGAGTGAATAGCCGGTGAATCCAAAAAATAGAGTCACCCCGACCAATCCGATCCCGATCATCCAATTGAGTTCCCGGGGCTTTCGGTAGGCACCGGTAAAGAAGACCCGCATCATATGCAGGATGACCGCCACAATCATCAGATTGCTGGACCACTTATGGATACTGCGTACAAACCAGCCGTAGGGCACCATCGTGCCGATTCTCTGAACACTTTCATAGGCCTCATTTGGGGCGGGCACATAGTAAAGGGTCAGAAGAATCCCAGTCACAACCTGAACGATAAAAAGGTAGCCAGCCGTCCCTCCCAGGCACCACCACCAACTCTTCAGGTGGTGAGGCACCGGTTCGCTGGTAAAGTGGCGTAAAGAATCCAGATCTACGGGGATTCGTTCCTGCACCCATTCCAGGCGTCCTGTTGATGACGAGGATGAGGATTGAGAAGGCAGGGAACGACTCATAAACTCACAATCTCCTCCACTTCCAGAAAGAGATTGTTTCCGATCCTGCGAATGGGGAACTTTGTCAGGTTCTTTCCTTCAGCCGCCGGTGGGCCCTCTGTGGCTACTCCGTTGTTGTCAAAAACCCCTTGATGACAGGGACAAAAGAATCGCTGGTTGCGAATTTCCCAGTGCACCTTGCAACCCAGGTGCGGACAGGTGTTGGAGAGGGCAACCACCTCTCCGCCTATGTTCGTGACCAAAGCCTGGTTCCCGTCAGGCAACGTGTAGGTCTTACTTTCTCCCGTCAGAAGGTCAGCCGCTGGGGCCAGAAAGATGGTGCGCAGACGACGCTGACCGCGCAGGGGATACACGTATCGGAGTGCAAACAGAAGGCCTGTCCCGTAGCTGAGAACTAACCCACCCCACATGAACAGGTTAATCAGTGCCTGACGGCGACTCTGTTTCCTGGTTGATCCTGGTTTCGTCGTTTCCACGTCTTCCCCCTCACAGAGTTGATTCGGGAAAGATTTTACCTGCCAGCCCTGATCATTAATCA
The DNA here is from genome assembly GCA_965369785.1 of uncultured bacterium. Classification (GTDB taxonomy): domain Bacteria; phylum Acidobacteriota; class UBA6911; order RPQK01; family JADFOI01; genus JADFOI01. Next base: position 44,494 of record CBDUTA010000001.1, read on the forward strand.
GTTCTCGTCACGGAGGGGATCTTCATCGAATGGATGAAGGAGGCACTAGCCGAGGATCGGGTGGTCTTCCCCGCATTTTATTCGTTGTCGAGTTTGAAGGTGAGAACCGGGCAAGAGGCCGTTCGAACGAGTCGCTCCGTGGTGCTTCCCAATAACATCCGGTCCAGACCGGAGAGGCCGTGGGTACCCATGACAATGAGGTCCACCTGGTTTGCACGGGCAAACTTACTGATTTCTGCGTGAGCTTTTCCGTCTCCGATCTCGACGTGAACATCGAGGTCTCGGAGACCCTCCTCTCCCAGAGTCGATCTCAGCGACTCTTTGGCTTCTTCAGCGATTTGAGGCAGCTCCCGGGCCATCGACTCCCTCCATTTGAGGTAAAAAGCAGGGTGCACTTCCTGTTCAACGACGTAAAGGACTTGAAGATGAGCGCTATACCGGGCTGCCATAGCCCTTGCTTTACGCGCCGCCTTCTTCGAGTGCTCCGAAAAATCGAAAGCCACCAGAATTTCTTGGTAATCAGGATTATTTCGATACTCCTTCCGATCCTGGGCCACAGTAAGGACGGGACAGGAAGCATGTCGCACCACCCGTTCAGCCACACTGCCTACAAAGAACTGCGCCAAGGCCGAATGCCCATGAGTGCCCATCACCGTCAGGTCGATCCCCTTCTCTTCAATGAAGTCGAGTATACCCCTGGCTGGAGCGACTTCCCGGACGACTTCAGTCGTGACTTTCTGAGAGGCTTCCGTCGCCTGGGAAATTTCACCCAGGCTCTTTTCGATATACCCCCTGAAATTTCCCTCATCTAACTGTTGATACTCCGGTGCACTGGGATCATCACTGTACGGAGTAGCCACATGGAGTATGTTGATGTCCGCTTCGTATTTCTGGGCGATCTTCAGAGCATGCGGTAACGCAGTGTTGGCGGCTCGAGAGAAGTCAGTAGGAAAAAGGACCTTTCTTATTCCCATTATTCAGGGCCTTTCCAATATCAGTCACCCTGCCTGCAGGAGGCCGGCTACAAGGACAATGCTCTGGCTATCATAGCACCTTCCTGACGGTATTACTGTTATGTAGGCACCCATCCGAATAGGGGGACAGCCTGTTCCGAAATCAGGACGAAACGGCCCATCGATTGGGGCATATACCCGAACCGAATGAGTCGGCTGCCCCTCATTCGACAGCGAATCCCCTGGATTCCCCGGTGGCCTCCAACCGCACCTGTTGGCACACCGTGTGCTCGGTATAAGATAGTGTTATGCGGAGGACTTCTCCAACTTATCCCAGATGGAGAAAAGGAGAGCTCATCTCAGTATTGACTGGATTGTTTATATTCCGTCTGCTTCTTGTTTCGCGGGCATTTGCCCTAGGTCTGGGCGTACTCAGCACTGCTTCGGCCATGTCCCTCGCAGCACCCCAGGAAATGCCTTGTGACGGGTGTCATGAAGTGTCAGCAAGTTCCCTTCATCGTGACTTTGGATGCATCAGTTGCCACTCGAATGTCCAGGATTTTCCCCATCAAGATTCTGTACTTGAAGAACTCTCCGGCAGCGAACTCTGTTCTCAATGCCATGACTCTACTGCCAGTCTGCTCAAAGAGAGCGTTCATGGGGAAATACTGGATTGTCAGACTTGCCACGGCGAAGCACACTCCCTCTTGCCGGTCACCGACCTGGCTTCTCCGGTATCCCCCTTAAGACAGATTCAATTGTGCAGCCAATGCCATGATACTCCGGAAGTAGTAGACGACTACTTAGGCAGTGTTCACGGTCGGGCGTTGGTCGTTTCAGGCCTCATCATCGCTCCGTCATGCACCGATTGTCACGGCAGTCATGCCATCTTCCCGCCTTCTGATACTCGAGCCACCGTTTCCCACAACCAGGCACCCCAAACATGCGGAACCTGTCACGCCTATATACTCGATGTCTGGGTCAAGGAAAGCGCTCACGGTCAAGCTTGGCAACAGAGTGAGGAGGGACCCGGATGCCCCACTTGTCACGGTTCCCATCAAGTGATGGAACCGCGCAACGCCGACCAACGACTGCAGTTTCCGGAAAGCTGCGGAGGCTGTCACGAAGATCGCTACACGACCTATCGCGACAGTTTTCATGGCCAGGTAACAGATCTGGGATTCCAGACTGCAGCCATCTGCTCGGATTGCCATACGCCCCATGCCAACCTTCCCGCCGATAGTCCACAATCGTCAGTCCACCCGACCCATCTCAAGGACACTTGTGGGAAATGCCACGCAGAGGTAAGCCCAGGGTTCCTAACCTTCGACCCTCACCTTGACCCCTCTGACCCCACGGGGAATCGAGAAGTCTACTTCGTGTGGCTTTTCATGACCGGTCTTTTGATCTCTGTGTTCGGGTTTTTTGGACTCCATGATCTGCTCTGGTTCCAGCGCTCACTGGTAGCCTATTTCAAAGGAGAGTTCGCCAGTGTCAGAAAGACAAATGGACCTTACATTAAGCGTTTTACTTCCGTTGATGTATGGGTTCATGTTGCTATTGTGGTGAGTTTCTTGATCCTTGCCATGACCGGTTTGCCCTTGAAATTCCATTTTGCCGATTGGGCAAAGAATCTCACTGGTGCAATGGGTGGGGTTGGTTTGACTCGTTCCTTACACCGCTTTGCCGCTGTGGTGACCTTTGGCTATGCTTTTTTTCATTTGGGCCACCTTGTTCAGAAGATCGTTTTCAGAAAAGACTTTGGCCTGCTGTGGGGATGGCGCTCCATGGTGCCCAGGCCAAAGGATTTCGTGGACGTCTGGCACAATCTCCGCTACTTTCTCTATCTTGGACCGCGTCCCCGTTTGGATCGTTGGACTTATTGGGAAAAGTTTGATTACTTTGCGGTTTTCTGGGGGATCATCATCATCGGAGTCTCCGGATTAGCTCTTTCGTTTCCCAGCTTTTTCACCCGCTTCTTCCCGGGATGGTTTCTGAACGCGGCTTTCCTTATTCACAGTGATGAAGCGCTCCTGGCAGTGGGCTTTATCTTCATGTTTCACTTCTTCCACACTCATCTTCGTCCTGAGAGCTTCCCATTGGATCCCGTCATCTTCACCGGCCGGGTACCTCTCGAAAGGTTCAAAGAGGAAAGGCCCGTCGAATACCAGCGTTTGGTGCAGACCGGTCGCTTGGAAACTCTCATCGTCGGTCCTCCTTCCCGTAAGCAGATTCGAATGGCTGGCATTTTCGGTTTTGCTGCCATGGCGGTGGGCATAGGATTGATGCTGGCCATTCTTTGGAGCTTCTTTGCTTATTAGATCGGGGCTATAGGAGTCAGCCATCTTCCGGTTCGCCATTTCAAGGAGCACCACCACGCCTGGTTGTCATGGGTGGCACATTGCACAAAGCTCGCGGTTCAAGGAAACAGGTTGTCCAGCCGCAAGTTGATGACAGTCGGCACAGGCATTTCCCATCCCCAGGTGCAGTGAGTGAGAGAATTCTCCTCGAAAAGACTGCACCACACCCTCCATCATTCCAGAATGGCATTGCTGGCAATCCAGCTCAGTCTCCTGGTGGTGACAATTTGCGCAGCCTTCGGCTTCAAAGCGAACCACTTCTCCCACAGGTTTTTCTTCATGGGGCCGATGGCAAGCCTGGCATTGGAGTTCCTGCTCCACGGCGTGTATTGAATGGCTGAACTCTCGACCGAATTGAGGTCCGCTCTGTCCTTCGATGCCCTGGTGACACTGGATACAACTCGATTCGTAGGGGACTTCCGGCCAGGGTATGGTGAGTTCAGAGCGACCGATTTGCCCTCGTGCCTGATTGAGAAATTCATGGGCCCGAGACAGTAAGGCAAAGGAATACCTGACGTTGTGCACACCTTTGCCTTCCTCCACCAGAGTAAGGTTGTGGTACGCATCCGCCAGTGCTTGTGGTTCAGCACCTGAGAAAAGAGAATCGGTCTCTTGCAGCTGTCGTTTCAAAAGCCCTGTGCGCTGGCTTACCCCTTCTTTCCAGCGCAAGTAAGTCGCACGATAACGGGCGCCGTGGCAGGACATGCAGGAGACCTCTGTTGCCCGTGCCGTCTCTTTCTCCTGCCCGGGTATCTGAAAATGACAACCCTCGCAAGACACTCCGGCAGTAAACATGGAGGCAGGCATGGGAGGCACTCCCCGTCCCCCTATGCCGGCATAGAGGTCACGCTGAGGGGAATGTCCGGCCCGGTGGCAGCTTTCACAGTCTGTTTGAGCTGCTTCCAGGTTCGGCGGTTGGCCATGCTGGATCTCGAGGTGGCAGTCCATGCAATTCACCTTATGTTCTGTCACGTGCATCTGGTGCATGAGAGCCGTATTCTCATACTGAGCCAGTCGTGGGGGATCGTTGTGACAGGTAAAGCAACGCTCTTGAGGAACGTTTCCGCCTGATCCGGTTAACTCGTGAGAATGGCACCAGCTACAATCCATGTCGAAGCGTTTCACATCACCGTGGTCAAACGTCATCATTTCCTTCTGGACCACCATTTCAGGGATAGCGTGGCACAGGGTGCAGCGGCTAGTGCTTTCTCCGGGTCCTTCTCCTTTGAAATGGCACAGGATACAGGTTGAAGTCGTCACCGTAATGTGCAGACCCTGGACGATCTGGCTGTGACAGGAAGTGCAGCGTAGTTTTATGCCGTGACGCAGTTCCGTGAGATGGGGCCGATGATCAAACACAACATCAGCGAACAGTTCTCGTCCAGAAAGAAGTCGTCTCTGGTGGCAGCGAAGACAGGCCGCGTCGTCGATTTCAGTCCATGGGTTAGTTCCGTAGGTGCCGGTGAAATAGGAGGCAACCATGGAAAGCGCTTCCCATTTCTTGCGGATTTCGTTGGTCACTCCAGGGGGGATGTGGCAATCCACGCAAGGCACATCGCTGTGACTCGAGTTTTGCCACGAGTCAAAATAGGGCTTCATCACGTGGCAGGTTCCACAGAACTGGGGCTGGCTGGAGGCCTCCGCGCCCAGAACAATGGCAATCACCCCTAGACCTAGAAGGAGGCTTGAGGAGTAGATCACCCAACGAATCCTGGCAGACGGGATGAATCGTTTCATGTTCTTTCTCTTAAAACCTTTTGCCGAAAACGCAAGAGAATCCAGATGGTTAACACGACGTAAAACCAAAAAATCACCAGACCCAGACGACGAATCCTTCGTTCTCCCAACTTCCCCTGGATCTCTCCCTGGACCTCCTCTCCCAAAGAGCGAGCGGTCCGGGTGAAATTTTCCATCGCTTCGAGCGACACGGTGTGCACGGCAGGTTCGGCTTCCAACAGGTACGTTCGGGCCTCTTGCAAACGAGCCTGGTAGTCTTCAACGTAAATCGGAATTTCCTCCGCTTCCGCGATCAGTTGGCGAGCTTGATCTATCTCCTCTTGGGCACGCTGGAACAGAACCTCCATTTTTTCTCCCAGGGTGACCTGCGACGAATCCTGTCCATGACAACCGGCACACAACAGCGCCAAATCTTCCCGATCCGCCACCTGTACAGAGTGGTTTCCGTGACATGAGATACACTCGGGCAATCCAGCCTCGAGCATTCCGGCCAGATGCGGACCTGCCTGGAAGGCTGAACGGGCGGCCGTGTGACAGCTCCCGCAGACCTTGTCCACGTCTCCCACACCAGGCGGTGCCGCCCCGTGGATCCCGTGGCAGCGGGCACATTCCGGGGCGTTGTCGTTCCCCCTCTCGAGTAGCTCTTCTGCATGTATGCTTTGCAGGTAGTCGTGGTATGGGGCTGTGTCTTTCCCGTAGTGGGCCATCAGTTCCGTATCTCCATGGCAGCGCCCGCAGGTATCCGGTATGTTCTCAACAAACACCCGACTTTCCGGGTTTTCTGGAGAAAGGATATTGTGTGTGCCGTGACAATCCGTGCACACCGCAATCCGGGAATCGCCATCGGCCAACCGCATTCCATGCTGGCTAATTTGGTAAAGCGCATACTGGTCGGTGGGCAGATTGTAGGGACGCATGCGCTGAGGATCCGAATGACACTCAGCACAGAATCGAGGAACATCCCGTCTAGAGATGGTGCCTCGAAAACTCCCCCTGTGGGCCGCCTCTGTGGACACCGTGTTGGGGTTGCCGCCGTGACAATCTGTACAGCTGGTAGACTCTTGAGCATGAATGGAGGATTGGTAAAGAGCACGCACGTCGGGGTGGCACAAACCGCATTGTTCGCTCTGCATGGGAACCACAAGAATCAGCAGTAGAAGGATCACCCTGTCAGACCCTCACATCCAGGATCAGGCCATAATAAGAAAAAAAGAGCCACAGCAAGAAGACTGCGAAGCCGAAGCCGAGTGCGATTTTCCTTTTTCGCTGAGGTGCCCCGGACCGAAAATCGAGGGCAGGCAAGAAAATAAACACCAGCAGCACAATCATCAGGAGACTACTCCTGACCCAAAGAGGAATCCACGTCGGAAAGAGTTCGATGAAACCGTAGGGTGCCAGCAAATACCAAGGCATTCGGGTTCCCACGGCCGTTTGGTAGGGATTGACAGGCTCCCCAAAGGGCGTGGCCCAGAGAACTGATAACGTTACTAAAACCCCAAAAATCGCCAAGGTGAGGATCAAGATACTATAGAGATGGGCCAGGTAAGCGCCCGATCCTCCCTTCTGTTCCTCTCCCGGGATCTCACTGAGACCTACACGCCGGATCCCCGAAAAGTTGATATAGAGAACACACCAAAAGACTAAAGGCAGAATCGCAACGTGCAAGAAGTAGAAGCGAGTCAGCATGACGTTCTCCCCCGGCAACCCACCCACCAAGAAGGCGGAAAGCGCGCCGATCACCGGTATGGAGAAAAGCACCTCAAGAGCTCGTATGCTGGACCAGTAGGATTGGTTGGTCGACGCTAACAGACGGCCGGAGAATTCAAGATGAGTTGCCACCAGAAAGAGTACGGCTCCGGCGACCCAAATCAATTCTCTGGGAGACCGGTAGAGTCCACGAAAGTAGAAACGGATCAAACGAATAATGAGGAGCATCAACAAGAGTTGCGCACCCCAATTGTGCATTTGATGTACAAACCAGCCAAAGGGAATATCTCTGACAATAGTGAGGACACTTGGATAGGCTTCTTGGGCCGTCGGACGATAGTAGAAGGCCAGAAGCCCTCCTGTGATCAACTCGATGACAAACAGAATAAGAGTCAGCAGGCCCAGCACTCGAGGCCACCGTGAATAAGAAGGTAGGGGCTTTGCCAAAGCCTCTTTCAGGGCCTCCTTGAGCGGCTTGCTAGTATCTACTTCTGTATAGAAAAGGCCAGAGATAGTGAGCAGGGAGAAGATCTCTGTCAGATTGATACGCTGCTCCAACCACCTGACAACCTGGCTTGTCCTGCTTGGGCGTTGTGCCATCACACCTACCCTTCCTGGAACTTTCTCACATGTGAACCAAGATCTCCCCACGCCGGATCTCAGTTGGATAGCTGGTCAGTGGCTTGGTGGGCAAACCCGACATCACCGAACCCGTGGAGCTGAACACTCCATTGTGGCAGGGGCAAACCAGGTTTCGATTCTGGCTGTTCCAGTTCAACACGCAGCGAAAGTGAGTACACAAGGCGGACACTGCGACAAGTTCATCATTGCTCAACCGGACAAGATAGAGAGGAGCACTCCCATGACGGATCAGGCGAGCTTCCCCCGCCTTTAGAGATTCTGCGTCTCCGGCCTGAACAATATTCTGCCCTGCCCAACGAGTTGAAGGAGGAACCTTCAAAAAACTGGCTACTACACCCACCAGACCCACACCCCACAAAGACAAGAAAAAGAGGGTCAGCGACTGGAAAAGAGTTCTACGCTCTGTATCCATGGCTTCGACCTTTTCTGTCATCGTCCCAATCCCAATTCCTTCAAGTCCCTTTTCAGGGCCTATTATGCAGTAAAAAGGGCAACTCAGATACCCATCAAAAGATTCTCCGGAAAACAGAAGGGGGCAGACAGGTCTCAGCCAAGAGGGAAACTTTTCGCTTTACCACCTCTACACGCAGAGCTGACCATCGTGGGCCAAGGCAGTGCAATCATTCCTCAATCTTAGAAAGCCTGCGGGTATATTCAGCTACCGCCTTGAGATCCTCATCGCTGATCTTGCCCTCATACTTCGGCATCTTACCCAGGCCTTCACTCAAGGTCTTCACCAATTCGGCAACGGAAGTTCCCTGCTTCCACGACCCGGCAGTCAGGTCGGGAGTCTTCATCATCTTTCCTGCTTTTGTGTCTGCCTTGCCATCATCTCCATGACACATGAGACACTTGGAATCGTAGACTTTCTTTCCGGGCGAGTCTTCTTCGGCAAAAACCAGTGAGAGGGCCGCCAGTGTAAAAAAACCGATCACCAGGATGAAACTTGAGTAAAGGGCCTTTCTCTTTGTTGGGTCAAACATACATCCCTCCTTTTTCAATCTGTGGTGTCCGTTGTAAGGCCGTCATCCCTTACACCGGAAGACCCACCTGGGCCAGGAGTTCGTCGGCCAGGTTACCGTAGTGTTGGTGGCACTGCCCCGAGAGCTCCACTTCGTCGAACTTGACGCGGAGACCTTCCAATTCGGCTTTCGAAAGCACACCGCGTCCCATCGGAAACAGAACGTTGTCCTCCTTCTGAATATGGCTGCGCAAAAGCTCTACATAGTTGAGGGATTCGCGGCGCAGGCCGGCCAAATCACCCCCTTTGATCAGCTCTCGCATAGACTGGACATGGCCACGACCGATCTCGTGTTCCTCGCACATACACCCGATCGGGCCGGCCTCGCGAGGAATTCCCTTTTCTTCCAGGACGGGAAAGAGGCGCTCCTCTTCCTTTCCATGGTGACACTTGTCGGCAAAATTGGCAATGAAATCCACCGCCTGCTCGTAAAACTCAAGGGGCAGCTCTTGTTCGGCAGCAGCGCTGAGAGCTGTGAGGACCTTTTCAATGATGCGGTGCTCATCCATGAGTTCCTGGATGGGGTCTAGCATGGAGAATCTCCTTTCTAATGGTAAAAAGGGCAGTAATACTTGTTATTCACAGAATCTTCAGGAGCAAAACCTGTGCCAACAGAAGGTTTCCCTATCACACGCCGGTGCTTGACTGAAAAGGACGTCAATTCACCCGTAAGTGAGCCAAATAGCCCAGTTTTCCTCGTGGATGCCATTGATTTATGGGCGCCACCTGTTGGATTTCAAATTGCAATACCAATAAATGTTATGATCCAGGAGTGGATAAGATGACTGCCGTACTGGTTGCTTTCTTGATCGTGTTCGCCCCCATGGGCGTCAATGGTGCGATCTGTCACTCCCTTATGTCTCAGCAGTCGGATCAGAACTGCCAGGGTTTGGCGAGTGAGCAGGCCTCCCCGTCTTGCGATCTGAGCCATTGCGACACTCCATGCCAGGTCACCTCACAGGAAAAACCCTTTTCTCTGCCGAAGTTCACTGAGCGGACACCCGTGAACCCAGTCACAGTCGCTCCTGCCCTCAAGACTGAGGTAGCCGAAGGTTTCTTTTCCACCCCCTTGCTCTGGACCAAGGCAGCCAAAGAGCCCCACAAGCTTGGCGTCAAGGTCTATCTTCTGAATACCTCCTTCCTGATTTAACTCCCGGTTTTCATTTCGTGTCGACTCGATTCGGAACCAGAGGACCTCACTCGGATTTTTGAGGCCCACTGAGTCTCTGAATCTCTACAGTTGCCCGTTGTATCCAGCAAGAAAGGACGAACTTCTCGTGGAGTCTGACAGCTGTCAATTGTGACAGTTTACAGCGGTTCGTACCCTTCCACACAGTGTACGAATACCTGACAGTGTACGATTACCTGGGGTGCGGTTCCTTCAGATGGGTCTCGACACACGATTCGCATCCGGGATTATAATCACAGGAGGGGGCCAAATTGGGAGGATCATCCATGAAAAAAAGCAGCGGAGTCCTGGTGATGTTTCTGCAGATGTTCTTGACAGGGAGTCTCTATGCGGAACAACTCCAGACCGTTGATGACGCCGATTTCTATGCCGGGGACCCCCATTTGCAAAGCTATATTGAGGCAGCTTTGGCGGGCAATCCGGCTCTTGCGGAAGCGTTGGCTGGCTATCGGGGTGCGTTACAGAAGGTTCCTCAAGTGACCTCTCTTCCGGATCCCATGCTGAGCTTTACCCAGTTCCTTCGCAGCGTGGAAACACGCGTGGGGCCCCAATTGAACACACTGATGCTCACTCAGAAGTTTCCCTGGTTTGGAAAGCTCGATCTCAAGGGAAAAATCGCCTTTAAGGAAGCGGCAGCACAGCATCAGGCCTACCGCGCACGGGAAAGAGACATCATTGGCCAGGTCAAACGGGCCTTTTACAATCTGGGCTACGTGGATCGGGCAGTGGAGATCAGTCAGGAAGATCAGTTACTACTGGAGCATTACGAGGAACTGGCTCAGATTCGCTACAGCACGGGTCAAGGTCTGCAGCAGGCGGTGATCAAAATCCAGGCGGAGATCACTAAAATCATCAATCGCCTGAAAATTCTGGATCAACAGAGAGTGTCCCTGGTGGCCCGGTTGAATACCTTAATGAATCGTCCCCCGGAAGAGTCTTTACCCACGGTGGGACAACTCGTCTTGCCCCAGATGACCTTGAATTTGGAGGAGCTTTACCATCTGGGTGAGCGAAACCGGCAAGAACTCAAAGTAGTCATGGCTCGAATCGAGAAAAGCGAACAGTCCATCGATCTGGCCAGAAAAGACTACTGGCCCAATGTGACTTTGAGTGCCGGTATGATCAATGTCGGGGGGCGGAACGACCCTGCCGGCCTCCTGCTGCCTCCCCCCGACAATGGGAAAAATGCTTACAACTTTTCCGTAGGGATCAATATTCCCATTCGTCGAGCCAAATACAACGCGGGCGTCCTTGAGGCCACTGAAGGACTCATCGCCAACCGTAAACAATACCTCAATATCCGTAACGAGATGGAGTTCTCGATCCGGGATCAATCCATCCGCATCGAGACGCTCCAGGAACAGGTTAAGCTGTTTGAAGAGGTGTTGATTCCTCAAGCGGAAGAGGCTTTGCGCTCCACCGAGTCCGCTTATGGAACGGGCCAGCTGGGCGCATTGGACTTGCTGGACAGTGAGCGCGTGTTGCTGGAGTTGCGTCTGATCAACGCACGCTATTACGCGGACTATCTGGGGGCTCTGGCCAATTTAGAGCGGGCCATTGGAACCAAGTTTCCAAGATGATGAGGTGACGCATGAAAAAAGCCATTTTTTTCAGTTTATTCTTTTTTCTGATTGGGGTTTCGGCAACGGCCTTTTTCTTGGTGAATCCCTTTCATTGGGAGTGGGTTCACCGCCTGCATGAAAGGGTCCTGAGTGGCGTTGAGGGTTCAGCAGGCACTGCGGGAGAGGAGAAACACCAGCTCTGGACTTGTGGCATGCACCCCGGGGTGATTCAGGAGGAGCCGGGCAGTTGTCCCATCTGTGGGATGACCCTGGTCCCTGTGAAGGATTCGGCCAGCGGCACAACCAGCTCTTCCATGCCCCAAGAAGAGAGAAAGATCAAATATTGGCAAGCCCCGATGGATCCCACTTTCATTTCTGAAAAACCGGGCAAGTCCCCTATGGGAATGGATTTGATTCCCGTCTATGAAGACGAAGCCGAAGCGGTGCCCGCAGGGACCGTGCGGATCGACCCCGTCTTTGTCCAGAACATGGGAGTCCAGTCTATCGAGGTCAAACGCACGGACATTCCTTTTATCATCCGCACCGTCGGCAGTCTGAACTACAACGAGCGCCAGATCTATTGGGTGAACACCAAATATGAGGGGTGGATCGAGAAAGCCTATGTGAACTACGTGGGCGAAGCTGTGAAAGAAGGTCAAGAACTGTTCGAGATTTACAGCCCTGCGTTGGTCACGACCCAAAAGGAATACCTGCAGGCCATTCATTACGCGGAGCGACTGGCCGGCAGTGATTATCCGGATATTGCCGAACGGGCCGGTTCTCTGGTGGAGTCGAGCCGTGAGCGTCTTCGGTACTGGGACATCACGGACGCGCAGATTCGGGACCTGGAGAAGTCGGGTGAAATTCGGCGGACTCTCACGATGGTCTCACCGGTCTCCGGTTTAGTGGTGGGGAAGATGGATCAGGCTCTGGAGGGCATGTACCTGAAACCAGGTATGAATATTTACAAGATCGCGGATCTATCGACCATCTGGGTGGAAGCGGAAATTTTTGAAAATCAGATTCCCTGGCTGAAGGTGGGGCAAAGGGCCGTGATCGAAATCCCTTACCAGCCCGGAAAACGCTACTCGGGGACCATCCGTTATATTTACCCCTTCTTAAATAACAAAACCAGGACACTCAAGGTCTCTATCGAACTGCCCAATCCGGGACAACAGCTTAGGGCCCAGATGTATGCCAACGTCACCTTTAATGTCCCTTCGGCCCGAGGGGTGGTGGCGGTCCCCGAAGATGCGGTCATCCACAGTGGAGAGCGCAACATCGTGGTACTGGATCAGGGAAATGGGACATTTCAGGTCACAGAGGTGATTCTAGGTGTCAATGGAGACGGTCGTTGGGAAGTGAAGGAAGGTCTGGAAGAGGGAGATCGCGTGGTGATTTCCTCGCAGTTCCTGATTGATTCAGAGAGCAACCTGAAGGAAGCTATCCGCAAGATCATTTCCGAGAGAGAGGGCACTCAGGACCCGGATGATGCCGCCTTACCCATGCCTGCCTCTCAAGATTGATCGAACTGGACAAAAGCTATGCTGGAAAAAATAATCCACTGGTCGCTTCACAACAGGTTCTTCGTGATCCTGGCTTGCGTCTTTGCCATTTTTTGGGGCCTCTTTGCCCTGCAACAAACGCCGCTTGATGCCCTTCCCGACTTGTCCGATGTGCAGGTGATCGTCTTCACCGACTTTCCGGGGCAGTCTCCTCAGGTCGTGGAGGATCAGGTCACCTATCCCATCACCACCCAGATGTTGGCTGTACCCTACGCCAAGATCGTGCGTGGCTACTCCTTTTTTGGCTTTTCCTTCGTCTACGTCATTTTCGAGGACGGCACCGACATGTACTGGGCACGAAGTCGCGTCTTGGAGTCTTTGAACTATGTCTCGGGCCAACTACCGAACGGGGTCACGCCGGCCTTGGGTCCTGACGCGACGGGCGTGGGATGGGCCTTCATGTACGCTTTGAAGTCGGATCAGCGAAATCTGGCCGATCTGCGGAGCATACAGGATTGGTTTTTGAAGTATGAACTGACCTCCGTGAATGGAGTTTCTGAAGTCGCCAGTATCGGCGGCTTTGTCAATCAGTATCAGATTACGGTTGATCCCAACAAGCTGCGTGCCTACAACATTTCCATCTCCAAAATCCGAATGGCGGTTCAGCGCAGCAACAACGATGTGGGAGGGCGGATGCTGGAGATTGCGGAAACCGAATTCATGGTCCGTGGCCTCGGTTACATCAAGAACGTTGAGGATATCAAACAGATTGCCCTCGGAGCGGACGCCAATGGGACGCCTGTTCTTCTCAAGGACATCGCCACGGTACAAAGGGGGCCCGATATCCGCCGGGGGTTGGCCGAGCTCAATGGGGAAGGGGAGGTGGTGGGAGGAATCGTGATCGTTCGATTCGGGGCCAATGCCTACCAGGTGATTCAGGATGTGAAGGAGAAGCTGGCTCAGCTGAAACAGGGCCTACCCGAAGATGTGGAAATCATGGCCGTCTACGACCGTTCGGCATTGATCGAGCGCTCTGTGGCCACCCTCCAGGAAAAGTTGCTTGAAGAGGGCCTCATCGTGGCCCTGGTGTGCATCCTCTTTTTGTTACATTTTCGCTCCGCAATGGTGGCTATCACTACCCTGCCGCTAGCAATTCTGATGGCCGTTACTGTGATGTACTACCAGGGGATTAACGCCAACATTATGTCCCTGGGCGGCATTGCCATTGCCATCGGAGCCATGGTGGATGCTGCCATCATCATGATCGAAAACGCCCACAAACACCTGGAACGCGATCAGGGCAAAAAGGAGCACTGGAAGATCATCGCTGAGGCCGCCACGGAGGTGGGCCCCACGCTTTTTTACGCCTTGCTGGTCATTACCGTGTCCTTCGTTCCCGTCTTTACCCTGGAGGCCCAGGAAGGAAGGCTTTTCAAACCGCTGGCCTTCACCAAAACCTATTCCATGGCCGCGGCCTCTCTCCTGGCCATAACCATCGTACCGGTGTTGATGGGTTACTGGATTCGCGGAAAGATTCGGCCTGAAGGGCGTAATCCCATCAGCCGGTTTTTGACCTGGATCTACGATCCGATCCTGCATCTTCTGCTGCGCTGGAAATGGTCGGTCTTGCTAACGGCGTTTCTGGTGGTCGTGATCACCTGGTTTCCTTTCTCCCAGCTCGGATCGGAGTTTATGCCACCCCTGTGGGAAGGGGATCTTCTTTATATGCCCACTACGTTACCTGGAGTTTCCGTGACCAAGGCGCGGGAAATCTTACAGCAGACCGACAAGATCATCGCCACATTCCCGGAAGTTCGTCACGTCTTCGGAAAAGTTGGGCGAGCGGATACCGCTACCGATCCAGCGCCCTTGAGCATGATCGAGTCCACTATCATGCTTAAGCCTGAAGAGGAATGGCGGCCCGGTATGACTCCCGACAAGTTGATCACCGAGATGAATCAGGCCATCCAGTTTCCTGGACTGACCAACGCCTGGACCATGCCCATTAAAACCCGCATCGACATGCTCTCCACCGGAATCAAGACCCCTGTCGGGATTAAGCTTTCCGGCACGGACCTGACAATCCTGGAAGACTTGGGAAAGGAAGTAGAAGCAGTGATACGCGAGGTTCCTGGGACGCTTTCCGTCTATGCGGAGCGCGTTATGGGAGGCAATTATCTTGATTTCCAGATCAACCGCGCGGAGATTGCCCGCTATGCCCTCACGGTGGGCGATGTACAGGACGTGATCCAGACGGCAATCGGAGGAATGAACATCACCACCACTATCGAAGGGCTGGAGCGGTACCCTGTTAACTTACGCTACAGCCGTGAACTGCGAGACAACTTACCGGCACTGCGTCAGATCCTGGTGCCCACTCCCTCCGGACAGCAGATCCCCTTAGGATACCTGGCCGATATCAACTTCAAGAAAGGTCCTCCTGCTATCAAAACCGAAGCCTCTCGGCCCAACGCCTGGATTTACGTGGATATCTCCGGTATCGATATAGGAACCTACGTCAAGATGGCGCAAAGAGCAGTAGCCGAGCAAGTGACGGTTCCCGTCGGTTATAACATCGCCTGGAGCGGGCAGTACGAGTACATGGTGCGTGCCCAGGAACGTATGGCGTACGTGGTTCCCATGACCTTCATGATCATTTTTGTGATTATTTTTCTCAATACCAGATCGGCCTTTGAGACCCTCATTGTGTTGCTGTCAGTTCCCGCTTCACTGGTGGGAGCTTTTTGGCTGCTTTACCTGTTGGATTACAACCTGAGCATCGCCGTGTGGGTGGGATTGATCGCCCTGGCCGGGTTGGCCGCGGAAACCGGGGTGGTCATGCTGCTGTATTTGGACGTGGCTTACAAGGAAGCCGTGGAAAAGGGCCTGATGCGACACAGGAAAGACCTGGTGGATGCCATTTACCATGGTGCAGTCACCCGGCTGCGTCCCAAGATCATGACCGCCAGCGTGATCATGGGGGGCCTGATCCCCATCATGTGGAGCCATGGAACCGGCGCCGATGTCATGAAGCGAATCGCTACGCCTATGGTAGGGGGGATGGTCAGCTCGGTGATTCTGGTGCTCGGCGTGTATCCAGCAATTTACTACATCTGGAAAGGATGGAGACTCGAAGATGAATAGATGGATCCCAACCCTTTTTTTGCTTGTTTTCTTAAATGCCTGGGGCCAGGCCCAAACCTTGAAGGTTCGCCACGACCACAATCCCTGGGGCAAGTGTACGGGTGAAGTGATTGTCAGCGAAAACGGAATCGAATATCGAACCGAGAAGAAGAAGCACAGTCACCAGTGGAAATGGGCGGATATCCAGAGCTTCGACCGCAAATCACCCACCGCTTTCAGCCTCTTGACCTATCAAGACCAAAAGTGGGCATTGGGAGCCGATCGCTCCTTCAATTTCACCCTCCTGCCCGAGCAGGAACCCTTGAACGAGGAAACCTTTCAGTTCATTTCCCAACACCTGGGCAAGCCCATCATTGATAGAATGGGTCGCAGAATCGAAGCGGATTACCAGGTTTCGGTTAAACATCTGCACACCTTCGGTGGCTGTGAGGGGACACTCTATTTTGGAAGTCAGTGGATCGTCTATGAGACTGAACACCCAAAAGATGCTCGGACCTGGAAGCGGGATCAGGACGTGGAAAGCGTCTGGTCACTCAATCGCTACCAGCTGGAAATCCATGTTTTCGAGGAAAATCAACGAGCTTTTGACAAAACCCGCCGCTTTCGCTTCCAGCTCAAGGAACCGCTGGATGAAAGCTACTATGAACAACTCCGGCGTGAGTTTCTTCCCGGGAGGTGAACTATGAAAATGGCTCGATATTTGGTGGTACCCGTGATTGCGGCGATTTTGATTGGAGGGGTGTACTTCCTGTTTCTTGACCAACCCATTGTTTGTGACCACTGTGGGCGCCCCCTGCACCAGGAAACACTGTACAGGATCCACCTGCGAGACGGTGAAGTGAGGCACTCCTGTTGTCCTCGCTGCGGTTTGAATTTCCAGCAAGGTCGGGACGACGTCGTGGCCGTGGAGGTGGCTGATTTCAGGACAAGCAAGCTCCTGGACGCCACTCAAGCGATTTATGTCGAGGACAGTTCGGTCAATATGTGCTATCTGGACAGCCCGGTGCACAGACACATCGAAGGAATCGAATCCACCCTGGCCTGGGATCGCTGTATGCCGGGTCTACTGGCCTTTGAATCGCGTGAAGATGCAGAAGAATTCAGGCGTGAAAAAGGCGGTTCTATAAGGACTTACAATCAATTACTTAAGGAAATACTCTAGATCTATTTCCAAGAGAGTCCCAGGCCGGTAAAATTCAAGTCTACTGTCTTTACTATCCCTTACCTCTTCAGAAATCAAAGCGAACCGACAAATAAATGTTGTCGTTTTTATCAAACTGTCCCAGAGACGTTGTATCCTTTTCTCCCCCAAAAAGGTTGCCTCCCAGTGCGCAGGTGAGCTTATCCGAAAACTTATAGGATATTTGAGGCTGGACCAGGTAGTCGCCCTCCGCGGGACTGTAAAAAGTGAACACCGACAACTTCCAGGTCTGATGACTTAGCAACTGCTCAAGCCGCAGCGTAACAGTATCCCGATACTGTCTCTGAGAAGGAAAATCGAGAGGAAGGGCCTGGAGGTAAGCGCTGTAGTTCTTCATAATTTCCGCATAGTACTGGGTCCCCAAAATGAAGTCTTCCCAAAGCTGTCGCTGGTAGCCGAACAGGAAACGCAGCTGGGAGTTCGGTACCGTGGGATCGTTTCCAAATTTGTCGTCCCGGGAATGGTAGTAACCCGATTCGAAGCCCAGAATGC
The DNA here is from genome assembly GCA_965369785.1 of uncultured bacterium. Lineage (GTDB taxonomy): Bacteria > Acidobacteriota > UBA6911 > RPQK01 > JADFOI01 > JADFOI01. The sequence goes on from CBDUTA010000001.1 coordinate 62,007, forward strand.
CTCCCAGCGCGCTTCCCTGGGCACTGAACCCATACACAGACAGCCTTGAATAGGAGTTTGTCACACTTATGGGGGCGACAAAGCTATCGGGCCTAATGCTCGGCGTTCGCCAGAAACCCCGGTAAGCGGAGACCGAGACATCGACTTCTCCGATATTTCGGTAGAGTCGCAAAGCGAGTTCAGTATTACCCAATGTCTTTGCGGGCAGCTGCTCATCTCGGACCGGCACTTCGGAAAAGGGATCAAACAGGAAGAAACGCTCTGGGGTTGGGAGATTATCCGGCTCGAAAACAGGTATCAGGAGCAATTCCAGGTTGAGCGCATTTGATGAGTAGAGGGTACGAAATCCGTCCACCCCAATCTTAAGGTACTCCAATGGTCTGCCCGAGAAGAAAGACACCCAATCCTTGGGGAAGACGTCGTTGATGAAGAGAAGATCACCCACTCCCCAAGTGGCAATTTGCCGTCCCAGGCGGAAGTCAAAATCACCTGCGGTGTAGTCCACGTACGCCTCGCGCAAATCGAGGTCGAACTCGCCAGCCACCGCGTCGTGAAAAAAGTCAACCTTGACCCGCGCGGACAACTCGACGGATTCCGACCAGGTGCTGATGTCCAGTCGCAACCGCTCTTCGGCAAGGAGAAATGCTTTACCTTCCGGTCCGCTCGGCCTTTGTCCGCTGGTACGGCCTGTGAAATTGCCCAGGAGGAAACCGTGCACCTCTGTGTTGTCGAAATTTTGGGCCCAGGCAGGCCGGGTGGCTATCGTGAGAATAAGAGCCGTTAAAAGCAGGCAGGGAAGGAAAGCCATCTTTGGGCAAGACATGGCTCACTCAATCCAGGACCGGGGCGGCCTTCGCATACGACGCTCGCTGAAATCCTTATCCTCGAGGCCCAAGTTGTAAGTGACCGAGCCGTAGGTGACCTCGGTCCGGTGTCCGCTTTTCACGTTCTTCATGGTGCGCTTCACTACGGTCGGGAATGTCTTGCTGCTATCGCCTTCCACCTCGGCGATGTTCTTGATTTCGTCGGCCGTGAAGACCCGATAGAGCTCCTTCTGGGCGTCGTAGTATTCTTCCTTGAGCGGAAGGAAGTTTTCTTTGTCAATCCAGGAAAGCTGCTTCGTGTAATTCGTGGTTGTCTTGGGGATGCTTTCGATCACATAGCAATCCCTGTCCAGGAACTGTTCCTCAGGCAGGAGGCTGTGTGAGTCCGAGTCCACATCTCGCCCCGATATGTCCTCATAGGTGAAATCTGACCCTACGAAACTGGATCGTTTGTCATCGGACGCGATGCGTCGGATCAGGTCCAGGGCGGGAATGTAGATCCATCGGGTGTCCTCCTTTTGCGGGTATTTCCAGACCATGAACGTCATGCGGCGAACGTCGCCGGGCTCATGAAAATAGATAAAGTACTTCTGGTTCTCCCCTTCATCCTGGTCACGCCGAAGCATGGTCATGACGCGCCTTCTCTTTCCGCCGTCTTGATTGATGAGCTCCATGGTCATTCTGGCCTTCATGTCCTCGCCCTGGTAGTAGAACGCCAGTCGTGATTTTTCGATAATCTCAGCAGCCGTGAGGAGCTTGTCCTGGTTCAGTGACTCTTGAGTCAAAGCTAAAGAAAACCCCAAAAACGCACATACCACTGCAATGCCCGCTGTCCGTTTCATCTATCACCTCCGCGAAGGATGTGCGCTCCTGCGATACGCAGGGCCGCTGGCAGAATACATAAAGTTGCTAGGGTGCTACAGAACATGAGCAGGGCGAAAAACAAGCCCACAGTGACGTACGGAGTCAAGGATGAGGCAACGAGAGGCAGAAATCCAAGGGATATCACAATGGCATTGCGCCCGATCGCCCTCCCGGGTTCACCGAACATGTAGCGGTTGGTCTCTTCCAGATCGCCGCTTTCTCGGTAATGCTCCCGAAATCGCTGCAGGAAATGGATAGCAAAATCGATACCCAGTCCCAAGGCGAGCGAGGAGCACACTGCGATCGGCATGTCGTAGTCCTTTCCCATCCAGCCTATGAGCCCGTAAGAAAGGAGGATTGCCAGGGAAAGGGGTACCATGGAGAGCCCGCCCAGGATGAAGGAACGAAACTCCACCAGCATGAGAACAAACACCACCACAAAACTTCCCAGGATGGCCTTGAGCATCCCAAAGACCATCAAATCCTGCCAAACCTTGTTGATGTAGGTGAGGCCGGACCATTGCAGCGTCAGTCCTTCCGGGGGCGAGTTTTGCGCAACAAAGTCAGCCAGCCGATCCTCCACAGCCTGCATTTGCTGGTTGTCACCACCCTTCATTTGAACCCAGATGTTGGCTTTTCGGGCCTCCCGGTCCAGGAAGTTGTCGAGATCTTCCGGGTCGCCCGAGGACTCAAAGAGAAAGAGGAACTGCCCGACGGCCTCTTGTGTTTCCGGTACCTTTTGGTACTGCAGGTCGCCATCGTGTAGCACCCGATTGATGCGCTTGACGATGTCCGCCAGTGAGGAGGTTTTGCCGACCAGCTGATCCTCCTCAAGATGAGACTGCAGTCGAGCAATGTACTCGACCGCCTGGGGTTGCTTCACCGCCTCAGGTTGGTCGCCTTCGACCACGATGTAGGCCATGTAGGTCCCACCAAAGAGACGGTTCATCACCGTATCCGCCACCCGCATGGGGTGATTGGCCTTAAACCACTTCACCGGGTTGTCGTTAATCTGTATCTGCGGCAAACCCCAGGCGCCCACGGCCACTAGCACTCCGCCCGCTAGTAAAACCGTCTTTGCTCGCGAAAACACGAAGCGCTCCAGAGGCCGAAGACAGCGATCCAGAAGTGATCTGGGTGCTGTCCCCTGCTCCGGAAGGATCTTTGCAAGTCGTTCATCGCTCATCAGACTGATGAGGGCTGGAACCATGGTCATCGAGAAGAGCCATGCGGCCAGAACACCGAAGGCTACGAACAGGCCAAAAACGCGCACGGGGGGGATGTCAGCGAGTGCCAGGGAGGCAAAACCTACGGCCGAAGTCAGCGATGTAAAAAGCATCGGCCGGTACAAGGGTCGCATCCCTTCCAGAAGTGCGCGGCGTTTCTCTCCTATCACGCGATAGCGGTCGAAGAACTCACTCAGCACGTGGACATCGTCCAAGACGGCGATAGGCATAAGAAAGACCGGAATCATGGAACTCATAATGTGGACCGTGTGACCCGTTCCAATGAGCAGGCCCATGGCCCAGATCACCGCAAACATGGCGTCCATCCCAACGGGTAGGAGAAAGGCTGTCATACGAAAAAGCAGGAACAACAGGATCATGATCGCAATGAAAGCCAGGGGCGCAACCAGGGCCATCTGGAGAAACATCTCGTGGCCGAAGGTGTCCTCTGCAACAGGCAGCCCGGCCAGGTGATAGGTCTGGTCTGGAAGGAGTTCACGCTGGAGTATTTCTTCGATCTCTCCGGCGATCCGGTAGCTCATATCCTTCTGCTGGATTGGAATGTACAGGGCAACCGCCGTGCCGTCAGCCGAGGCGATCTTGTCATGAAGGAACGGGTTGTCGGCGATATCGCGCTGAAGTTCAGCAATGGCCTCCGGCGTCCTCGGCACTTCCCGCATCACGGGGTGAATATCGAGCAACCCTCCTAAAGATTTCACGTTATTCGTGGTGGTGAGGCTCACCACGTCCGGGATGATGACACCCTGAACCTTGAGGATCTCTTCAGTGGCCCGTGCCACCCGCTCCAGGGATTCGGTCCGGAAGATACCCCTCTCATCGACAATCCCTACCACGATGAGGTCGTTGATACCAAACTCCTTCTTGAGGCGGTCATAAAGCACACGGTCGGGCTGATCCAGCTCCAGCATGTTCTCCGGATCGGTATCAATTTTTATTCCTGGGAATTGAAGGCCGAACAGGACCGTCAGTAAAAGTACTGCGGCGATTACTGTTTTCGGGTAATCCAGGGAGAAGATGGTTAAGCGTTCAAGCGCGGAACTTTTCATGATCTGCTTCGCTTTATCTTATTGTCCAGCCAAATCGGATGGGGGCCGAAAGATTCTCCACGAAAAGAGAGCCGCCAGCCGCTTGCGACGGATCCGCAAGGGGAGCTTCCGATTGGCGATCTCTGGGAAAATTTCATCTCCCTCCACCTGGCTGAGGAGTTTCTCTACAGGGGGCTGTATTCAAAAATAGACCACGGAAGGCCGCGACGTCAAGGTCAACGGGAGCAGAAGTTTGGCCAAGAGAATTTTGTTCTGATACAGGGAAGTCCAGGGCAAACCGGTGAGCGGAATAAGCAGGATCCCGGTGAGGGCAGCAGTCAACGGGTAGACATAGCATCTGAGAGAATTCCCCTTGATGACATCCTCAAAGTAGCGGTCCACTGCGAAAGGGGCTTTGCCAAAGGCCGCCCTCTCGTTAACCACGATCAGGTTGTATAGCGGTGCCGCCATAAAGACAACCGCTAGAATGTGAAGAAATTTGAATACTTCGTATCCCATCTCGGTGTCTCCTCCCACCCTGGCGATTCTGCTTTAGTGCCTCGTTTCACAAATACGGTGACGTTTGTGAAGTGAGGCACTTAATGATTCCGGTTGCCGAAGCCGTGCATTCCGCCACACAGCTTGCAATAGGTGGGGGACTCGGTATTGTTCACCCAGTGCACGACTGGCTTGAGCATGCCGAGGTAAGCAAAAATGGCTTTCAGATCTTCGTCTGCCATATTCCCGTAGAAGGACCAGGGCATGATCGGCTTGAGTTCGCGGGCTCCCACCCACCCCGTGCGCATGACCTGAACAAAAAGCTCTTCATCATAGTAAGAGATACCCGACGGATCGGGCGTAATGTTGGGAGTTGTCACCTGGCCCCACGGTTCTACTAACAAGGCTCCGCCGGCGAACGCCAACCCGGGGATGGGCTGAGAGTCCTGGTCGAAGGCATTGTGGCACCCCATACAATCGCTCAGACCCACAAGATATGCGCCCCACTCGACTGAGTCGAAGTGATCCGGCGACGGCACCGGCTCAGTAATGGGTTCCGAGGCCTGAAGGCTCTGCCGGATTTCTTTCGGCAGCACGGTTACCGGCAGAGGGTTGCGTACGGCCGGAATCGAGCGCAGGTAAACAATAATAGAAGCCAGATCCTCGTCCGACAGCTTCCGGAACTGCCGATGCGGCATGCCCGGAAACAAGACACGTCCGTCGTGACCCATACCCTGGCGGATGGCCTGGACCAGGATATCATCGCTCCAGTCACCGGCGCCCGTCTCCCGATCGGGCGTGATATTGGGTGATACCAACAACTGTCCCCACAGCCCCAGCCACCCGCTCCGACGCTCTAGATCACTACGCTGAGGCAACCAGGGAAGCTCCTCATCGATCCAGATATGCCCTGCCCCTTTTCGTCCCTTCTGAGGTTGGCCTCCCGGCTGTGTCCAATCGATGTCCGAGTGGCACATGAAACAACGGGCGGGGCCTTCTACCAGATAGCGACCACGTTCCAGACGCGCCTGCGTCCGCTCAAACGGGTGATCATTCTGGGCTGGACCCTGTCCAGTAGAAACCACACCAGAAGCATCATCTGCCGGACTCTCTGGCCGATCGAACCCACCTTGACAGCCCACAGTCAAGCCAGTGGTGACTGCCAATAGGATGAACCCGAGATTGCGATTCATGGCGTTGACCATCGGTTCACACCCCAAATTTTCTTCAAGGACCTTCAATGAGAGAGGAGCTGACTCATCGTGTTCTTTGCCCGTTGGGACGAGGACGCCCGGGGAACCTGTAGCCTGGGGAAAGCTCTTTTGGTGTTCATTTTTCTCCATAACGAATGGGCCGATCGCCTGATGAGCTTTTCGGCCTTCTTCGCCTCCTCGATACGAACGGAGTGATGGGCTGCGGTGATGCTTTGCACCTCGTCAACATCAAAAAGAAACACAGATTCCAATCGGGCGACATCGGGATCCACATTCCGGGGTACCGACATGTCCAACAGAAGAATAGGCCGATTCCGCCGCAACTTCATCATCTCGTTCATTTCTTCACAAGTGAGCAAAGGATGAGGAGACTGAGTGGCAAAGGTCACAACATCTACATCACTCAGCAGGGATTTCCACTGGTCGAAATCGATGGTCTGCCCACCCAGTTTGGCACTAAGGACCTCGGCTCTGGCTCGAGTCCGGTTAGAAATCGTCAAGTCGATCCCTCGCTTGAAGAAGTGTTTTGCCACCGTTGCTCCAATCTGCCCTGCACCCACGACCAGCAACTTGTGTCCTTCAAGCTCACCCAGGATCTTTTCTGCTAAAGCGGCAGCACAACTACCTGTGGACACCGGTAAAAGAGCAATGTCTGTTTCGGTTCGCACTTTCTTGGCCACTTGAAAGGATTTTTGAAAGAAAGTGTTGAGCCACTTGGCTGTGGCGCCGTCCTGCCGAGCTCTCTCGTAACTTTCTTTCACTTGACCCAGTATGTGAGTCTCTCCAACCATCTGTGAATCCAGACTGCTGGCAACCCTGAACAGGTGCTCCAGGGCCCGACTGTCTCGATAGAGATAGAAACTGGAGCTCTCTATAGAAACTACTCCTGCGGCTGAACGGAGGAACTCTACGATCTTTTCTTGGGCAATAGCTTGTGGTGAAATCCCGTAAACTTCAAATCGATTGCAGGTACACAGCACGACGGCTTCCTTCACAAAACCGCTGGCCAACAGCCGAGCCAGGACATTACCTTGTTCCTGAGGATGGAGTGAAAGCCGCTCCCTCAGGGCGATGCCAGCCGTACGGTGATTGGCACCGAGAACAAAAAAGTCAGTCATGACACCGGTTGTCCTTCTCGATCATCGGACGCTTCGTATTTGGAAGGACACTTGGCCAGAATCGTGGTGGCCTCAAAATGCTGTCGAGCTGGATTCCAACGTCCTTCGATAACAATCTCAGAACCTTCCTTGAAAGTGTCCGGCAACAGACCTTGATACACCACGGCCAGGCTCTCTACCTCTCCCACCACCTGGAAGCGACACTCTCGGCCCTGAGTTTCAATTCCTGCAGCCTTTCCGTTGATACGAATCCCCCTGGATTGCAGACTGCTGAGCTGAGCCTGAACCTCTTCAACGGAGTAGTAGTAGACCAGCGTCTGACTGGTCGTGCTGGTGATGAGGTACCCCACGGCGAAAATAATAAGCAATGTGGAAAAAAGAAATTTCTTGGATGATGTTTTCATGGATAAGCTCCTGGAGTTCAAGTAAAAAGCCATTTCTCAGTTAGACTGACGCAATCTTCATTCCAGACTAGGCAGCAGTCTTGCGTTTTTACTGTCCAGGACACAGATCAGACCTAATCCACGATGCACGCCGGGCCTGGGCCCTCCCTCAAAGTGTCTGCAATCGCGCACCCTGATAACAAATCCTTCCAAAAGAAGTGAGTTTTAGGGTGATTTCACCCAAATAAAGGGGGAGAAGTCTCACTTCTCACACTCGATCGTAGCGAGGCGGTGGAGATGGCTGTGGATACAAGACGGGCGACGGGAGCCTCTTCAGGTCGTCGCTTCGTGACAAGAACCTATACATCATCCGGGCTAGAGGGGGGTCACACGAACACGTAACCCGATTTTGAGCTTTTCATCCGGATTGGGTATCTCGTAATAGACTGGAATGGTACGAGTTTTCGCATCGACTTCACTGCCAAAGGCCTGAAACCGACCCTGAAACTTCTGGTCGGGTTCGGAAAGGCTACGGACAACCGCATCGGGGCCACCCTGGAAAGCGGCCAAATCCCTTTCATGGACTTCGGCTTGAACCCACACGACGGAAAGATCCACGACCGTAAAGAGGGTCCGAAACTCATCGAAAGAGTTGATATCACCTGGAACAATATAGATTTCTTGGATGTAACCGGACAGAGGTGAGTTCACGATAACGGTCCTGGGATCGCGGCTCTTGATCACATTCGTTTGCCGTCGGCTCTGCTGGTCCACGATCTGAAGCTCTTTTACAGCGTTATCGTAAACTTGTTTGCGCCGAGCCATCTCCGCTTTGAAATCTGGATATGACTTGCTGATTTCCACAGCTCGGCGGTAATCATCCAGGGCTCTGCGTGCTTTTCCGCGGGCCGCGCTCAGGAACTGCTCGATCTCCATGGTTCGATCATTGAGTGCAAGCCTCTCCACGGCATCCAATTCAAAAACGATGCGGGCCAGCGGCTGATCCTGCTTGACTCTGGCTCCTTCATACACGCCTTCTTCCAGGTAAATCTTTCCCCACATGGGAGCCACGACTTCAGCAACCAACTGGGGCTTTGCCGTCACCTCCCCAAGAAACACTAACCTTCCCCCATTGGAGCTCAAGTCGATCTCGCCAAGGGTAGTCTTTCCTGGGCTCTTTTTTTCGTCGGACTCGTCATCGATGGGGAACGCAAGGGCCCCTTGTAGGACTGTAACCGCCAAAAGGCCACCCAGAATTCTGAACCCTTTGTTGATCACGTGTCTGACCTCCTTAGCTTCCGCTTGCTGAAAATAGGTGCACAAATCTGTCCAAACTCAGCCGTTAAGAGATAACTCCCTATTGTTCAATCGGTTATCCATCGAATAGAGAGGACCCAGATGCAAAACCCAGGGTGAATCTACCCACAAAGACGTCAAATGGCGCATAGCGACCTGAAAATTTCCCTACAAAAGCTCTTCTATTCATAAGGACATAGAAGATGAGATTTCTTTTGTAGGTAACGTCACCTGAGCCAATGTTCCAATGGTGTTCAGTAGTAGAGGAAAAGTTCCCATTGAGGTATCAAGACGACCGTGATGGGCTTTCCAGCCCATGGGAACCTGGTGACATCCAGTTTCCAAAATTTATTGACTGTTATGTGAATAAATCGGGGACGTGGTCACGTGCACTTCCGATGATGGCACGCTTTTTGCCCCACAATGTTTAGTGGAAACTCCGCGATGCATTGTGCATCCCGGAAGAACTTCACCCAGGGAAGACATTTGAGAATGGAACCCTCAGCTCACATCACAGAGTCCGACCACATCGGCGGGAAAGTAACCGGTTGGGTGAGAACAGAATCCATGCTCTTGATGGCAATACTCTGTGTAGGAGTACCTGCGACCGTTTTGGGGCAACGCGCGACCATTTACGGACAAGTGATTCTGGAAGATGGGACGCCGGTCCGGGAATCGATCCGAGTCGACATGGAATGCGATGGGCAGCCCATTAGGCATTCCTTCACCCGTGTCGAGGGCAGTTTTAGTTTTGAATTCGGAAGCCCAGCCAAGTTTATGGATGCCAATATTCCGACCGCAACCCTGCCAGGACTCGCTGGAATCAGAGGTTTCCATGCGAGTCATCCGAGTATTCGGACCTCCACTCGCAGGTACGATCCTATCTCTTGTGAGGTGCACATAGCGACTCTTCCGGGTTTCACTGCCAATTACCTGAGGCTCGAGTCTCGCGGCATATTAAATGATAAGGATATCGGAGTCATTGTTCTCCATCGCCGAGAGAATCATGTTGAAGGAACCGCTGTTAGTCTGAATACCTTAAGGGCCCCCGAAAAAGCTAGCGAAGCCTATCAAAAGGCCAAAAAGGAGGCGGCCAAGAAGGAAGTCAATTTTCCTAAGGTACTCAGGGAGTTGGAAAAGGCGACTCGATTGTATCCTGAGTTCGCTGCCGCTTGGAACCTATTGGGGGAGATCCGGCTGAGGCTTCAGGACACGGCTCCCGCCCGTGAGGCTTTTTCCAAGGCCATCGCTGCTGATTCCAGCTCTGTCATCCCTTACTTACATCTGGCACGGATGGAGCTGAGACTGGGTAGTTTGGAAGACGCAGTCATGCTGACTTCCAAGCTCCTTGAGTTGGATCCGTACGAACCGGAAAGTCATTATCTTCACGCCCTTGCCAATTATTACCTGGGTCGTTTTGAACCAGCGAAAAAATGCCTTCGTATTCTCGAGAAAAACGGTTCTGCCAAGGACTATCCTGGCACACACTTCATGCTGGGGGACATCCTCGCTCGCCAGGGAAATATCTCCTCCGGAGCAGAACAATTCCGGCGCTTTCTGGCCCTCACTCCTGACCGAGAAAAGGACGGGATTAGAGAAGATCTCGAAGCCCAGATTGCCCAGTGGGAGCAAGAAGGTCTCATCAACAAAGACCCTACCCCAAAGGACCGATAGTGAGCCCACACCTGCCCAACGCACCTCGACAATCACCCAGAAAATGCTTGTTGTTCCCGTACACCTGCTTGAGTTTCTTTCTCCTGGCTGTGGCAAGCCTGTCTGTGGATGCGTCCTCCCAGAGCTCATCCGATCGGATGATCGAGGGTCGAATTACGGATCAACTGGGTTTTGTCATTCCCGGTGCTGAGGTGCATATCCGGAATTCTCTGACCAACACGGTTCAATCCGTTCTCTCCGATGAGAACGGTCAATTCATCATTCCAGGCCTGATTTCCTATTCTTACCAGGTAACCATTCAAGCTCTCGGATTCGCCGAGCAAACTCACCTCGTCGAACTGGAGAAAGGAGGCACAATTCGATTGAACATCGTCCTGAGAATTGCCTCCTTGGTTGAAACGATTACAGTGACAGCGACGCGCAGCGAACAAAAAGTAGGGGATGTCTCAGCTTCACAAAATGTGATTACCCGGGATCATCTGGAAAGATCTTCGGCGCTGACAGTGGATGACGGACTTCGACAGGCTGTTCCCACATTCAGCCTGTATCGACGCACCAGCAGTCTGGTGGCCGCGCCATCGACGCAAGGCGTTTCCCTCCGTGGCATCAACCCCAGTGCAGTAAGCCGCTCACTTGTTTTGCTTGATGAGGTTCCTTTCAATGATCCCTCTGGAGGTTGGGTTTACTGGAGCCGCATTCCCAAGTTGAGTATCGACCGAATCGAAGTCGTGGAAGGTCCAACTTCCAGTCTTTATGGCAACAGCGCGATGGGCGGTGTGGTCAGCATCGTCACAAAGCGGCCACAAAGGCGCACCCTGCTCCTGGAAACGTTTTTGGGAACACTGCAGACGTCGAAACTCGATTTCTTTGCCAGCGATATTTGGGGGAACTGGGGGGCCGCTGTGGAGGGCAGCCTTTTCCACACGGATGGATACAAGATTGTGAGAGCGAAGGAGCGGGGACTTGTCGATACGGAAGCAAATTCGGATTATCGCAATTTCAATCTCAAGCTCGACTACGAGCCTTCGGAAGATTTCAACTTCTTTCTAAAGGGTGGCTACTCTGGCGAAGGGCGCCAAAATGGCACGCCTTTGCAGGCAAACGACACCCAGTGGAAATCTTTGGCCGGTGGACTCCGTTTTCGTACGGACGACGGAAGCAACTGGAAGGTTTCGCTCTTTTCTCATTTTCAGAGTTACGCAATCAATTTCTCAGCGGTTGCGCCCGATCGCAATTCGGAGCGATTGACATCCAGCCAGGAAGCCCCGACCAATGGTTGGGGCGGTTCGGCACAGTGGTCAAAGTTCGTGGCCGGATCGCACCTTTTGACTCTTGGAACTGACTGGCGATGGATTGATTTCAAGGTAGACACACACACCTTTGCCCTAACGCAGGCGTCTGTGGTCAGAACACGATTAGCAGGAGGGCGACAGCAACTTTTTGGCGCATTCTTCCAGGATCTGTTCACACCGCTGCCTCGTTTGCAAGTATCACTAAGCGCCCGTTTTGATCGATGGCACAACTATCATGCCTCCGTATTAGAAGAAGTTGTCTCGACAGGAGCAACCACGCTGAGTGAGTTCGCTGACAAAGACAACAGTGTCTTGAGCCCACGTATCGGATTGCTCTATCATCTCACCGATAAAACCTCCATTTGGGGCGCCTTTAGCTGGGGTTTCCGGGCACCGACACTCTACGAGCTCTACCAACCTTTTCGGGTCGGAAAGATCTTCACAGGGGCGAATGCCCAACTGGGTCCAGAGCGATTGATTGGCAGCGAAAGTGGCTTCAACTATTCCATTACACCAGACCTCTTCTGGCGCACCACCGTTTTTTGGAATCGAGTGAAAGATTCCGTTTCCAACGTCACCCTGGAGATCACTCCCGACCTGATCACACGACAGCGTCAGAACTTAGGAGAGATAAGAATTTGGGGTGTCCAGACAGAGCTCGAATATCATCCTTCGGTCAACTGGAGACTGAGCGGTCATTACTTCTTTAACAATCCTTTCGTGCATCGCTTTGCGCTCAATCCGGAGCTTGAAGGGAAAAGGCTGGTTCAAAAATCCAAACACCAAATTGTTGCACAGGCCCTGTACAGCAACCCGAAAACCGTGAGTCTCTCCTTGCAAGGGCGATATGTGGGAGCTGCTTTCGACGATGATCGGAATCTCTACCGGCTCGGCGGTTATTTCGTGCTGGATGTAATGGGGACACACCGGATGGGAGAGTGCTGTGAAGCATTCCTAGGAGTGACCAATCTGTTCGATCGTAAATATCTGATCAGTACTCGCCCCAACCGGATCGGTACACCGGTGACGTTGGTTGGAGGCATTCGCCTGCGTCTCTCGGGAGACTGAGGCCCGAACTCCCCTAGAAGATAATCTTCAATCCAAACTGGATCTGCCGCGAGGTGTTGACACTCCTTGTAATCCGCCCTGCTGCGCCTCTGGGAGTAGGATCAGTTTGACCACTCGCTGGAGCCTCAAAAAGGCTCGGATCGGGGAAACCAAAATTGGGACGGTTCAGGATATTGAAGAATTCCGCGCGAAATTCAATATTTACGGCCTGGTCTCCGCCCACCAACTCTGTGTTCTTGGACACGGCGAAATCTAGGTTGGCAAAACCGGGTCCGATGAGTGTGCTGCGGCCTAAATTTCCTAAGGTGCCGGCCTCCTGGATTACAAATGATAAAGTGTCGAAGTATTGATCCGGCCCCCCAAGCACCGGATTGCTGTTTCGCCCAGGGACCAGATCGGGCCTGTCCGGGTTGAGAAAGTCCCCACTATTGGAGCGTCCGAATCCATCGATAAGGGTCACGGGCGAACCATCCGAAAGGGAGACGATGCCGTTGATCTGCCATCCGCTGATGAAGGCCTCTGCAAATCCAGTGGCGGAAGATCCCCATCTTTGACCGCTCCCGAAAGGAAAATCGAAGGTCGCATTGGCCATAAAGTTATGTCTGACATCAAAGATCGAGTGTCCCCGATCTGCTTTACGGTTGTCCAGGTCCGTATGGTTCTGCGGAGAGGTTCGCCCCTCACTTCCCAACTGCTGGGACCCATCGTCGATGGAGTGGGAGTAGGTATAGGAGAATTGGTACTGCAGATTGTTACTGAACCTCTTGTTCAGACTCACCTGCAAGGAGTTATAAAAAGAATTGACGTCGTTTGTGGTGAAGAGAGACAAGGCGTAGGCTTCATTTACACGCTTCAAGCGCCCTGCTGCCCACCTCTTACTCCCATCGGGATCGAGTGTAAATACATTTGGATTCGCGTTCACAGCACGTGGGAGGAAACTCCCACGTGACCCCACATAACTCACTGTCAGTACTGTATCGGAGCCGAGTTCCTGCTGAATATTCAAGTTATAGTGGATCTTCATCGGGACACTTGCGTTCGGATTCAGGGGAAGAATGGTCGGGATCGTGTCTTCCGTCACCAAGTCGAAGGCATTCGGGAACGGGATTCCGGGAGGAAAAATGTTCACACTTTTGGAGAAAGGCTGCAGACTGGAAGCGGCCAAGTTGTACCAGTAGGCCACTAGCTGATCATGAAAGATGCCAGTTCCAGCCCGGATGGCTGTTTTACCGTCACCAAAGGGATCCCAGGCAATTCCAATTCTTGGCTGCAGCTGGTGCCCGGTGAAGTTGAAAAGCGGTAAGCCAACCGTAAATGCAGGATCAGAGTGGTTGACCAGTTGACTCTCCCGACCGTTTACCTCGTCGATTTCCGTGACGAATTCCCACCGAAATCCTAAATTAAACGTCAAGTTGGGTGAGTAATTAAACTCATCCTGGATATAGAAGCCGAAGTGAGTGTGACGCCATCCCCGGCGCCGGTTTGTCAAGGGGGTGTCCGCGGAAAATCGGCTGGGGTTCGCTGTGAGAAACCCCTCCAGAGTGTTGAATATATAACTTCCATTAGTGGCGGTGCCAAAGACCACCGAATTATTTTGAATCCGCGTCACGTTAGCCCCTGCCTGAATGGCGTGGGAGCCCCGCACCAAGCTAATGTCGTCCGAATATTGATAGGTTGTGTAGGGATGGAGAGCCGGATTTTCAGTCCCCAGAGTGGTGATGGGAGCAGGACCCGACTGAGCCTGTCCGAAACGCAATTTCCCAAACTGCCTACCTAGAATAAAGGTGTCGGGACACTGAGTGATACACAAACTTTCGACTTTGAGATTATTCCGGCTGAACCCGATACGTGCGGTGTTAATGAAAGTGGGCGAAACGATGGTTTGCTCCTCCATGACATAAGACTGATTTCGAGATGTGGCGGCTGTTTGAAAGACCACCAAGTCATCGGGTGCAATCCTTTCCCCATCGGAAAAGCTGTAACGGGCAAAAAGGTTATGGTTCTCGGAGAACTGGTGATCAAATCGGATGACAAAATAATCTTCGTTAGTGATCTCCGTAGGTGAGCTTAAAAACTCTCCCGTCCCATCCCCGAAGTCCCGGCCATTAGGCAGCGAAATAAAGCCAAAAAAGGGTTTAACAGAATCCTCCACTACGACAGTCTTTGTCCCAATGGGTTGGCCCTGAGCGTCAAAAACGGGCAAGATGCCGTTTCGAGCGTCCTGGTTTGCAACAATCGCGATATTCGGAAGCCCCAAACCTTGCCGCAAACCTTCATAGTTTCCAAAAATGAAAGTCTTGTCTTGTTTGATGGGGCCACCTGTGGCAAAGCCAAACTGATTTCGCTTAAAGGGCGGTATATTTTCGGCTGGATTGTCAAAAAAGTTCTTGGCATCCAACACGCTGTTGCGATGAAACTCGAACACGCTTCCATGCCACTGGTTCGTTCCTGACTTCGTTACCACGTTTATGACGGCTCCTGAATTTCTCCCATAGGCTGCCGAATAGGTATTCGTCAGAACTTTAAACTCGCGAATGCTCTCCACTCCCAGATTGATGCCGGCAGAGCTTCCAGGAGTCGAACTGGCGGCGTCATTCACACCCAGCCCATCCAGCATGAAGTTGTTCTGGGTCGGCCGAGATCCAGCCACTGAAAACTTGATTCCCGTACCCACGCTCGAGTCGCGCTCACTGTGACGATAAATGGTGACCCCGGTCTGAAGAAGGGCCAATTGTTCGAAGCTGCGACCGTTTAAGGGAAGATCGCGAATCTTCTTATCATCTACCAGTCCAGCCACGGTGGTGCCGGTCGTGTCCACCAGAGCGGCCGCACCCGTGACGACCACTCGTTCGCTAATCTCCCCGACGTTTAAAATGAGATCCACCACAGCACGGCCTCCCACCTCCAATTTGATTTCGCTGTGGACCGCGGTTTGAAATCCCACCAGTTCGGCTGAAACTTCATAAGTGCCGGGCTGCAGCAAGGGAACGTGATAGCGACCCTGCTCATCGGTGACGGCGCTGCGAACTGATCCCGTTTCTTCCTGAAGAATGGAAAGGGAAACTCCCGGGATCACGCCGCCGCTACTATCTGCGACGATTCCCGAAATGGTGGCAGTGGTAACCTGAGCTTGAATGGCCTGCATACCCAAGATCACCACTCCAAAAACTGTAATTAGACTGAAAAACGATAATTTCCTTTTCAAGAGATTCATTTTGCCTCGCCCCCTTATTCGTCTTTTTTTTCATGAGCTAAAACACTAAGCAAATTCAGGGCCCCTTTATTGACTCTTTGGGAAACAAACAGTGAAAATAGTCAACTCCAAGAGGAGGGAAATCTTGCGTCTTGCCATTCGATCCTGGAGTTTCCGCTACCAGCCAAATTGGCTCAAGAGAAGGTGTCGGAGGCAGCGGGCTAGCTGTTTCCGACCTATCTCTGGGGGGAGGAAGGACGAGCCACATCAATCGGACGGTTGATACTTTCTCAGATCTCGGGAGCTTTCGGTGTCCGTCCTCGTCCTTTAACGAGACCGTTTTTGAGCAACACAGCACTTAGGCCATTGGCCATTTGACCAGCAATGTTGGGGATTTCCACCCGAATTGCCAGTCTCTGTCTCTTTACCGTCGGGGGAATCGATAGAATTAGCCTCGACATAAAGGACATAAGCACGGAGGTGATCAAGAGCCGCTGAAGGTCGAAGGTGGAAGCTTGCCCTGTTCAATCACCGAGTCAGGGAAGAGCTTTAGCAAGACTTGTTCGCCGTGGCATGGAATTTGCTCAGCTCCTTTCGTGATGATGCACCCGATCTTGATTATTGGTTCAGACAAGCAGCTCCTGAGGGGTCTGAAGTGGAACCTGGAAGATGCTGGATTTGTAGTGTTCGTTTCCCCCTCGTTAGAAAAGACATTCTTTCAAGTGGCTCAGCCGGAGTTCTCCCTGCTCATCATAGACGAAAGATGTACTCTTTCCGGGAGCTACTCGCAAACACAAGCATTTCTCAATTGGTTCCGTCGCCGCTCTCCACTTCTTCTTCTGTGTCAGGACGAGTGTGGAGATTTGGTGTGTCAGTCCTGTTGCTCTTTCGCCAGGCGAAAGAGCAACAGACAGTGTAATCCTGTATCCAGGCATTAGGCTTTAGAGCCAACCTGTAAATGGATTCGGAATCTCGACGATTCAGAAACCAGCCGGACGATTAGGACTGTGGCACACTTTTTGACTTCGGTACCAACCCCAACCGGATCGGCACACCGGTCATGTTGTTCGAAGGCATTCGACTGCGTCTATCGAGAGATTGAGCCCCCCACACCATTTCCGTATGCAGCATTCGGGCTAGCTCTGAAATTCTCTACTCTGTCGCCACGATATCGGTGACAAGACTTTTCAAGACAACGGGCTGATAGACCTCCCTGGAAAACACTGCCCATGCTGACCATGCCGCTTCCGGCTAGAAGGAAAAGATGTCGGCGGTCGATCTTTGCAGACATAGAAACACTCCTCCTGAAAAGACATTCGCGTGAGCTCTGTCACAGCAAGATCTTCTTATTACCGCCCCCTCGTCCTTGTGGTGGAACGGGGACCTCCTGGTTCCCAATACTGATTTTCGGTCTTGCCATGATCTTCCTCTTTACTCACGGATCCTGACCGGCACATAATCACGTATGTCGCTGCCCGTATAGACCTGCCGAGGCCGGGCGATCTTCTGCTCCTTGTCCATGAGCATCTCCTGCCACTGGGCCAGCCATCCGGAGGTGCGAGGAATGGCAAAGAGCACCGGGAACATGTCCACCGGAAAACCCATTGCCTGATAAATGATCCCTGAATAGAAGTCCACGTTGGGGTAGAGCTTTCGCGACAGGAAGTAATCATCTTCGAGGGCGATCCGCTCCAACTCCAAAGCGATCTCGAGTAAGGGATTAACGCCGGTCACCGAGAACACCTCGTGAGCCAACTTCTTAATGACACGGGCCCTGGGATCGTAGTTTTTGTAAACGCGATGGCCAAACCCCATCAGGCGCCCAGCCTTGCCCGTTTTCACCTTCTCGATGAAGTCGTGGACGTTCTTGGTGCTGCCGATTTCTTTGAGCATTCGAAGCACCGCCTCGTTGGCGCCACCGTGCAGGGGCCCATAGAGCGCCGCTGCCGCTGCTGCGGTCGCCGAAAACGGATCTGAGTGGGAACTCCCGGTCCCTCGCATCGAGCTGGTGCTGCAGTTCTGCTCGTGATCAGCATGAAGGATGAACAGCACATCCAGTGTCTTGCTCAGAATGGGATTCGGCTCGTACTTCAGCTCCGTCGTCTTGTACATCATGTTCAAAAAATTGCCCGTGTAGGAGAGGTCGTTGTCCGGATAGGCGTAAGGGAGACCGCGGCTGCGTCGATAGGCAAAAGCCGCAATGGTGGGCATTTTGGCGATCAGCCTCCAAATCTGCTTGTGGCGGGCTTCCTCGTTAAAAATGTTCTTGGCATTCGGGTAGAAGGTCGAAAGAGCACCCACCGTTCCCACCAGCATACCCATAGGATGGGCGTCATAGTGGAAGCCATCCATGAATTTCTTGATGTTCTCATGGATCATGGTGTGAGAGGTGATGTTGTGAACCCACTGGTCCAGCTCATCCTTGGGGGGCAGCTCGCCGAAGAGGACCAGATAGGCGGTCTCTAAATAAGAGCTCTGCTCGGCAAGTTGCTCGATTGGATAGCCTCGGTAGCGGAGAATACCCCTCTCTCCATCGACAAAGGTGATACTGCTTTTGCAGGACGCGGTGTTGGTGTAGCCGGGATCATAGGCCAATAAACCAAAGTCGTCTTCAGAAACCTTGATCTGCCGCAGATCCAAGCAGTTGATCGAGGCTCCGTAAGTTGGATAGGTGCTGTACGAGATCGGAACCTCATACCCCTTGCCGGTCCGGTTATCCACAATCGTCAAGCTGTCCTTGAGCGGGCCCGGCCGCCTTTCTTCCAACGCCTCGACACTCCCGGCAACACGCTCCTCGACAACCCTGCGTACCATGGCTTTCTCCTCCTTGGAGTTCGTCGCTGTCCACCGCGTAGCGGCTGACAACACTTTCAACCCAAAAGAAACAGGTCTGGACAAAAAGTTTCT
This sequence comes from uncultured bacterium, assembly GCA_965369785.1. Taxonomy (GTDB): domain Bacteria; phylum Acidobacteriota; class UBA6911; order RPQK01; family JADFOI01; genus JADFOI01. Next base: position 80,610 of record CBDUTA010000001.1, read on the forward strand.
TGCATTTTTCGGGCCAACGGAGCGGACTTGCAGGAGCCCAAAATACACCTCCAGTCGCCGCTCCTTCTTTGTTGCTATCCGGTGTAATGACCCGCCATCCGGGACTTTTGACCCGGTTTGACGAGCGCTCTCAAACGACCTCCTGGCAGTGAAACTCTGAAAGGCGGGAAGCTCAAAGTTGATCAAGAGACGAGTTTATTGACACATAAGTCAATTGCAGTCTTCCAGAATTATTGCACTCGATAGGAATAAGAACTACCATTTTTCTCATTCATCAATACTCAAAGTTCAATCTTACACCCGACTTGCGAGGGGTGTGATCTGTTACTAAGAACTTTCGTCAATAGACCGTGAGTCAAGTAATGAAAAGCGCGACAACCGTTAGTCAGTTACTGCAAGCCAAAGGTCACGATGTCTGGTCGGTTACGCCGGACACCTCAGTCTATCGAGCTCTCAAATTGATGGCCGACAAGAATGTCGGGGCCCTACCGGTCTTCAAAGCGGATCAGTTGGTGGGTATGCTCTCTGAACGGGATTACGCCAGAAAGGTTATTCTGAAAGGAAAGTCTTCCAGGTATTTACCCGTTAGGGAAATCATGACTTCAATTGTGGCTTCGGTAATTCCTGAACACTCGATCGAAGATTGTATGGAGTTGATGACGGATAAGCGAGTCCGTCATCTGCCTGTCCTCGAAGATGACCGAGTGGTTGGGGTGATTTCGATAGGGGACGTGGTCAAGTCCCTCATCTCTGAACAAGAATTTATCATAAGCCAGCTCGAAGAATACATTACCGGATCAGTCCGGTGAAGGCTAAGACGAGCAGTGTAGAAACTAGATCAAAACTCGTGTAGTGCCTCACTTTTTTTCAAGCCGATGGGAACTGAGTAGTCGGTGAATGAAGCTCCGAAACAGCAAGTTTCTCTTGAATCATAATGAGTGAAGTTTTCTCAATCGCATGCATGCAAGCAAACTCGAGATTCATTGACGATGTATCTCAGAGCGCCGCGATCATCCGAGAAAACTTAGACTCTCACTTGAAAATGCTTTCCATGCTCCCCCACGGAGCTCAACCCATTGCAGAGTTCCCCAAATTCATTGTGTATCCGGAATTCTCACTCCAAGGTTTTCCTACCTCCTCATTTACATTGGAAACTTGGCGGGAGTGGTTAAAGGGTGTGACCGTTACGATTCCTGGAGAAGTGACTGATGAGTTTGGCAAAAGGTCTGCCGAGTATGGTGTGTACATACAGGGTTGCGTGTGGGAGACCATACAGGATTTTCCTGATCACTATTTTGAGAGCGTCTTCATCACGGATCCCGAGGGGGAGGTCGTTTATGTGAGGAGACGAGTGGCCCTCCCGCTCAGTTTTGGCGTCACCACTCCTGGCGAGATCTTGACGGAATACGTTGAAAAGTACGGTCCAGATCCTGTTGATGCTCTTTTCCCTGTTTTAGAGACTGAATATGGGACCGTTGGAGGTATGTTGTGCTGTGAGATGAGCACGCCCGAAATTATGAGAGCACTGGTTCTCAATGGGGCCGAGATCATTCTCCACAGCACATCAGAACCGCATGGAATCCTCATCGATGGAAAGTATTTCAGAGATATGGAGAGACGGGTCAGGGCTTTCGAAAATATGGTGTATCTGGCTTCAGCCAACATCGGCGAGATGATCGATTGCAACATGCCGCGTGGTAGAAACCGGGGCCACTCGGAAGTTCTCGACTACCGGGGAACGACGCTAACCACCGCGGAAGCACCGGGCCAGGTGATCGTTGTCGCTAATGCTGATATTCGTGCACTCCGCTCCGCACGACTAACTGAATGGTCGGTGTTGAACTGGGGACCTCTAATCAATGCTGTGTACACTCCAGCTTATAGCACCCGCCAGATCTGGCCTCACGACGTAAAGCCCGTGGACGAAGAAGGGGTAGAGAAACTACGCCGTGAAGTACTTGAGCGGCTAGCCAAAGATAAGATAGTTCAAACATCCTGATACTTCGTAGCGGCGGAGGCTGGCCACTCAGGAGCTAAAAATTCAGCAGGTGGGTGTATTTGAGAGTGATACTTCGGTCGGACCTCTCCTGTTGGACATCCCGCTGTTCGTTATAGACGAGGAAGAGATCGCTCAGGGAATGATGGATGAGGCGGAAGCGAACATTGGCGCTAATCCGGTTGGCATCGCTGTTGTACTGGATCAGAGCATTCAAGAACATCTTGGGATTGAAGGAGTAATTGAGTGTCAGACGAGCCAAGTCCGTCTTCAGCGAATCCTCCCCTAAATTGATATCGTTCCTTTCGTAGTCCACGCTTATGGAAAAGCGATAGCCCGGTTGAAAGGTCCCTCCCAATGTTATCGTCTTTTTCTTGCCGTTGAAAAAATCCCCTCTCCTGTATATGGCCTTCACAGAAATCGCTTTACTGGGATCAGAGAAGTACCAGATCATGAATTCATTGAACTTGTAGTCGCCGATGGGAACCGTGATGCGGTCGGAAGCGCTGCGGCCAATGGTAAAGGGTTCGCTCAGCCTTTCAAAATTTAGAGTGTATTGCGATTCAACGCCACCTCCGTCTTGGAACTCCAAGCGGAGCTGCGGCCGGAGGAACTTGGTTTCGGTTACGCCGCCGGGAAGAATGACGTAATCTGAGAGTACGAGCCCCCCCACATCCCGTAGGAAAGAACCCAAGCGTGTACCCTGCCGGAGACGTCCTCTGATTCCAATTTCATTGTGCAGAATCTTTCTTCCGGGACGGCGGACAAATCCCACCTCCGGATTGAAATTTTCCTGAATATCCAAATACGATCCAATAAAACGGAAGCGATCACCGCGCCATTGCATTTCCACCTTCCCTGCTCCATCTTTACCGCTAAGACCCGGGGTTTGGGTTTTAGCCAGAAAGACGTTGGCCTTCAGGTCTTGAAAGAATCGAAAATTGAGGTCGGCACCGACCAGCCGGTTATAGTCCCTGAACTGGCCCGATCGGCGGTTAATGAACAGAACACCCATATCGGAGTTGGCCAAGAAGTCCCGTCTTACTCGAGCGACCGTAAAATTGTTAGCGGGTACCGACCCTTCAGATCGGGTCTGGATATTCATGAAACCCAGATAATAGGGGCCCTGGCGACCAGTTAGCCGTGCACCAGCCAAGATGGGAATGGGCAGGCCCTGGTCGCTCAGTCCAATTTTACGGCTGAAAAAAGGGATGAGCTCCTGCTTTCGAGGTGGTCCCAGTCTGTAGGTCTCGCCGAATTGGAAAATACCGGCATTCTCCAAAAAGAACTCCCTTTTCTCAGGGAAAAAAAGAGGAAACCGAGTGAGGTTGACTTGTTGGACATCTGCCTCCACCTGGGAAAAATCGGTGTTCAGTGTCATATCCGCTATCAAGCCTGGTGTCAGTCCGTATTTCACATCCAGGCCGCCATCGAGATCTCCACCTATCCCTTTCCCCTGGGCAGCAAACTTGTCTAGGCCAGCCAGGACAAAAGGCTTGACTTTCAGGTTCCTGCCCGGCTCTACTCTTTCGAGGCCGATCATTTCCCCTGCTAAGGAGACCTGATAGTCGTCGCTGTATCGCCGGGGAACCGACGTCCAGTAGGTCATCTCATTTCGCCGTCGGATCTTTCGAAAGAACTGAATTCCCCAGACTTGAACCTCTTCTTTGCTAAATCTCAAAGTCTTGAAAGGAATAGCTAATTCGGCTGTCCACCCCTCTTCGTGAACGCGACTGTTCACGTACCAGACCCCGTCCCAGTTGACATTCACATCGCGGTTCTCATTCAAAACCTGGACGTCCAGTTGTCCCCCTTTGGGGGTGGTTGCCACCAGGAACCCACTCCGATCATCGTTGAAGGTATCCATGAGAACTCCGAAATAATCCTGACCTTGCGTGCTAAAGTCTCTAGTGATATCCCGGACGACGATCGATGCTGATGTTTTGTGATGGCACTCAGCACCGATATAGATGTTCTTGTCGTCGTAAAGTACTCTTACCTCAGTTGGTTCCGTTGCCGGTTCTCCTTCGGATGGATCTCTTTGGATGAAGTCTTTGGCAGGTTGTGCCGTCCGCCAAGCGGGTTCGGTCAGTTCACCATCAATTGTGATCCTGGATCGAGTGTAAACCGCCACCACCACCCTGTCGTTGCCCTTAGTTGCTTGACCGTAAAGAGGTAAAACGAGGGTGACCACACTCACTAGAAGGATAGAGTTCCTCAGTTGGATGATGCCATCGAAGTATTTCTTGCGGCGAGGAGTGCGGTGCAAACCTGTCATGGTGCTCGATACCTTTGAAGCGAGCTCGAAGCTTAGTGCCTCGCTCCATAAATACGATGACGTTTGTGGCGAGCGCGACGGCGTCGAGTTCGCGAACGGGGGCGTATCCGTCTCTGGCCGCCCCAGGGTCCTCCTTCTTTGACGACGAGACTGGTTTTTGAGCAGCGCAGCACTTAGGTCATGGGCTATTTGACCAGCGACCGTGGTATTCAACCCAAATCACGAGTATCGGTCTCTTACCGTCTTTATCGTGCTGAGGATTTTTTACTTGGAAATCTCAGAATTTTGAGTCAGGCCCTGCCCCTCCCACTGAGTCAATTGTTCCTTCAACTTCTCGGCAATCGAAGCTGTGGGTTGGATGGCCAGAAAACGCCGGTATTCAGTAGCAGCCGATTGGAAATTCCCTCTCTGCGATTCAATCCATCCAAGAATGTAATGTGTAGCCGGATAGTCCTGAGCTTGACGGCTCTTTTGGACCCGCAGAACCGACTTTTCTGCAACATCCAGGTTACCCAAATGGCTATTCGCCAGGGCATTGAGATAGTGGGCTGCTGCCAGGTGAGAATTTAATTCAAGAGCCTGACTGCACAACTGAGTCGCTTTTTCCCATTGCTGCTCCTCCATTTCCAGCCTCGCTAGGGATAAATAGGGAGCCACATACTGTGAGTCAGCGGCCATAGCTTGCTCGAAGGCCTTGCGGGCACCGGGTTGATCTTTGAGTTCCAGACGGGTCTCTCCCAGTAAGTGCCAGGCCGCTGAAAACTCGGGGTACATCTCCACGGCCTTTAGCAATTCCATCTTCACCTTTGAAAATTTGATCTGCTTTGTCGTGAGCTCCTTCCCCGCTTTTTCGTAAGCTTGCCTCGCCTTCTTGGGCGCAGCTAAGGATTTGACGCTGACGGTGCCACCCTCAGCGCTCACTGTCTGGTGCAGTATGATGACACCAACATCGCGATTGTCCAGGATGCCTCGACGACCAAGTTTGATTCTATCGGACTGGAACCCTGCCAGTCGTGCTTGCAATTCACAGGCACTTAGATTAACCGAATCGTACTGCGCTGATGCAACGCTCCGTCCTAAGGTACGTCCTACCTGACTGGTACTGGATCTACCACTCAAAGGCCCGTTGAAAGATGCATCCATTGGCTGCTGACTATCCACAGACCCCCGGGCAAAACTGACTTGAAGACTGAAAGTTCCGCTGCCGGAAATGTATGCCTGTCGGACCACGTCACCGTTACAAACCAACTCGACTTGCACCTGTCCAGGAGGTGTCATGCCGTCGCCTAGAATGACTTTTCCAGTAAGAAACATAGAGGAGCTTTGCCGCAGAGCCCATCCCCAACCTGAAAGCACACAAAGAAGCATTGAGGCAATGAGTAGTCTTTTCCTCATAATGGCCTCGTTAAGATGTCAATATGTCGCCCGCTTGCTAAGAAGCTGTGGCCTGCTCACACTTCATTCGCAGTACAGCCAATCAACGTCCTCTGGCGGCAACCTTACTCGTCGAGCGGCTTTTAGTTCTAATTCTCCAGTTGCCGTCCTATTTGCCTGTATCACTCCAAGCCTGTAGATAAATTCTCTCTGTGCTGGATAGTAAGGGGAGCTAACGATTGACTTGGCAAGCAGGGCTGCCACATCGTCCACCGGAACGAATTTTAAAGAGGCCACATCGGCGCATAGCTCCTGATAGATCCTCCTCCCTTGCAGTTGACACTCAAGAGCTAGGTGGCCCACTTCATGGGCAATCAGTACTCTTGTCTCGCGCCTCGATAGCTGAAAAAGCAGCTCTCTTTCAAACAAAAATACGGCCGTATCCTTGCCAGAGGCTTCAACCGAATGTACCAGTGCAGCTCCCTCAGGCACCTGATCAGAGATTACAATCTCGTATTGGGTCGGTGGCAGGTCGACTCGGGATAGATATTCTTCCACAATGCGGCTGACTTCAATTTTCAGGGACTGGCTTGTGACCAGCGTCATTGTCAATAAAGTTAAATAAAGCATTACGGCTTTCTGACTCCGGTCCGCTCACATATGAACGAATCCCAGTACAAACTCTCCACTGTGAACTGGTGCAAATCTCATACCAAAGCATAGAAAAACAAGAACGTTGTTGGCATAAAGATTAACTCTCAATAGAGTTGGGAATTAGAGTAGTAGCGAAAATAGGGGATAGATTCTGGTGTCTTCATCACCAGAATCGTGTAGTGGGAGATGGTCTGGCCCTTCCGGTCAAACCAGCTCAAGACTTCCAAGTTATTTACTTAAACCATCTGGATGGTCTTCATTCTTCTTTTGGCTCCACCAGAATAGTCAAACCCCGCTATCACTGGGACCTTTGACCCATGGTGGACGGTTCAGCTCCAAGCCTATGCGGATCATTCCACCGTTAGATGAGCCTAAAGCAGTGAACGATAAGGCCGTGATTTATTGCGCTGCTCGAGGTATTGGTATTGGGCATTTGCTTTGTGCTGTTTTCAATTATTTGGCGTACGGTCAAAAGAAAAACAGAGTTTTTGGGTGGGATATATGATTGTGGACCTGGACAGTTCATGATGATAAACGAGTTGTGGAATAGCTTCTTTAATCAAAACGTTACTCAGCTGAGCAGTTCTTTGAAAGGCTCTTTGGCCGACTACTGGCCGGGGGCAACCACTTTGATTAATGACGCAAGATTGACCATGAAACAGGGCAAGTACAAAGCCACTATTGTGAGGACTTGGACTCCCTACTTCATGAAATCAAAAAAGAAGCGAAGGGTTACGACAGCTACTTCGGTGTCCACCCCAGGGATGAGAGAGATGGCTCCGCAGCGGCCGTCAGTGTGGCCCTATGCCTTCACGCTGACCTCGACTTCAAGAAATTTCCAAAAGGGCTGGGAGATATGCCATCAAAGTGTCCGTTTTCTAGAAACTCGTAATGGTTAATGGTCTGGCCGACCATTGAAGTCCCCCACGTTGTAGAAGGGTTTCCCTAAATGCTATGACTTTGGGCAGTGAACGGCAATGGGAATTGGCAGGCTTACTTAGTGTACCGCTACATTAACGTCTGCATGTCATTTTCTGCTGAAGACCTTCAGCGCAAGTCCCTTTCAGGGTCAGTACCCGACAAAGGCGGTAAACACCAAGAAAACGCCTGCGACGATAGATATCGGCATCCACAATCCGGTCAGAGAAAAACCCTCAGGGATCAGAGCAACTCCAAGTACAATCCGAACGATCCTCTCGATCTTAGGCACATTTTTCGTGATAGCCATAACTGCCTCCGATGTAGCTGTATAGGTGTATCAACGAGAGTGCATCAACAAAGCCCGGCACTGATCACTCGAATTCTCAAGACCATTCCAAGGGAGTAAACCCTATTGGAGAGGACCGGGAGGGCCCGCGTGGGATTAGGACGTAATTTCGGAGAGATTGATTGTCGAGAGGTCAGCCCTGTGGGCTGCTAGGCTTGGATTGGTCTCACAGAAAAGTTTTTTTCAGGGAGCACCGAGAAAAAGGTCCCTGACAGAATGTAGAGGCTTCGGACTGGCCTCCTAGCCCCTGGAGCGAGGCTTAACTGTATTAGGTTTTGGCTCTAGTTCCATATCATTACGACATGAAGATTTTTACCATTGGACATTCGACACGCATTGTACAGGATGAGTTCAGGGTAATGAGCAATCACTTTCGGCACGGTCACCTGGCCCAAGCTCGTCTGCGCCATTGCCGGTACACTGTAGCCAAACAGGAACAAAACCAAAAATGCACCACCAAGAATCGTCCGCAAACCCTTTGCACCGACTTTGGCCTGAGAACTACTCATCTTAACCAGGTTCGACTCCTTCCTTTTTAATGATTCTGGAGCCCATCCCGTAGTCTGGATGCCTAGATCGATGGGCTGACTTTTCAACCTTTCTTCACGCTTAGTCTTTCTCCTCTACTTTTTCCGGCGTGGGTCGCGCCTGCAGTGAATATCTCCACTTGAGATCTTCGTCCTTGTCAATCTGCATCCGGGGGATATACTTGACGTGGCTCAGCCCGTACTCCTCCCAACGGCTTCGGACCAGATCCTCATCTTCCTTGGCCAGGACACAAACAGGAGGAAACACCTGGTCGTTCCAGAAGGGCCGAGTGCCCAAATCCCAGTTCCTGGTGGCGTCAATGAGCACTCGGGCCCACTTGCCGGAACCGAACTTGTAGATATCTCGCTCCTCCAGTGCGGTGCTGGGGTCCAACACCGAACCAAAGTGATTGTCAAAGATCACAAGGTCTCCCATGGCGGCGTTGACGCGCGTGCAAAAGGCCCACTCCAGTTGACCCGGATCGCGAAGGTCAATGTCGTCTTCAACCACCATCACATTCTTGTAGGCCCAGTTGGCAAACGCCAGGCCCCAGATGGCTGAGGCCACCTGCTTGGCTTGATGGCGATAGCTTTGCCGGAGTTGAACATAGATCATGTAATAACAGCCATCCAGATTCATCCAGACATCCGTGATCCCGGGAACACCGCAGGCCTCCAGGTGGTTCCACACCAATGCTGAACTAGAGAGGGAAACGATGTAGGCATCTTCATTCGGCCAGCCGGGACGGATGCTCTCGCACACTCCCTGATAGATCGGATCATCACGGAAGGTGATGGCGTCCACCTTCATGGTGGGCTTCGGAGAGTAGACCCCCCCGTAGTAACCGATATGCTCGGCAAAGGGGCCTTCCATCATCCAGTCCTTCTTGTCCCAGGAAATCGTCCCTTCAATCACCATCTCGGCAGAAGCAGGAACGAGAAGATCACTGGTCTCGCACTTCACCAGTTCCAGCGGCTCCCCCACAATGCCTCCGTAGACGTCGTATTCACTAACCGTTCGGCTAAATGCGCTGGCTCCCAGGATGGTGAGCAAAGGATGGCAGCCGTATACGCAGGCCACCTTCAAGGGCTCCTTCTTGGCTTGAAGCTTGGAGTAATGGTCCCCCCACCCTTGCGAAGGAACGAGCAGACAGGAGATGTGATTTTTGTCGGCAATCATGCCACGGTACAGGCCCATATTGTACAGACCCGAGTTGGGATCCTTGGTAATGATGGGGGCAAAAGTGTTGATGTAACGCCCCCCGTCCCAGTGGTGCCATTTCGGTACCGGGATCTGGTTGATATCGATGTCATCGCCTTTGATGACGTTGTCCTTTAAAGGTGCCGTGGACACCTCCTTGGGAGGGATGCTTTTCTTGTAAGCCTCCCTCATGGCCACAACTAAATCGGCTGTCTCTATATCCTTGGGAAGGCCAAATGCCAGTGCCATCCTTCCATACGAACCCACGGAATTAGTAAATAGTTTCCTGCACCATGTATTCTCATGCTCCTTGATGTTATCGAAAAGAAGCGCAGGTCCCTCTGCCGATTGCACATGTCGGGCGATCGTTCCCAGCTCAACATCCCAATCCACATTTGCATGAACCTCGTGGTACTCTCCCTCACTCTTGAGCAACTCGATCCAATCACGGACATTACGCACCGCTCGCAGGTCGTAACTGCCTTTTATTGGCTTTAGCTTTTCTATATGTGTAGACATACATATCTCCTTAATCTTGAGTGACTCTCCAATTCCTAATCTTAAATCCGGCGGGTTTACCTGTTGAAAGCTCCCTTGCCAGACTCCCCAGCCCCACTTTGGCAATCAATCCGGATATGGCTGCACAAAAGTCTCAACTAAGGGTTACACCATTATCTTTTCCTGCCGTTTAAGGGATGATGTTCGGTCCGCTCGTTACTCAATCGTTCTGCCAAGCACCCGCGAGGGACCACGAAAACCGACCTGCGGCAGTCCTTCTGCCCGAGCGAAGTCCGGCTCGTTAT
>CBDUTA010000002.1:0-48415 GCA_965369785.1 uncultured bacterium
ACCCCTTTTTATTTCTGGGTTTTTTGGGCGCCCTGCCGGCCCCCCCGACACAAGAAACCTGGGGCCAGCCCACTTTTGAGACACTCTCGGTCGTGCGCCCCCTAGACAAGAAACCTGCAGATCACCCGGTTTTTGAAACCGTCTCACCGACTCTCCCCTGTCTCTGCGACCACCCAATCGAACGAGCCTTCGCAATTGGCACGTAAGTTGCTCCCACTAGCATTTCTTGCTGAGTCAAGATAAACAGGTCCGATTATCCGAAAAGACTGGAAAGTGAACCCAACGCTGAAGCTGAACACTCGGAGAGCATCAACGATTCAGAGGATTTCCTGGCTTGGAGTGTGGGCGTTTCTTTTAGCCGCTGTCCTCTCCACCTCTACTATTGCCGTGCTCGGCCAAACCACCCAAGAGTATTTCACGAAGAACTGTGCGGGCTGCCACACCATCGGGAAGGGACCGCTGATGGGACCGGATTTGAAGGCAGTCTCCCAGCGGCAAAGCAGAGAGTGGCTGGTCAAATGGCTGCTGGATCCGGAGGGCGTGTTGTCCGGTGGCGACCCCTATGCGATGAAACTGCAGAAAGAGTCCCGCGGTGCTTTGATGCCGCGTTCCCCCGGCATGACCGGGACTCTGGCCGACACCCTGCTGGATTTTATTGATGAGCAGTCGTTAGTGGAGAGCCCCACAACAGCGGATACCGAAGCCCCTGAGGCGCCCCTGCTTTCAGAGGACATCCAAGCAGGCAGGGCGCTTTTTACCGGCAGGCGGCTATTGAAAAATGGAGGTCCCGCTTGTATCGCCTGCCACACTGTGAGTGGACTAGGAGGTCTTGGAGGAGGACGTTTAGGGCCAAATCTGACTCGCTCCTATGCCGGACTTGGAGGGCGCCAGGGGCTTGTGGCCTGGCTGAGTAGCCCCCCCAGCCCGACCATGAACCCCATCTTTCAGGAGCATCCCTTGGAGAAGGATGAGGTGGTATCGATCATGGCCTTTCTCAAGGACGAAACTGAACAGGATGAACCGGAAGACTCAACAGCATTGGTGAACTTTCTGCTTTTTGGTATCGCAGGTGCCGTGCTGTTGCTGGCCATTTTCGATCGCCTCTGGAACAGGCGTTTCAGCGGAGTCCGGCGAGCGATGGTCAGGCAGGCAAATCAATGAGGAGGAATCCGTGAGCAAAATCTCGTGGATCAGAGACGACGTTGCTCCCGAACAGAGAAGTTGGGAGCAGTTTTACAGAAACCGATGGCAATACGACAAGATTGTCAGAAGCACTCATGGGGTGAATTGTACAGGAGGGTGCACGTGGAACATTCACGTGAAAGACGGCATTGTCACCTGGGAAATGCAAGGGTTGGATTATCCAAAACTAGAGGCCCGATTACCGCCCTATGAGCCGCGGGGATGTCAGCGGGGCATTTCCTTCTCCTGGTACTTATACAGCCCACTGCGGGTGAAATATCCTTACGTGCGCGGTGCTCTTATTGACCTGTGGCAGAAGGCGCGATCGGAGTACGACGATCCGGTGGAGGCCTGGACCTCCCTGGTGGAAAATCCCAAAGCCCGGAAGCGCTGGCAAAAAGCTCGGGGCAAAGGGGGGTTTCGCAGAGCCTCCTGGGAAACGGTCCTGGAAATCATTGCTGCCTCCACTATCCATACCATCAAGAAACACGGACCGGACAGAATAGCCGGTTTTTCTCCCATTCCGGCCATGTCCATGCTCAGCTACGCCTCCGGGTCACGTATGTTGCAGCTCATGGGTGGATCGTCACTTTCCTTTTACGACTGGTACTCCGATTTGCCCAACGCCTCACCCGAGACCTGGGGCGAGCAAACGGATGTCCAGGAATCCGCCGACTGGTTTAACGCCAAGCTATTGGCAGTCATGGGCTCCAACCTGAACATGACTCGAACGCCCGACTGCCACTTCGCGGCGGAGGCCAGACACAACGGGACCAAAATGTACGTCTTCTCCCCTGATTTTAGTCAGGTCTGCAAGTTCGCCGACGAGTGGATGTCCATTAATGCGGGGCAGGACGGTGCCTGGTGGATGGCTGTCAATCATGTCCTCTTGAAGGAGTTTCACCATGAGGAGCAGACGCCTTACTTTCTCCAGTATGCCAAGAAGTACACCGATTCTCCTTTCCTGGTGGAGCTCAAGAAAGATGGCGAGACTTATGAAGCGGGCCAGTTACTTCGTGCCAATCGGCTGGGGAAATACGCGGACCAGGAAAATGGGCAGTGGAAATTTCTGGTGTGGGATTCTGGTGAGGGCATTCCCAAGATGCCCTTGGGCAGTGTAGGTCATCGTTGGGGAAAAGAGAAAGGGAAGTGGAACCTGCTGCTCAAGGATGGAGTCGATGGCAGCAAGATCGATCCCACCCTGAGTTTTCTCCAGGGGAACGATGGTGAAGTGCTGGTTCGCTTCGATGATTTTGGAGAAGGCAGCAGTGTTGCCCGCGGAGTTCCCGTCAAGGAAATCGAAACCAAAGATGGAACGGTCACCGTGGCCACCGTCTATGACCTGCTCATGGCTCAATATGGCGTCCCCAGGGGGTTGAAAGGGGAGTATCCGGAGAGCTACGATGACGAAAATGCCCCCTATACCCCAGCCTGGTCGGAGAAGTATACGGGTCTGTCCCGCGACGATCTGCTGAGATTTGCCCGGCAGTGGGCGGTGACCGCTAAACACACCAACGGAAAGTGTACGGTCATTATCGGGGCTGGAATCAACCACTGGTATCACGCCAACCTGATGTACCGAGCCGCCATTCAGGCCCTGCTTTTCACTGGTTGTGTGGGGGTCAATGGTGGAGGATTAGCACATTACGTGGGACAGGAAAAACTGGCACCTGCTGAGCCCTGGGGGGCAATCGCCTTCGCCAAAGACTGGATCTCCTCGCCGCGTTTGCAAAACGCTCCCAGCTGGCATTATGTAAATACGGACCAGTGGCGCTACGAAAAGGCCTTTACCGATTATCATACGGTTCCACAGAAGCAGCCTGAGAACTCGTTGGCCCGCGGCCACACCATGGATACCCAGATCCGTGCCGTCCGTAACGGCTGGATGCCCTTCTATCCCCAATTTCAGAAAAGTTCTCTCGCTCTTGCACAGGAAGCCATTGAGGCTACGGGTTCAAGTGAGGCGAAGGACATCATCGACTATATCGTCCAGCAGCTGAAAAGCAGAAAGCTCAAATTTTCGGTGGAAGATCCCGATTCTCCGGACAACTGGCCGCGCATCTGGTTTATCTGGCGCGGCAATGCATTGATGTCCAGTGCCAAAGGACATGAGTATTTTCTGAAACATTATCTGGGTACTCACACCAATGCCATCGCCGACAGCGAGTTTGCAAGGGAGACGGTCAAGGAAGTGACCTGGCACGACAAAGTCCCTGAGGGAAAGATGGATCTGGTGGTGGATCTGAACTTTCGCATGGATACCTCCGCACTGTATTCAGACATTGTTTTGCCTGCCGCAACCTGGTACGAGAAGGCGGATCTGAATACCACCGATCTTCACAGTTTTATCCACCCGCTATCCCCCGCCGTTCCGCCTTGCTGGGAGTCAAAGAGTGACTGGGACATTTTCAAAGCCATTGCCCAGAAGTTCTCCCAACTGGCGGAAAAACACTTTCCAGAACCGGTCCCCGATATTGTCACCATGCCGCTGGCTCATGACACGCCCGCCGAGATTGCCCAGCCGGAGATCGAAGACTGGATTACAGGGGAGGTGGAGGCCATTCCGGGGAAAACCATGCCCGGTATGGAGTTGGTCTATCGCGATTATCGAAATCTATACAACCAGTTTATCGCCTTCGGTCCACTGGCACGAAAAAACGGGATTGGAGCGCACGGCACACACTATGACATCGACGATTTCTACGACAAGCTCGTGGAAACCGGTCCCACGGTCCAGTGGAATGGCAGTCACTACCCTTCCCTTCGGGAGGCTGAAGAGGCCTGCGACGTCGTCCTCTGCCTGGCCACCGTCACCAATGGGGAACTGGCCTATCGATCGTACAAGAACATGGAGGAGAAAGTGGGACTGCCCCTGGGTGATCTGGCTGAGAAGTCCCGCGACATCCGGGTCAATTTCCAGGACATCCAGGCCCAGCCCCGACGGTTTTTGAACAGCCCTATGTGGTCGGGACTGCTGACCGACGGAAGGGCCTACTCACCGTTCACCTACAACGTGGAGAAACAGGGTCCCTGGAGAACCCTGACTGGAAGGCAACACCTTTATCTGGACCATCCCGGGTATCTTCAGTTCGGCGAGCATCTGCCCACCTACAAGCCCAAACCCACCCCTTCTCAATATGCAGATTTGGTCTTCACCAAAGAAGAGACCCAATCGATGATGTTGAATTATCTTACACCGCACGGGAAATGGCACATCCATTCCACCTTTAGCGACAACCACCGGATGACGACCCTCTCCCGGGGCGTTGAACCGCTTTGGATCAATCACAAGGACGCAGAGGAGTTGGACATAAACGACAACGATTGGGTTGAAGTCTACAATGACCACGGCGTCGTCGTCACCCGGGCCTGCGTGAGTGCGCGCATTCCCCGGGGAATTTGCATTCAATACCATGCTCCTGAACGCACCCTCTCTGTCCCCAAGTCACCTTTGAGAGGGAATCGTCGTGCCGGGGGCCACAACAGTCTCACCAGAGCACGCCTCAAACCCAACTTTCTGATTGGTGGTTATGGGCAATTCACCTACAGCTTTAATTACTGGGGCCCGACTGGGTGCAACCGGGATACCCACATTCTGGTCAGAAAACTTCCGGCTCTGAAGTGGTAGATATGAGAATTGGAGTGTCGTGACATGGATATCAGATCACAAATTTCTATGGTCTTCCATCTGGATAAATGTATCGGCTGCCACACCTGCACCGTCGCCTGCAAGAATATCTGGACGGACCGAAAAGGGACCGAGTACATGAATTGGAACAACGTCGAGACCAAACCAGGCACCGGTTTTCCGACCAAGTGGGAGGATCAGGAACAGTACAAGGGTGGTTGGGAAAACAAAAATGACAAGCTGGAACTCAAGTCCACCAGCAAAGAGAAATTGGTCTTCAATATCTTCCATCACCCTAACATGCCCAGTATGGATGATTACTACGAACCTTGGACCTATAAGTACGATGACCTCTTGAACGCTCCGGAGGGAGACGATCAACCCACGGCCATACCGGTCTCCATGATCACGAACGAGTACATAGACATCGAGTCCGGACCCAATTGGGATGACGACTTAGGGGGGTCTCCTATCTACGCAAAGAACGATCCGAATCTGGATGTTCTGACAGCCGAGCAGCGAGACCAGCTAAACGCTGTGGAGCGTCTGGTCATGTTCTACCTGCCGCGCATCTGCAATCACTGCCTGAATCCCTCCTGCGTGGCCGCTTGTCCTTCCGGGGCTCTCTACAAAAGAGGAGAGGACGGTATCGTACTCATCGATCAGGAGCGCTGCCGGGGATGGCGTTCCTGTGTTGCTGCCTGCCCCTATAAGAAAATCTATTACAACTGGTCAACCGGAAAATCGGAAAAATGCATTCTCTGTTTTCCCCGACTTGAATCGGGTCAGGCTCCCGCCTGCTTTCACTCCTGTGTGGGGCGCATTCGCTATCTGGGCGTGCTTCTGTACGATGCGGAACAAATGGAGGAGGTGGCCAAGAAGCCGGATGCTGAATTGGTGGAGGCCCATCGCGGCATGATTTTGGATCCCTTCGATCCGGAAGTGATCAGAGCAGCTGGGGAGAACGGCATCCACGAAGATGTGATCCGGTCCGCACAAAAATCTCCCGTCTACAAGTTCGTCAAGGAATGGAAAATCGCCCTGCCACCGCATGCTGAGTACCGCACGCTTCCCATGCTCTTTTATGTGCCGGCCATGCTGCCCGTCATGTCCAGCTTCGACGGCAAGACAGTAAAGAATTTGACGGAAGGAATCTTCCCTGACTTTGAAAAGGCACGCGTTCCCATCGAGTACCTGGCTAACCTTTTCTCCGCAGGAAATCAAGGCATCCTGCGTTACGTCCTCAAAAAACAGATGGCGGTGAGAACTTATCGACGCGCGGTGACGGTGGGTGATGTGGAGATGGAGGTGGCACAGAGAATGTTGCTTGAAGCGGATTGTTCTCCTGAGGAAGCAGAGGCCATCTACCGCCTTACTGCACTGTGTAGCTTTGATGACCGTTTCGTGATTCCTCCGGCCCACCGCGAGGAAGCGATCGAGATGATGCGTGATCCTTTGGAACACAAGCAGTCGGTGGGCTTTGGCTTTCGTGATGAACCGCAGCGGGGGGCTTAGTGTCTCGTCCCATGAATACCATGATGTTTGCTGATGGGGCTTGCGAGGGGAGGTCAAGGAGCGAGGAGGAGGCGATGCAGGGACATCGGCGACGACGAGCGACACAGAGATCGTCCGCAACCTCCATCAGCCCGAAGGGTGGCGGCGGGACGGCATCGATTTCTTTGTCGCTCCTCCTCCACGATGCACAGACATCGCGTCGTCGTCGCTTCGCGAACTCGACGCCGTCGCGCTCGCCACAAACGTCACCGTATTTATGGAACGAGACACTAACTAGAGAAAATGTACATTCATTTAGCTCATTTACTCAGTTATCCGGACAGTCGGTACAAGCAGTACCTGGATGATTTGATCCAGTCATTAGGGTCGGATCTGGCTACCACTCGGAAGTTGGAGCCCTTTTCGGACTTCATCAACCAAAGCGAAATCAAGGTTGTGGAGGAGCTGTTTACCAGGACCTTTGATATGAATCCCGCCACCTGTCTGGAGGTGGGCTGGCACCTCTATGGTGAAGATTACAAGAGGGGAGAGTTCCTTGCAAAAATGCGTCGGGCGCTGGTCCAAGAAAAGGTGGCGGAATCGGTGGAGCTTCCCGATCACATGAGTCACTGTCTGAAGCTGCTGGCGAACCTGGAACTCCATGAAGCAAGGGGCTTTGCTCAAGAGTATCTCTTGCCGTCAATTTCAAAAATCCTGGAGGGCCTGGAACAGGACAATCCCTTTCGATACCCCATTGACGCGTTAAAGAGCCTGTTGGTGAATCGGCTTGGAGCCGACCCCACAGCAAAGGAAAACACACGGTTGTACGACCTGGAAGGTGTTGGATAGGTAAGTGTTATGACTGAAGCATTGACAACCCTCGATTACTTCAATGTGGCTTGTTTTACCGCTTTGCCCTACGTGGCAGTGTTTGTGTTTTTCCTGATCACCATTCAACGCTATTCCAACCGTGGCTTTACCTATTCCAGTCTTTCTTCGCAGTTTCTGGAGAACAGAATCCATTTCTGGGCACTGGTTCCCTTTCATTACGGGATCCTGCTGGTTCTCACCGGCCACGTGGTGGGGTTCTTGATTCCCCGGCAGGTCATGATTTGGAATAGTCAGCCTCTCAGATTGTATGTGCTGGAGGTCTCGGCATTTATCGGGGCTATTTTCACTTTGGTGGGTCTTGTGAACATCCTGATTCGCAGATTAACCAACGCCAAAGCCTACATGGTGACCAGTCCCGCGGACTGGATGGTGATCGGAATCCTGATTTTTCAAGTGGGAACGGGAACTTACACCGCGATCTTCCATAGCTGGGGCAGCTTCTGGTTTGCTTCCTCTCTTTCTCCTTATTTGTGGTCCGTTTTGACACTCAACCCGGACATCTCCTTCGTGACACCCCTGCCCGTAATGGTGAAGCTTCACATCATCGGGGCTTTTACCATTATCCTGCTCTTTCCCTTTACGCGGCTGGTGCACATTCTGGTGGTTCCGAACCCCTATCTGTGGAGAAAACCGCAACTGGTCCGCTGGTATTGGGACAGGAAAGCCATTCGAAGAACCAGCTTTCAAATCAAAAACAAAACTTCCATGTGAAAGAAGCTCGGAGATTTCCAAGGAATGACAGCCGACAAAAGGCCGATAACAGTACTGACCATGAACACCCTTGCCTTCACGGTGTGCTTTGCCGTGTGGATGATGAACGGCGTATTGGTTACCTTTCTGGTCGACAACTCCGTATATCCATGGACGAGTTCCCAGATGGGATGGTTGATCGGCATACCCGTATTGACCGGTTCCGTTTTTCGTCTGCCCGTAGGCATCCTGACGGACCGGTATGGTGGCCGCATCGTCTACACGATTCTCATGACAGTAGCGGCGGTGGCAACCTATTTGTTGAGTTTTGCCGATTCCTACGGGGAATTCCTTGTTGCAAGCCTGGGATTTGGAATCAGTGGTGCGTCGTTTGCTGTGGGCATCGCCTACACTTCAGTCTGGTTCTCACGGAAGCATCAGGGTACGGCACTTGGGATCTTCGGTGCCGGTAATGCGGGGGCTGCCCTCACCGCCATTGGGGCACCGCACCTGCTTACCTATCTGACAGACAGCGGTTCGAACCTGGAAGGATGGCGTAACATGCCCGCACTCTACGCCCTGGTTCTGTTTGTCATGGCTGTGGTGTTCTATCTGACTACCCATTCCAGACGAGTGGAAAGCGCCCAGGTGAAATCTCTGGCTGAACGTCTGGCTCCTCTCAAGAAGATGCAGGTCTGGCGCTTTGGTCTCTATTACTTTCTGGTTTTCGGCGGATTTGTGGCTCTTTCCCAGTGGTTGATCCCCTATTACGTGAACGTTTATGTCATGACCGTGGGGATGGCGGGGTTCATGAGCTCGATTTTCAGTCTCCCTTCAGGATTGATTCGCGCCGCCGGCGGCTGGCTGTCTGACAGGTGGGGACCGCGTCCCATCATGTACTTGGTGTTGAGTTCCTGCGCCATAGCCTGTGGCCTGTTAGTCATCCCCAGGATGGTGGTGGAGTCTCCCGGTGAAGGAGTCATGGCCAGGAACTCAGGAATCGTGACCGAACTGACCACTGATCGGATTGTTGTGGATGAGAGGACCTACCCTTATATCAGTAAGAGTACAGTCAATTCGTACACAGACCTGTCTGCTGTGGAAGTCGATGTGATCGTGCTCCCACAAACCACCTTCTGGCAGGAACCTCAGGTAAAGCTGGGAGACTCGGTCAGCAAAAGACAACTGCTGGCCCGGGGCGTGACGCATATCTTCTTCCAGGCCAATGTCTGGATTTTCACAGTCCTGATTTTCATCGTGGGAATCATGATGGGAATCGGAAAGGCGGCCGTGTACAAATTCATCCCCGACTACTTCCCGGAGGATGTGGGGGTGGTGGGTGGCATGGTGGGGGTGGTCGGTGGCCTGGGCGGGTTCGTGTGTCCAGTCCTTTTCGGATATCTGTTGGGCAGCACAGGAATTTGGACCACCTGCTGGATGTTCTTTTTCCTCCTCTCCGTAGGTTGTCTGGTGTGGCTGCATGTGGTGATTCGCCAGATGATGAAGACCAGGGTTCCTGATCTGCTGCGCGAGATTGAGGAGGGTATCGGCACATCCAACTTTTCGCCGGAACTTGGAGAAGCAGAACATGGCTAACCCTCTCTCCTATTGGGATCCTGAGGACGAAAAATTCTGGAATGAATCGGGGAAGGCCACGGCCTACCGGAACCTGTGGGTGTCCATACCCTGCCTGCTGTGCGCCTTCGCCGTCTGGATGTACTGGTCCATCATCATCGTCCAGATGCAGAATCTTGGCTTCCCCTTCAGCAAGGAGCAGCTCTATACCTTGACCGCCATTGCCGGACTGCTGGGAGCCACTTTACGCATACCCCACTCCTTTTTCATTGCTTTATCGGGTGGACGGAATGTCATCACCACCACTACGGCGCTCCTGCTTCTGCCTGCCATTGGTGTAGGTATAGCTCTGGGGAACATCAATACAAGCTATGGGTCCTTTGTGGTTCTGGCGGCTCTGTCAGGAATCGGAGGAGGAGCCTTTGCATCGTCCATGTCCAACATCAGCTACTTTTTTCCCCGGCGAATGCAAGGGCTTTCACTGGGCTTGAATGCGGGTCTGGGCAATGTGGGTGTCAGTGTGATGCAGATTCTCATCCCTTTCGTGATGACCTTTTCCTTCTTGGGTGCTCTGGGAGGAAAAGGGCTTCCGTTGCTGGAAGAATTGGGAGGCCAGGTGATCTGGATCCAGAATGCGGGATGGGTCTGGGTACCCGTCCTGGCAGTCCTATCGGTTCTTTCCTGGGTACTCATGGATAACCTCCCGATACATAAGGTAGGTCCGGCAGCTCCGGCCATCATGAAGGTCCTCTGGTTGGTGTTTCTCAGTTTCGTCGGTGGAGGAGTGGGCAGTTACCTGCTGGTGGGACTGGGGTGGAACATGTGGATCGTGCTTCCCCTGACCATTATCCTGACCCTGGCGCTGGTGAGGTATCTTGCCCCGAAATCTGTTCGAACGAATCTGGGCGAGCAGTTCGTGATCTTCAGGGAGAAGCACAACTGGGTCATGACCTGGCTCTATACCATGACTTTCGGGTCCTTTATCGGTTACTCAGCGGCCTTTCCCAAGCTGATTCAGGATGTTTTTGGGTTCTTACCTGATGGATCCATCAACCCCAGTGCTCCAAATCCATTGGCCTATGCCTGGTTGGGTCCCCTGGTGGGCTCGTTAGTGCGTCCCATCGGAGGTTATCTGTCTGATAAGTGGGGGGGAGCACGGGTGACCCAATGGGACACTCTGGTGATGGTTGGATCCGCGCTGGGGGTAGCCTACTGTGTCCAGCTGGCGGGAACCTCGCAGACTCCGGAGACCTATTTCATACCCTTTTTGATTCTGTTCCTACTGCTTTTTACCACCACCGGCATCGGCAATGGGTCCACCTTTCGGATGGTACCGACCATTTTCCAATCCAACCTGGCCGGACCCGTGTTGGGGTGGATTTCCGCTGTAGCAGCCTACGGAGCCTTTATTGTCCCGCAAGTCTTTGGCAGGCAGATTCAGCGTGGTACCCCGGAGTACGCCTTGTACGGGTTTGCCCTTTATTACATCAGCTGTCTGATTGTGAACTGGTGGTTTTATGCACGACGCGATGCGGAAATTCCTTGCTAACTCGTACACTTGCTTATGAACTCGGAGCTTCGAAAGCAAATATCGCTCCTGTGCGCCGTTGGCATCATTGTTGTCCTTGCCATCTTTCTCTCAAAAGCAGATTTTCGCCTGCCTGGAAATCATCAGGGATTTGCGCCTGAGCAACCCATCGAGTTTTCACATCGGCTGCACAGCGGCGATCTGGGGATTCAATGTCTGTATTGTCATTCCGGTGTCGAACAGAGTCGCTCTGCGGGGATTCCCTCTGCCAGCACCTGCATGAATTGTCACCGCTTTGTCCTCGGGAATTGGAATGAGACCCGGATCGAGCAGCAGAAGGCCAATGAGGAAGATCGTGAAGTCCGACCTGTGGTTTCCTCGGAGTTGATCCAGCTCTACCAGGCAGTCGGATTCAACAGTGAGGAGATGAGATACGAAGAGAACAATGGCGGCGGGTCTATTGAGTGGGTACGAGTACACCGTTTGCCGGACTTCGTCTACTTCGACCATCGTCCTCATTACACGGCCGGCGTCACCTGCCAGACCTGTCATGGTCCGGTGGAGACCGTGGAGAGAGTGTCCCAGTACTCAGACCTTTCCATGGGTTGGTGTCTGAATTGCCATCGCGATGTCAACAACGGAAGTGTTCCTGAACTGGTAGGAAGATTTGCCTCAACACAGTGCGGAGTCTGTCATTACTAACCAAGGAGGATCGATTGGGTGGGTCTATGTCCCTTGACGAAGGAAAAAAATACTGGAAAGGTAGCGAGGAACGCGAAGATACGAAGGCATTCCAGGAGACTCTCCAAAGCGAGTTTCCTGAACCACCACCGGTGGTTTCATGCCCGCAAGATTCCCAAATTCTGGAAGAATCCGTCTCACGTCGTTCCTTCTTGAAGGCAGCCGGGTTTTCAATTGCCGGGACGACTCTGGCTTCCTGCTCTCGAAGCCCTGCGGAGAAGGTGATACCCCTCCTGAACAGGCCCGAGCAAATGATACCCGGTAAGGCTTACTGGTATGCCTCCACCTGCCAGGGCTGCAGCGCTGGATGCGGAATCCTGGCAAAAAATCGGGACGGGCGCCCTGTCAAGATCGAAGGCAATCCTGAACACCCCCTTTCCAAGGGCGGTCTTTGCGCCGTAGGGCAGGCCATGGTGCTGGGTTTGTACGACTCGTTTCGGCTCCACAGTCCCATGATGGGTGGCAATCGCGTGACCTGGCCAGAACTGGATGGTTCCATCACAGAACACCTGGATTCACTTACCTCGGGTGTCTATTTCCTGACCGCGACGGTCACCAGTCTCACCGAGCGGGCTCTGATCAACCAATTTCTAAGCCGCTTTCACGAGAGCGAACATGTGGAATACGATCCCGTTTCCTACTCGGCCATTCTGGATGCACACCGGCAAACCCACGGACAACGATTGTTACCCCATTACCGTTTTGAGCGTGCCCAGGTCATTGTCAGCTTTGATGCCGATTTTCTGGGTACCTGGGTGTCACCCGTGGAGTTCACAAAGGCCTATTCCAGTGGCAGAACGCTGGAGGGCACTGCGGCTCAACTCTCTCACCACCTGCAGGTCGAGGGAAGAATGTCCCTTACAGGAGCCAATGCGGACAAACGAATCAAAGCAACCCCTTATGAGATTTCCGGTTGGTTGCAGGCGCTGGCCGGGAAACTGGCCGGGCAAGCTGGTGTCAGCAATCCTGTGGAAGAAGCCGCCGTAGAGGTGGATGAAGAGATCTTGGATGAAATTGCCAGCCGGCTTTGGGATGCGAGAGGGGAAAGTTTGGTGGTTTGCGGTGTGAATGATCTGGACACCCAGTGCCTGGTCAATTTCATCAACCATATCCTGGGAAACTACGGAAAGACTTTAGACATCGAAAGACCTTCCTTTCAATGGAATGGCCATGACCAGGCCGTGTTGGATCTGCTTTCCAAGATGCAGGCGGGCCAGGTGGCAGCACTGTTCGTTTCCGGTGTGAATCCGGTTTACAGCATGCCTCGCGGGCAGGAATTTGCCCGGGCTCTGAGCCATGTTCCCTTGACGGTAGCTTTCGGCGATCATCTGGACGAAACGGCAACTCTGACCCAATATGTGTGTCCCCTCCACCATCCTCTGGAGTCCTGGGATGATGCGGAATTGGTCTCAGGAGTGATCAGCGTTTCTCAACCGACTCTGGCCCCCTTTGGGGATACTCGTTCTGTTCGAGAGTGCCTGGCCGCCTGGATGGAGCAATCGGGCGATGATCTCCACATTCTGCAAGAACACTGGCGGGAGGAGGTCTTTCCTCGCCAAAAGGTGGAAAAATCATTTCAACAGTTCTGGAATAAGTCTGTTCACGATGGCTACACCCTGGTGGAACCCAGGTCTGTACCCGTATCGACCTTTCAGGACCCGGCTGTCAGTCGGTTGGCTTTGTCCGCCCCGGCGCAAGAGGGCAGCTATTCACTGGTACTCTACCAAAAGGTTTCCATGCGAGACGGGCGCCATGCCCACAATCCCTGGCTTCAGGAACTGCCCGATCCGGTGACCAAGGCGGTCTGGGACAACTACGTCTGCCTGGCTCCTGCTGCGGCCAGCAGGCTGAACATCGAGGAAGGCGATTTGGTGACGGTCTCTACCGGAGCAGTGAGCCTCCAACTCCCGGCACAGATTCAGCCTGCTCAGCACGAGAAGGTGGTGGCTGTTGCGCTCGGTTATGGCCGCCAAGGGACGGATCGCTTTTCTAAGATCGGGCCGCAGTGGCTTCAGAGCACTCTGACCGTACCGGAAGGTGGAACCGTGGGGAAGAACGGCTTCGTTTATGTGAGAAGACAGGGTGGAAACCTTGCTTTTTCCAACACGGTCACACTGATACCAACAGGTCAGAGATCTCCCCTGGCCCTGACCCAAACCCATCATACGGTGACCGTCCCGAAAGAGCTGGGAGAAAGCAACAGGCACATGGTCCGGGAGACCAGTCTGCCTGCATATCTGGAGGATCCCGCCTCGGGAAACCATTTTGAACATGAGGTTCTGCAACTCTGGCCTGAGGACCACCAATACACAGGGCATCACTGGGGGATGGCCATTGACCTGAATCGCTGCACCGGGTGTTCAGCTTGCGTGATCAGCTGCCAGGCTGAAAATAACGTATCGGTAGTGGGCAAGGACGAAGTTTACCGGCGCCGGGAAATGCACTGGATTCGCATCGACCGGTACTACAGCGGTACCGAGGAGGAGGTGGAAGTGATTCATCAGCCGTTGATGTGCCATCATTGCGACCACGCTCCCTGTGAGGCCGTCTGTCCCGTCCTGGCCACGGTGCACAGCGATGAGGGCATCAACCAGCAGATCTACAATCGTTGTGTGGGAACCCGATATTGTGCCAATAACTGTCCCTACAAGGTTCGCCGCTTTAACTGGTTCAACTACGGAAATCGAGAGGCAAGGGAGAACCTGGTTCTGAATCCGGATATTACTACTCGAACACGCGGGGTGATGGAAAAGTGCTCCTTGTGTATCCAGCGGATTCAGGAAGTAAAAATCGAAGCCAAGAAAAACGGAAGACGTCCTGCTGACGGTGAGATTCAGACAGCATGCCAGCAATCTTGTCCGGCAGATGCCATTGTCTTTGGTGATCTGAACGATCCCAATAGCCGGGTATCACAAATGAACGAGGATCCTCGCCATTATCGAATTCTGGAGGAAATGAATTTCAGGCCGACGGTGGGATATTTGACCAAAGTACGGAATGTCGAAAAAGGGAAAGATCTACAGGGATAGTTTTTGATTTCACAGACTCTGCTGAACACAAGGGTTTAGGGGAGGAAATTTCAACAGGCAAGCAGACACAACATGTCCCGAAACTATTCCACACTCAGAAAACCCCTGATTGAGGGGAATAAAAACCTGGGCGATGTTACGGCTGAGGTGGCAAGACCTCTGGAAGCGGGAGCCACCAAACTGTGGTGGTTCTCCTTTCTGACCTCCTTTACCGTTCTGGCCATAGGTGCTCTGGCGGTAGCTTATCAGATCAAGACCGGCATCGGGACCTGGGGGCTGAACAAGACGGTGGGCTGGGGATTTGACATCACTAATTTTGTTTTCTGGGTGGGGATTGGTCACGCCGGTACTCTCATATCGGCCATCCTCTTCCTGTTCCGACAACGATGGCGTACCTCGATCAATCGCTCTGCGGAGGCCATGACGTTGTTTGCCGTCATGTGTGCCGGCTTGTTTCCCTTGATTCACATGGGTAGGCCATGGCTCTTTTTCTGGATAGCGCCCTATCCCAATTTTCGGGGTCCCCTCTGGGTGAATTTCCGCTCCCCTTTGCTGTGGGACTTTTTTGCCATCAGTACTTACTTCATCATCTCCGCCGTTTTCTGGTATCTGGGTCTGATCCCAGACATGGCCACATTGCGAGACCGCGCCCAGTCGAAGGTCCGAAAGGCAGTGTATGGGTGGATGAGTTTCGGATGGAACGGCTCAATGCGTACCTGGGTACGCTATGAAACCGTTTATATGCTGCTGGCCGCTTTTGCGGCACCGCTGGTTTTGTCTGTCCACTCCATCGTGAGCATGGATTTTGCCACCGCAGTGATTCCGGGTTGGCACAGCACAATTTTTCCTCCCTATTTCGTGGCGGGAGCAGTTTTCTCAGGTTTCTCCATGGTCCTCACCTTGCTGCTCATTGCCAGAAAGGTTCTCAACTACGAGGAATATATCACCGTGGACCATGTCGAGAAGATGTGCAAGATCGTGCTGGTGACAGGGGGAATCCTGGGCCTGGCTTATTTCCTGGAAGCCTTTATGGCCTGGTACTCAGCCAACCAGTATGAGCGATTTGTGTTCATCAATCGGGCTCTGGGACCCTACTCCTGGGCTTATTGGACCATGGTTTCCTGTAACGTCATTATCCCCCAGCTGCTGTGGATCAGAAAGGTGAGGAGAAATCTTGTTGCCGTGTTTGTCCTGGCCATTGTCATCAATATTGGAATGTGGTTTGAGCGCTTTGTCATTGTGGTCACCTCCCTTCATCGGGATTTCCTGCCCTCCAGTTGGGCCATGTATTCGCCTACAGTCATAGAGATCGCCACACTGGCGGGAAGCTTCGGACTGTTTTTTACCTGCTTTCTGCTCTTTGCCCGATTCATTCCCTTTATTGCCATGGCAGAGGTGAAAGCAGTTCTCAGTGATGGAAGGGTGTCAGAAACGGTGCCGGCTTCAAAGAAGGATCGAGCCGTTGCAACGGCCTCCTTGAGTTCAATGAATAAGAGTGAATTTGCACTGGAGGAATAACTGATGTCTGTTCCGCTGTTCCTGGGGATCTTCGAAGATGAAGATGATGTGATTCAAGCAACTAGGGCTACTCGTGCCCTGGGCTATGAAATTTTCGACGTTTACACTCCCTACGCCGTGCATGGCCTGGATGAGGCCATGGGATTGAAGCCAAGCCGATTGACCTGGATCTGCCTTGCCTTTGCTTTGGGTGGTCTCCTGGGAGCCAGCGTGGCACAGTTTTGGATTGGTTCCATTGACTGGCCTCTCAATGTGGGTGGGAAGCCCTTCAACTCTCTACCTGCCTACCTGCCTGTGATGTTTGAAATGACGGTTCTCATCGGTGGATTGGGCACAGTTTTGGCCCTGCTGATTCGGGCCGGCCTGTATCCCGGAAAACCGGCACGGGTGGTTCATGAAGAGGTGACGAACGATCGGTTTGTTTTGGCGCTGGAACAAAAGGACTCCTCATTCGATCCAGCAGTGTTGTGTGGCCTCTGGGAGCAGTATCACGTCGTGGACACCAAACAACTGGTGGAGGAATAGGGTGAAGAAAGTTATTTTTTTGACGTGTGTTGTGCTGATGGGACTTTTTGTGCTCCAGCAGATCCTGGGATACTCTCCCGACAGACGAAACTGGGAGTTTCTTCCAGATATGGTCCGATCCAGGGCCTACCGATCCCAATCCTCCAGCCCCCACTTTTCAGATGGAAGGATGCAGCGGGAACCAGTCGCGGAGACGATTGCCCGGGGGTACATGCCCTTTGACTACGGAACTTCAGTGCAAGAGAGCGAGCGTTCCGGTCGGGAACTGCAAAGTCCTTTTGATGCCCGGCAACCCGCGGAGTTGGAACGTGGAGAGGCCATCTGGAAGACTTATTGTCAGGTCTGCCACGGCACGGAAGGTGAGGGAGACGGACCCGTGACAAGGCGGGGTTATCCCCCGCCGCCCTCACTGCTCTCTGGACGGGTGGAGGCCATGAAGGAGGGTCAGATCTTCCACATCATCACTTTCGGAAACGGAAACATGCCTTCCTACGGCTCCCAGATAGATCGTCGGGACCGCTGGCAGGTGGTGCAGCACCTCCGCCGGCTGCAGGAGAATCAGCAATGAGTCAGGATTTGCCCGTATTGCAAGTGCCCAATTCGATCAGGAAGCTGCTGCTGAGCATGATGGTCTTCGGCCTGGGAGTTTTCATCATGGGCGTCCTTCTCAGGCCAGAGCGCATCTGGCCCAATTTCCTGATTGCAGAATTTTACCTCTTGAGCCTTGGACTGGGAGCGACCTTTTTCATTGCCGTTCTCTACGTGTCCAATGCCGGGTGGGGTGTGGCCATTCGACGGGTGCCCGAAGCCATCACCTCAGTGCTTCCCGTAGCGGGCTTTGGGGGGGCCGTTTTGATTTTTGGAATACACACCCTGTATCACTGGAGCGATGAGGCGGCCGTTGCCCAGGATGAAATCATCCAAGCCAAGAGTGCCTGGCTCAATGAAGAATTTTTTATTGCCAGACTGGTGCTGTATTTCGCTATCTGGATCGTGATGAGCAAAATGATCGTGAGGAACTCGGTGCGACAGGACACCGACGGTGACATGATCCACACTCGAAGAAACGTGCGTAATTCCGCCATTTTTCTCATCGTGGGATCCTTTACCGCATGCCTGGTCAGTATCGATTTACTGATGTCACTTCAGCCTCACTGGTACAGCACTATATTTGCCTGGATGAGCTTATCGGGAATGTTCCTGAGTGGTCTGGCCATGATCAGCGTGTTTGTGGTCATCCTGAGAGGGATGGGCTGTGGGCATGTCTTTACCACCGATCACTTGCACGATCTGGGACGACTGATGCAGGCCTTTAGTTTTTTCTGGGTGTACATGTGGGTTTCTCAACATATGCTCATCTGGTACTCCAATATTCCCGAAGAAACCTCCTATTACATTTTTCGGCATTTTGGAGGCTGGGGGTCACTGTCATTTTTGAATGTACTCTTGAATTGGCTTATTCCGTTTGTGGTGCTGTTGCCAAAGCGCAACAAGCGAGATGACAAGCTCATGCTTCAGATGGCAACGGTCATTCTGATAGGACGTTGGTTGGACCTGTACATCATGGTCATGCCGGCCACCTTTGGCGAAGAGCCAACACTGGGCCTGTGGGAAATTGGTCCAATGATAGGGGCCCTGGCACTGTTCTTCTGGCTGGTGTTTCGAGCCCTGGGCAAGCAAGCTCTGGTGCCGATCAAGGATCCTTATCTCAGCGAGAGTCTGCCTCAGGAAGGGCATTGAGCGGAAGCCACCCACCCGCTGTAACCACCACCGATCTAAATTTCCGGATGCATGATCCGGGCTGGGAACACTAAAGCCTTCCCGATTCTCACCGATATGATCCATGGTCCCTGTTTGCTCATGAAAGGTGAAGTCCACCCAGTCTTGCTCTCACAGATCATTTTGGTACCTGACCTCACAACAGGCTGGCACCGGTTGGTTTCTGTAGAGCCCGGATTATGCATAGGTTCTTGTCACGAAAGGGGTGGCGCCGACCTGAGTGCGCTGCGCCACGCGCGACTGAGGCCCCCGCAAACGTACTGTAGGGTACGTTGAGGAGGCCGGGGGCACCCGCTTGCGGGTCGCGCAACGCTGGCAGGACGGATGATTTCGCCGCTGCAGTAGAGAATTTATGCATAATCCGGGCTAAGGTAAAGGAGATAAACGATGAATGCTCAGATGCAAGCGAGTCTCAAGAATTGTAAGACTTTGCCGACTTTGCCGGGTGTTGCCATTCAAATCCTTGAGTTGTGCCAACAGGAGGATCTTAACCTTTCCAGAATGGCCGATCTCATCGGGAAAGATCCCGCTCTCAGTGCCAAAGTGCTGCAAATAGTGAACTCACCTTATTACGCTCTTTCTCGCCAGGTCGCCACGCTTGATCATGCCGTGTCGCTCCTGGGTATTCATGCTGTACGGACGGTGGCGTTAAGTTTTTCGATTATGCGTGGTCTGCTTCGAGATGAGGCCAGTGGTTCCGGTCTGTCCTGTTTCTGGCGTCGTGCCCTCATTTCTGGAGTTGCTGCTCGCTGCTTGGGCCAGTCCAACCAGGAAGTGCTTTTTCTGGCAGCGATGCTCCAGGATATCGGCATGCTCGCTTTGAGAGCAGTTTTGCCCGGGCAGTATGAAAAGCTTCTCGCGGGATCGGAGAACGACCATTTGCGTCTTGAGGAACTGGAAAAGGAGGAGCTGGGTGTGGACCATGCAGAAGTGGGCGGCTGGCTGGTCCAGCACTGGCATTTGCCGGAAATATTTGAATTTTCACTCCGAGGCAGTCATGATCCCGACCCAGATCAGGTCCCCTCCGAGTTGCTACCGATTGTGCAAATCGTAGCACTCTCAGGCTTATTCGCGGACATCTGGATCATCGAAGATCCCGTCGTTGCTACTCAGTACGCTGGAGCTGCTGCAAAAAAAATGCTGGGCATGGAACAGGAGGACGTTCGAGGACTGGTCATGGCAATTTCCGAGGCACTCCCGGAAATTTCCGTCCTATTCGAAATTGACCTGGGTGACTCGGATAGTCTCGATGAAATCCTTGAGAGAGCGAAAGAAGCCCTGATGACTGCCGGCGTGCTGACCGCTCAACATGCCCAGGATATCCAAAAGGCGGCCGACAAGGCGACTTCTGACAAGTTGAACTCTGATGTAATATGGGTTAAAGAACTGACTACTGATGACGAGGACTCAACGGAACCGTTGAAAGGGAACCTTTCGACACGATCTAGCCCGGATGTCGGCTGATCCAGGTTTCCTGTGTAAGGGCTGACCGCCTAACCGGCATGAAAGCACGAACGCACAGCGTGACGGAGTCACGCCCAGCACGAACGCACGAACGTACAGTTAGCGCCGGTTGACAATGTCCAGAGCAGCCACACGGTAGGCTTCGGCAAGAGTTGGAAAATTGAAGATATTTTCTACGAAGACGTCGACTTGGCTCTTCGCCAGAAGTCCCATCTGGCCCACATGGATTAATTCCGTCGCTCCTTCGCCAACGATCTGTATTCCCAGGAGTTTTTTCCCCTCAGGGTCGGCGACCATCTTGAGGAGGCCCTCTTTGAGTCCGGCGATCTGGCCGCGCGCCACTTCATCGAAGCGAGCCCGGCCGACCATGGTTTCGCCGTGGCGTTCGATAGCTTCTTTCTCGGTGATCCCAACGCTGGCCATTTCAGGGATGGTGAAGATGCCGATAGGGATGGTCTCAGGAGAACTGGGCAAATCAATTCCCGTGGCATGGCGAACTGCCCGGCGCCCCTGTTCCATGGCCGAGGAGGCCAGGCCGGGAGGTCCGACCACATCCCCCACTGCGTAAATATGAGGGACAGACGTCCGGCAGTATCCATCCACGCTCAGCAGTCCCCCCTCCGTGGCCTGTAACCCAGCAGCTTCAATCTTCAGATCGGCCAGGTTAGCAACCCGTCCCAAAGCAACCAGCATCTTCTCACTCTTCACCGTCTCACCACTTTCCAGGGTCGTTACCACCTGGGACCATCCGTCCCATTGGACTTGCTTGACTGTTTCTTGTCCCAGGTATCGACCACCGTGTTCTCGAAAGCTTTGCAGAAACTGGTCGGTGAGTTCCCGATCCATAAAACCGAGGGGACGTGCTCGTTGGTCGATCACCGTCACCTTCACGCCCAGAAGGGAGAAGATGGATGCGTACTCACTGGCAATGACCCCCCCACCCAAGATGGTGAGGGATCGAGGGAGGTAGATCATAGAGAGAATGGAATCACTGTCCAGGATATGCTCATGGTCTATCGGTATACTCTCACCAATGCGCGGCACCGATCCTGTAGCTATCACAATAGTGTCGGCTTTGAGAGATTGCCGGGATCCGTCCACGGCCGTGACGCTGACGATCCGATCGGAGAGGAATTGAGCTCGGCCATGAAATCGGTTGATCCCATTTCGGTCCAACTGACCACTGATGTAAGCGACATGGGCTTCAATGACCTGGTTCATCCGCGTCATGAGGGTTCGGACTTGCAGCTCTTTACGAAGCTGAAACTCAAACACATGGGCATGGCGCTTGAGCCGGGCCACATCCAGGGCACTTTCTCGCAGAGTTTTACTGGGGATGGTACCCCGATGAACACAGGTGCCTCCCACTGCGCGCTCTCGCTCAATAATGGCAACGTGTTTACCGATTTTGGCCCCTTGGATGGCGGCCTTTTGTCCACCCGGTCCACTGCCAAGAACAACAATGTCGTAACAAGTCACTGTACTCATAAGCCCATCGAATCTGTTATTTGGAGGATTTCTTCCCGCTTTTCCAGAAGCGCGCTCACGTCCTCCGGGTAAAGATTCAAGTCGGTAATGACTGGATGGTCTCGCACTTTTTCCTCGTCGAAGGGTTTTTCAGCACTGGTGTGAGTGGCCAGGTGGCTGGCAAGGCAGGTGATTCTCACCTCCTGGACAAACGAGGACGCTTCACAGTAATCCCTATAATAGAGAATGGATTCCTTGACTGGATCCGGAAGCGCCCATTTGCGGGCGATGAGCGCCCCCAGCTTCACATGAAACTCGTCCATGAGAGTGAACAGATCATCTCTTCTCAGTCGGACATCCAGGCTCTTCTCCACCTCTGCGATGGCAGGAAGTGCAACAGATTTTCCAATACTGTGAAGGAGCCCGCAAAGGAAGGAGCTTTCCTGATTTTGACGGCGCATGCGGGCGATCTCTTTGGCGTATGCCGCACTGACTACAGAATGAAACCACAGTTGCTTCATTTCGGCTTTGTAATCGGGCAGGGCAAAGAGGCGATTTTTGACGCAAACAGCAAAGGCAATTTCGCGCAGCCGGTTGAAACCTAACCGAGCGATTGCTTGCTGAAGAGACACGATGGCCACTCGGCCACCGAAGGCGGCCGAGTTGGCTATTTTAAACAGGTGTCCGGCCAGGGCCTGATCCCTGTGAATGAGCCTACAGAGAGTCGAAGCGTCTGTCTGGTCGTTGTTGGTGAGGCTTAAAACTTGGTTGGCGATTTGGGGCAACAGTGGAAGCTGGAAGTGACCCTTCACAATTCGCTGGGTGAGGGCAGCTCGGAATTGAACCATGGTTTGGACGTCCGTTACCTCAGGCGTGTGTTGTGATTCGGGCGGACCTTTGCCTTTTAGCATCGCTAGTTACTTTTTCGGTCCAATCAGGAAAATTCTTTAGACCGCATTATGCATAGGCTGTCGTGGCAAAGCGGCGTAGGGCCGGCCTGACTCAGGACTGAGTGATGAGGACTGAGGACTGAGCACAGTCGGTAGACCACAGCCGGCAGACTGGCTGATCACCAGACCCACACGAACGCACGAATGCACAGCGTGACGAAGTCACGCCCAGCACGCCCAGCGCCGAAGTAACTTTGTCAAGTTTCTGTCAAGATCTCGCCTTCTTTGACGGTCGACACCGAGGGTACTGGGCTGGTTGAACCAGACACTCAGTGCATCGCAAGCTCCTTCTACAGACGTTGTCGTGTTTCGGAAACTAGGAACGTAGTCCTTCAGAGTGTTGGCACGCCCCTTGCGTTAACTCCTGAGAACAGGAGGAAGCTTGTCAACCGAGGAACTCGAAAAAGATCCAGATCCTGATTCAACTGAACCACCCGTTTCTAAAGGTCGAGGTAAAAAAAAGTGGGTCTTACTTGGGATTGGATTCTTAGTACTGGAAATTGGAGTGTTTGGGGTGGTGTATTTTTTTGGCCTGTCTTTTGAGGCAGAATCGTCGGAAGAGACGGAAGAAATTGAAGAAGTTGAAGAGGTCGAAGAAGTTGAGCCTGAGCGACAGGTCAATGAGGTGTTTGAAATACGGCCTTTTGTCATCAATTTGGCCGATCCAGATGGAATTCACTACCTGAGACTGGGGATTGGTTTGGGTGTTTTCAATCCAAAACCGGGATCCCCGGTTATCGACAAGGATATTTTGTTGCCCAAGCTCAAGGACTATCTGCTTACCGTCGTTGGAAGGAAAACGTTGTCGGAAATCGTTTCTCCCGAGGGGAGAGTCAAACTCAAGAGAGAAATTCTAAAGGGGACGAGTAGGCTCCTGCCCTCCAGCAAGGGGGTAAAAGTCCTGGAAGTATACCTGACGGAATTCATTGTTCAGTAAGAGTCGACGTTATGGAGCTACCTAACGGACAACAGTATTCGGATGAGGCACTTAAGGAACACGCTCCGGAAATGTTGGGCTTTTTGGATGTCGAATATCGGCTGGAGATACACGTTGGAGGAGCCCTCTTAACGGTTGGAGAAATCCTAAACCTGAAGGTTGAAGATGTCGTTAAATTGGATCAGTTAGCTACGCAGGCGGTTATCCTGACCGTCGAGACAATACCCGTGGCCTCCGTGGAAGTGACCACCGGAGAGATGGGCACCAGTCTAGATATTGTTGCAATTGAGGGTGGGGTGAATTGTGTAGCTGTCACCAGCGGGAGGGCAGAATGATCTATCTGCAAAGTATTTTGGCGCTACTTTTTGTACTGGGTTTAATCGGAGCGCTTCACCTTCTTTTGCAGCAGTTGGGAGGCAGGATTCCAGGTGTGAAGACGAAACAGATTAGGGTCATCGAATCGGTTTCTCTGGGTGAGAAGAGAAACCTGTTCCTGGTGGAGGTGCAGAAGGAATGTTTTCTCCTTGCTGCCACAGGTCACCACATTTCCTTGCTCAGAACTGTGGAGCCCAACAAGGAGACAGTTGATGTTGAGCCACAGCGTAAACCCATTTTGGCAAGGTTGAAGAAACTGAGCCTGAGACACAGCGAGACGGAATAACGATGCGATCGTATCTTATTGTACTGGTTGTCCTGGCCAGCATGGCCACAGCCTCGGCTCAGGATTCCCAGGCCTGGTCACTCCAATTGGAATTTGGGGAAGGGGGGGGATCTTACTCCATACCGGTACAGATTCTGGTCCTTTTGACCCTGTTGACTTTCCTTCCTGCCATGCTGATCTCGGTCACATCGTTTACCCGCGTCCTTTTAGTCACTCATTTTCTCAGACAAGCCATGGGGACTCAGGGCGCCCCCAACAACCAGGTTCTGTTAGGGCTCAGCCTATTCTTGACTTTTGCCATTATGGGGCCGACTTGGGACCAAATATATGAAGAAGCGGTTGTGCCCTACCAGGAAGGTAACCTCGAGCAATTACAGGCCTTTGAAAAGGCATCCGCTTCACTCCGTCTGTTCATGTTGAAGCATGTACGGGAGAAGGATCTGGCGCTGTTCGTTCAAATCACAAAGTTATCTCAACCGCGGAGTCGTGATGATCTGCCGCTGCGGGTGATCGTTCCGGCCTTTATGATTTCCGAACTCAAGTCAGCCTTCCAAATCGGCTTCGTGATTTTTCTTCCTTTCCTGGTCGTGGATATGGTGATTAGTGCCACTTTGCTTTCCATGGGTATGATGCAACTTCCTCCTATCATCATTTCAACACCCTTTAAGATCCTGTTATTCATTCTGGTCGATGGATGGAATCTGGTGATCGGTTCCCTTGTGGAGAGCTTTGTCTAGCATTTATGAAACGAGGCACTAAGTGACTGATCTAACCATCGTGCAATTAGTCAGAGACACCTTTATCACCACATTGATGGTGGTGGCGCCCATACTGTTGATATCGATGATCGTAGGATTGACCATCAGCATCACTCAGGTTGTGACATCAATCCACGATCCGACCTTGAGCTTCGTGCCCAGAATGCTGTCCATGGTGGTGGTGGTTCTGGTGCTGATTTCCTGGATGGTGGAACGGGTGACTGCCTTTACGACTCAGTTGTTCTCAGAGTTGTCGAGTTTTATCCAGTGACGGGCACCCACTTCGAGTTTTCCCTGGTCTTGTTTCTATCGTTTGTGGCGCTGCTGGTGCGGGTCGGAGGGCTAATGGTTTTCGCTCCCTTCCTGGCCAGCCTGAGCATTCCCACCCGAGTTCGGGTAGCTTTAGCTGTCACCATAAGCCTCGCTCTTTTCCCCCTGCTGCAAAACAAAATTCCCACTCTTCCGGTGGACATGGTTTCTGTAATCCTGGTGTTGTTTCATGAACTGATGATCGGACTGCTGTTGGGTTTTGTAGGTCATCTTCTTCTGGCGGCATTTTTCATGGCGGGACAGATTATGGGTTTCTCGATGGGTTTCAGTCTCATCAGGCTCATTGATCCTCAGACTCAAGTTGAGTCCTCTGCTCTTGCCCTGTTCGAAAATCTGGTGGGTGTAACCGTGTTTCTTTCAATGAACGCCCATCATTGGTTTATTCAGGCGCTGGTGGAAAGCTATGACCTGATTGTCCCTTTTACGATGAATCAACCGGGAGCACTGGCTACCCAGTTGATTTCGCTGTTTGGGCAAGTTTTTGTGGTGGGATTTAAGTTGGCAGCTCCAGTGACCCTGGTCTTGGTCATCGTGGACGTTCTTTTTGGCGTGATCGGTCGTGCCGCTCCTCAGGTACAGATCCTCATTATAGGGATGCCTCTCAAGCCCTTGATTGGATTCGTGCTTCTGGCAGGGACGGTGCAGGCCCAAATCCTCTTTTCCACTCGATATATTAGCCAGCTGCGCGAACTGCTCCATGTCTTTTTACAGATGATTCGATAAGCCATGTCTTCTTCTTCAGAGCGCACCGAAAAACCCACCGCCAAAAAGCGGCGAGACTCTTTGAAAAAGGGCCAGATGGCCCGCAGCAAAGAAATTCCAGGGGTCCTGGTCTATTTGAGCGGTCTGCTTTACTTTGCTGTTTACGGACCACAATTCCTGGAGCAGTTAAAGAACTTATTCAGGTTTTTTTGGCGCACCTTCCTGCTGGTTGAGATAGACGCAGAAACGGGTCCCCAGCTGATTTATATAGTCCTGACCAGTGTCTTTCAGGTGGCCGGTCCCATAATAGCGTTGGTACTGTGTGTAGGCGTCACAAGTAATCTCATGCAAGGGGTGGCGATCTCGACCTATCGTCTACAACCCAAGCTGGACTCTTTAAATCCGACCACTAATGTCAAGAAGCTTTTTTCCATGCGCGGCCTGGTGGAACTCGCCAAAGCTGCAGGGATTGTATTGTTTATCGGATACGTGGCCTGGGATGTCTTGGGGGGAGGGTTTACCTGGTTTCAAAAAATGATCTTTCTGGACATAGGGAGTCTCTTAGCCGAATTCTCAACGCTTCTGTACACCATCACTATTCGGGTTGCCCTCTTCATGATAGTCGTGGCAGCGGGCGACTATATCTTTCAAAAATATACCCACGAGAAAAGTCTGAAGCAGACCAAGCAGGAGGTCAAAGACGATACGAAAGCAACCGAGGGTAGCCCGTTGATTAAAAGTCGAATCCGTAGTGTGCAGAGAGAGATGTCCCGCAGACGCATGATGGCGGATGTGAAGGATGCAGATGTCGTGGTGACCAATCCAAACGAGTATGCCGTGGCTTTGAAGTACGACGTGAACAACATGGCTGCTCCCCGAGTTATTGCGAAAGGAAGAGGACATGTGGCTCTGCGGATCAAGGAGGTCGCTCGTCAATTCAATGTCATAACCGTCGAAAATATTGCGCTTGCACAGGCTCTTTACAGAGCAGTTGAAATTGGCGCAGAAATCCCGGACTCACTGTATAAGGCGGTGGCTCAGATTCTTGCCTATGTTTACAAGCTGCGAGAGACCCATTGGCACTGAGATTGCTTTAGAGAATCTCAGTTTAGTGCAAGAGATCGTTATTGTTGAACCGATATGACCGAGACAAGCTCGCAGATTCAGACCTACGAATTACCGAAAATACCCTCGAACCCTGAGGCTATTCTTGCCCTATTTGTGATGGGAATCATTGGGGTCATGTTGATTCCTATGCCATCGGTAATGCTGGACTTCCTCATTGCCTTGAATATCACACTGTCCGTAACCACCCTTCTGGTATCTCTTTATATTTCTGAACCTCTTCGTTTCTCGGTTTTCCCCACCCTTCTCCTACTCCTTACTTTGTTTCGACTGTCCCTTAACGTAGCCAGTACCCGGCTGATTCTCTTGCATGGAAATGAAGGGTCTTCTGCGGCGGGACGCGTGATTGAGTCCTTCGGTCAATTTGTGGTCGGTGGCAACTTTGTTGTGGGTGGCGTCATTTTTCTGGTCCTGATTGCCATCCAATATGTCGTGATCAACCATGGCGCAGTGCGTGTTTCCGAGGTGACAGCTCGCTTCACACTGGATGCAATGCCAGGAAAACAGATGAGTATCGATGCCGACCTCAATACGGGGGTCATTGATGATCAGGAAGCGCGCAAAGGTCGAGAGCATATCGCTAAGGAAGCCGAG
Organism: uncultured bacterium; assembly: GCA_965369785.1. Taxonomy (GTDB): domain Bacteria; phylum Acidobacteriota; class UBA6911; order RPQK01; family JADFOI01; genus JADFOI01. The sequence goes on from CBDUTA010000002.1 coordinate 27,569, forward strand.
TTCTACGGATCCATGGACGGAGCCGTGCGGTTTACCCAGCGCGATGCTGTCGCCGCCATCATTATTACTTTGATCAATATCCTGGCTGGATTTGCTATTGGAGTGCTTCAGCAGGGCGTGCCCATGGCAGAGGCCTTCGTAACCTATACGATTTTGACCATTGGGGACGGCCTTGTCAGCACGATACCCTCTTTGATGATCTCAGTAACAGCCGCCATTATGACGACCCGTGCAGCCTCTGAGTCGAATTTGGGTGGAGAAGTCGGCCAACAATTATTCGGTGATTCCAGGCCCATTGCCGCGGCCGCAGGCTTGCTTCTACTCATGGCGCTGGTTCCGGGCTTACCCTTTATGGCCTTTTTCTTCCTCAGTGCGGCTGCTGGTTCGATCGCCTGGTTCGCTCGTCGTCAGGAGGCGGTCGTCGCTGAGCCTGTTGAAATGGTGGAAGCTGGAGAGAATCAGGAACTCGCCCAGGAAGAGCAGATCGGCTCCTTGATGCGAGTCGATCCATTGGGTTTGGAACTGGGGTATCAGCTCATCCAGTTGGTGGACAACAAACAAGGAAGTCATTTTCTCTCCAAAGTCCGGTCGATTCGTCACCAACTTGCTCTGGATTACGGAGTCATTATTCCCCGGGTGCACATTACCGACAATCTCCAACTGAAACCAAAGGAGTATCGTATTCTGCTCAAGGGAGCTGAGGTGGCGCGCAGTGAGTTAATGCCGGGAGCTGTTATGGCCATCAATCCGGGACAGGCGACCGGTGAGATCGATGGTGTTTCCACCCAGGAGCCAACCTTCAACCTACCCGCCTTGTGGATTCAACCCGAACAACGAGAAAGAGCTCAGTTGGAGGGCTACACCGTTGTTGATAATACCACCGTGATGGCCACCCATCTGACGGAGGTGATCAAGACGAGTATCCACCAGTTGCTGGGACGTCAAGAGCTTGCGACCTTGATTGACACGGTCAATGAGACTCACCCCAAGGTTGTAGAAGAGCTGATTCCTAAGGTTTTGAGTGTGGGACAGGTCCAGAAAGTATTGCAGAACTTGCTTCGGGAGCGAGCTTCCGTCCGTGACATAGTGACCATTTTAGAAACTCTCGCCGACTATGCGCCCTTGACTAAAAACGTCACCCTCCTGACGGAATACGTCCGCCAGTCACTTGGGCGTTCCATCTGTCAGTCCCACTTGAACGAGCAAGGAGAGCTGAAGGTTTTCACGTTGTCCCCGGATTTGGAAAAAATCTTCACTGATGCAGTGACGGTCACCGAGCAGCACAGCTATTTGGCCCTCGATCCTGAAGTTGCCGGTCCAATCTTGGAGCGGATGAAAAACACTATTGAACAAAGCACTTTTGAAGGTTATCCGGTCTTGCTCACCGCCACCGGGATTCGGCTTCACGTCAAGCAATTCTCAGAGCATCTGATGCCCACTCTGGTGGTTCTTTCCCACAATGAGATCCCTCTTCATGTCAAGGTCATTTCTATAGGGGAGGTGGAATAATGAAAATGAAGACTTACCAAACAGAGTCGGTTCCCAAGGCACTGAAACAGATCAGGAAGGATCTGGGGCCAAAGGCCACCATTCTGCACACCCAAAGGACTCCCAAGCACAAGTTGCTGGGCTTACTCCGCGGCTTCACCTACACGATTACTGCCGCCTCGGATTCGAACGCAAAAGAAGAGAGCGTTCAGCAAGAATCCCCTGAAACCTACGAGGCCGCCACGACGCCCTTAGCGCTCCCGCAAACCAAACCGACCACCGATTTCAAAGAGAATGGCTCCCAGGCAACCCCTCTAACCTCCGGTTCCTGGATGAATGCTGATTCTGACAGTGCCGCTGCCAGCCTCACTGCACACCTGCAAAAGCTCAGTGCCGACATCCAGGAAATGAAACTGATCGTGGGTTCCAGGAAACTACTGTTGCCACCGCTGCAGTATCCCCACAATGATTTGCTGTGTGAACAATTTTGGCGCCTGACTGGCAATGGACCCGGTCCTAAGTCCGACTGGAAGAAAACACAGCTATTGTTTGAGGAATTTCAACATCTCCAAGGGCAGGGATTGGACGAAAACATCATTTCGTCACTTCTTCAGCTTGCCGCGCGGGATCTCTCGCCTGAAAAAGACACAAAATCGCAGTTGAGGCAGCGTTTGAACACAGCCCTGGCAGAGTTGATCAGAACCTCTCCGATTACGGAATCCCCAAGCTGTGCAACGCGTGCGATATTTTTGGGGCCCACTGGGGTAGGGAAAACGACAACCATCGCGAAGTTGGCGGCCATTCTGGCTTTGGGAGAGAGGAAAAAAGTTCAGCTCATCACGCTGGATACCTACCGAATCGCTGCTGCCGAGCAGCTCAAGACCTACGGTGAAATTATTGGGGTTCCGGTGCGAGTCGTTTCCTCTGTCGCTGAGTTGGATCAGGCTCTTTCAGAGTCTGGTGAACGGGACAATATATTAATCGATACCATTGGCCATAGTCACAAAACGGTTTCTAAGTTCAGGGAGTTGTCTTCTTACTTGTGCGGTAACCGAAGTGTGGAGAAGCATCTCGTCTTGAGTACCGCAACCAAACAGGAAGACTTAAGCGAAATGATCGCGAGTTTTGAAGTCTTTGAACCCGACAAACTGGTTTTCACAAAAGTGGACGAGTCTTCAGCTTTTGGAACGATTGCAAATGCATTGATTCGTACCGGCAAGCCGCTTTCTTATCTAACTAATGGGCAGGCGGTGCCGGAAGATCTCCTTGTTCCCACACCAACATCGGTAGGGGATTTACTGATTCCCCTGAATTGAAGGCGCAAGTATGTTTGATCAGGCAGCCGCAGTTAGATCGATAGCACAACAAGGAGGGGGACCGGTGTCTGGACTGGGTTACGATACAGGTTGTCAAGTCATTGCGGTAACCAGCGGCAAAGGAGGTGTTGGAAAGACGAATGTGGTGGTGAATGTCTCCATTGCGCTGCAGCGAGCTGGTCAGAAAGTGGCGATTCTGGATGCCGATTTTGGACTTGCGAACGTCGATGTGTTTTTTGGGCTGACCCCAACCTATCACGTGGGGCACGTCCTGGAAGGCAGCCGCACTCTGGAGTCAATCGTCCAAGAGGAAGCCGAGGGTGTTCACATTATACCGGCCAGTTCGGGTATTCAGGAACTGACCGAGATCGACGATGAACACCGGGAAAGGATCTTCCTTCAGCTGAACGAAATTCTGAACCACTACGACTTTCTTCTCATTGATACGGCAGCGGGGATCTCTGACAACGTCATGAGTCTTCTCACTGTCTCTCGCACAGTGGTGGTGGTCTCCATGCCGGAACCCACTGCGATGCTGGATGCTTATGCACTTATTAAGGTCTTGCTCAGGAGAAACAAGGCCAAAGAGGTTTTGCTTCTCATGAACTCTGTTCGAAACAGACATGAGGCGCATCAGGTGTTTCAGAAGTTGGCTCATGTAGTTGAGAGATACCTGGGTCAAACGGTCAAGTTGCTCGGCTTTGTCCTGAAAGATGAAAAGGTCTCCCAAGCCGTGTGCCAACAGGTCCCTCTTCTGGTGAGCCACCCCGGTACACGAGTCAGTCGGTGTTTTACTGAGATTGCAGACTCCTTACTGAGTGCTTCGTTCTGTAAATACGATGAGGTTTGATGATGGGTTTTACGAGGGGGGACAAGGAGAGGGAGAGTTCGGGGACAGTTCCCGGAATCTCCCTATTCCCCTAAAACAGAAGACGTTCAATTGAAGTGATTTATTGCTATGACATCTAATGCCTTAAAGACAAGAGCGTATCAGCAGGACGACGAAAGAGAGCAGCTCATCCTCCAGCACCTTCCGCAGATCAAGTACATCGCTCAGAGGATTGCAGTGGGATTGCCGGCCCACGTGGAGGTGGAAGATCTGGTTAGTGCCGGTGTCATTGGTCTAATGGATGCGCTGGAAAAGTTCGACAAAGGCAAGGGAGTTCAGTTCAAAACCTACGCAGAGGTCAGAATCCACGGGGCAATTCTAGATAGCCTGCGGGTACAGGATTGGGCACCGCGTTCGCTGCGAAGAAAGATCAAAGAAGTCGGAAAGGCTTATGCCAAAGTAGAGCAGCAGCTAGGACGTGCGGCAAGCGATGAGGATATTGCCCGGGAGTTGGGGGTTGAAATCGGGGCATTTCATGTACTGCTGGATCAGCTCAAGGGTCTCAACATTGGACATTTCCAGTTTGCAGGAAAGGAGAACAGGGGATTGGATGCCGACAATGTTGCTCTCCAATATACTTCCTCCCAGGAAGTGGATGTCCCATTTCAGCTCTGTCTGAGACAAGAATTACGGGGTATCTTGGCGGAGCTGATTGAGCAGCTGCCTGAGCGAGAACGACTGGTCATCACGCTGTACCACTACGAGGAACTGACTATGAGAGAGGTGGGCGAGGTCCTGGGTGTTAACGAGTCTCGCATCTGTCAGCTACATACACGGGCCATGCTGCGCTTGAGAGGCAAGTTGCAGAGGAGATTGAAAAGGAAAGAGCCCAAGTGACGGAAAACATACTCTCTCAGGATGAAGTCAACGCACTTCTGCAAACGATCGATCAGCCGACTCCTCCAGTTGAAACAGCAACAGGCTCAGAAGCTGCTTCGGAGGAAGAGTCCCTTGAAGAAACCGTTGAAGAAGCTGCTTCACTATTATCCAGTAAGGACGTTTTTCCGAGACTCAGATCACAAACCCTTACGGAGGAATTGCAAGCGGCCCTGGCCCTTGTGCATGATGGGTTCGCTTATAGCATCGGATCCACGCTCTCGGTAGGCCTGAGAGCCCAGACGCACGTCAAACTGGAGAGTATGCAGGCGCTTTCCCACGATGAATTTCTTGAGGAACTCCCGGAACCTTCTTCTGTCTGGGCTTTACGCCTGGAATCCCGCAGAGCACAGATCATGGTTTGCTTTCAGCCTTTACTGGTTCACACCATGATCGACTTCTTGATGGGTGGAGCAGGCCTCATTCCGAAAGGTCGGGAGAGCATTACCGACTTGGATCAGGCGGTGATCCGAACCGCGGTTGAGTCGTTTTGCAAGGAGCTCAACAACGCCTGGCAGCGGATGCTGGAATTTGACTTAGAAATCGATTCTCATGAAACCAGACCCGGATTTCTCCATATTCGTTCACCCAATCAGCAGGTTATTCTGATCACACTCAGTATGATCGTCGGCCAAACTGAAGGACAGGTGTTTTTAGGGATTCCGGAATCGGTGATTGATGAACTTTCGGAGCGACTGAATCTCCAGAGTCAAACACGTAACGAACAAGGGGGCGAAGAGTCCATCAAGAAAGTCAAAGAGGTGGTGTTGGATGTGTCGAGCACTCTGGAGGCAAATCTTTCTGAAACGATGATTACTGCTAGTGAGCTACTCAGAGTTAGAGTGGGCGATGTCATCAAATTAGACCACCGAATCACTGATCCGATATCCATTACCGTCAATGGTTTGAACAAGTTTTCAGCGAATGTTGTTGCTTCCAATAAAAAAAGGGTCATCGAGATCGTATGAGAGGGGACGACCATGGGATCAGACAAGAAGGCTGCTGAGGGAGAAGTTGTAGAGCAGGCTCAGGAAACAGAGGATGTCCAGGCCACTGAAGGTCAAGCGGAAGAAGCTGAAGAGACCACCGATTCTCCGTCGCAGGAGACCGCAGGATCAGACAAGAAGGCTGCTGAGGGGGAAGTTGTAGAGCAGGCTCAGGAAACGGAGGATGTCCAGGCCACTGAAGGTCAAGCGGAAGAAACTGAAGAGACCACCGATTCTCAGTCGGGGGAAGAGGATCTAACGAATATCCAGCGCATTCTGGACATCGAACTTCCATTGACAGTCACGTTCGGGGCCACACGGAGATCGTTGCGCGATGTTTTGCACCTCGCTCCAGGATCCAGATTCGAACTGAACAACAGAGCTAATGAACCGGTGATTGTGACCGTTAATAATAAGATATTCGCGCGCGGCGAGGTGGTGGTGGTGGACGGACACTATGGGATCCGAATTCAGGAGATCGAGACCGCTGCTGAGCGCATTGCTTCCCTTGGAGACTGATATGGACTATTTCACAGCAATCAAACCCGGATGGTTTGTTGTTTTCTCCCTGATGGCATCTTGCCTGGTGCAGCTGTCTTTCTTTGCCGTTCTGATGAGGCGTTGTAATCGGAGAACCTCACGCATTCTTGGCCAGCTGGAGCAGGATAGGAAGCAAATTCTGAGCGACCTGAAGGAGCAGTTCAATGAACTGCAGAAATCAAATAATGAATCTTCCGACCAGATGGATCAAAGAGTCGGTGAGGCTGCTTTACAGCAGCCGTTACCTTCTGAAACTTCCTCTTCTCAATGCTTCGGAATCGACAAGAAGCGCCAGGTTTTTGGTCTGGCCGAAAAGGGGTTGAGTCCAAAAGACATCTCACGCCGGTTAGAAATATACCAGGGAGAAACTGAGCTTGTGTTGAGCTTGAGAGGATACCTGTCTGGTCGAGGGGCTAATGATGAACCGGAGATTTTGCAGTAACTCTTTGTGTACTCACAGTAAATTGGGATGGCAGTTGTTGAGCAGTGGGTATTTTGTGCAAGGAGAGTGGTACTGTTCTATTCCCTGTCTGAGAAGAGCCGTGCGCTCATTGGTGCGACACTTCTTACTTCGCCCCAAGGAGCAGTCTCCGCCTGCGCTGCGAAAGACGCGTATTGGCGCCATCTTAGTGAGCAGGCGGTTGATCACACAAAATCAGCTCAAGGCTGCATTGGAGAAGCAGCGAAGAGAAGGGAAGCTTCTCGGCGAGTGTTTGCGAGAAATGCATTACATCTCTTGTCGCGATTTGACTATTGCCCTGAGCGAACAGCAGGGGTTGCCCTGGATGGAAGAGATCACTCCCTCGGTAAGCGATAGAGTGCTCAACTTCATTCCCAAGAAGTTGTGTCAGGTGTTCAAGGTCTTTGCCGTAGGATACCGCTCCCAGAACCAGGCCTTGATGGTCGCTTTAGGGGGACCATCGGAACAGACACTCATCCCCCTGCTTCGGAGAATGCTGGAGTGTGATGTGTATGCCTTCGTCAGTGATGACGAGAAGGTCTCGCAGCTCATTAAGCGATATGTCGAGCCCAAGCCAGACGAGGATACTCACAAGGCTTACTCTGTTGGACAGGATCCGGTGAGTGTCACTCAATCCATTATGGATGCTGGAAGCTCTCTTGGTTCGCGGCGGATTCTGATCGATTCCTTCAAGGATACGCTGTGGGTGCGTTATGGCATGAAACAGAATTTCCGAAATCTCTTTCTAGAGTTTTGAGTGATCAGATGGGGTGTCAATCGGGTTCCAGGCCGCATTTCTCACACCAGGTGGTGGCGGAACGGCGGAAGGGCCGATGCAGGAGAGCGGGTGTAAAACATGCGGGGTTAGCCCGGACTATGCATAAATTTTCTACTGTGGCGCCCAAACCATCCGCCCTGACTGCGTTGCGCTCGCTCGGCCTCCTCGACGTACCGTACAGTACGTCTGCGGTGCCCGACCCGCAAGCGGGTGCCCCCGCGCGCCTGGTCAGGACGGCGTTTTCGGCGCCTCGCTACGAAAACCTATGCATAATCCGGGCTAGAGAAAGTGTTCACAGGAAGTCACCAGAGAGCGGAGGTTTTCTCCACAAAAGGGAATCAAGGGGACAAATTTTCCGCCACAGTAGGCAGAATTTGCCTACTGAAAGAGAATTCCCTCGTCCAAAGGGCCTGCCGCGGACTTGGAACCGTATTTGCATATAGATTCTTGCTAATTGTCGACTGGAGAGATACGAAATGAACCATGCACTCTATATCGCTTTTTCCGGGCTTCAGAGCCGAGCTCAGGCAGTGGATGTTGCGGCCAACAATATGGCCAATATGAGCGTGCCGGGGTTCAAGAAAGATCGAGTTTACTACAACACTTTCAATAGAGTCGCAGAACACAGTCGAAATGAGTTGGAGATTTCCCTGGCTGACTCTCGGGTGGCTGAAAAAACAGTCATCGACTTTAGTGTAGGAGAGCTTGTGGCAACGGGTAATTCTCTTGACCTGGCCCTTTCCGAGGAAGGGTTCTTTGTGGTGGATACGCCACAGGGTGAGCGCTACACGCGCAATGGGGCCTTCAGGCTGAATCCAGAAAGAGAATTGATCACCGGCGCCGGATTTTCCCTAATGGGGGAGGGAGGGGAACTGGTTATTCCCCAGGGAGACATTCGAATTTCCCAGGAAGGACTGATCAGTGTTGAAGGGGTAGAGGTCGGCCGATTGCAAATCGTTCATTTCGAAGATCTTTCCCAGCTCAGTAAAGAGGGCAGCTCATTGTTTAAAGCCAGTCGGGAAGCTCAGCAGCGCCCTCCTGTCTTATTGACCGTCCATCAGGGCTATCTGGAACACGCAAACTTGAATCCCATAGAAGGCGTTGCCTCGATGGTTTCTCTGATGCGAAGCTTTGAATCGCTGAGTCTAGCTATCCGCTCTCTGATCGAGCGAGTCAATCAAAAGGTGACGGACGAAGTTGGAAGAGTATAAACACCCTTACAAAGGAGGTTCTTTTTGCTGAGAGCACTATACACCGCGGCCAGTGGAATGGAGGCAATGCAGCTCAATATTGATAACATTGCCCACAATCTCTCCAATGCGAATACTACCGGATTTAAACAGCGTCGGACCCAGTTTCAAGACCTTTTGTATCAAACCCTGATTGCTCCCGGTAGCAGTGCATCCTCATCTACCGAGATTCCTTCAGGCCTTCAAATTGGACTTGGAACCCGTGCCGTCTCCAATGAGATTCTCTTCTCGCAAGGTGACTTCGTTGCCACTGAGAACCCGTTGGATCTAGTCATTGAAGGGGGCGGATTCTTCCAGATCAGACTTCCCGACGGACAGATCGCTTACACGCGAGCAGGTGCTTTTCATCTAAACGGTCAGGGAAGCATTGTAACTGCCACAGGTGATCCACTGGAACCTCAGGTTGTTTTGCCTCAGGAGGCGCTCAACACGACTATCGCCCAGGATGGAACTGTCTCGGTCACTCTCCCGGGGCAAACCATCGCTCAGCAAATCGGCAGCATCGAATTAGCCGGTTTTGCTAATCCTGGTGGGCTGAACAGCATTGGTAAGAACCTTTATCTCCCCACCGCTGCAAGTGGGGACCCAGTGACGGGTACTCCAGGCCAAAATGGATTAGGTTCCCTCGGTCAGGGCTTTCTCGAGCAATCCAATGTCAATGTTATTGAGGAGATGATCAACTTGATCATTACCCAGCGTGCCTATGAATCCACTTCTCGGGTCATTCGGACAGCCGATGAAATGTACCAGAATGTCAACAACATGGGCAGATAATCCTATGCTTAAACAACTTCTCTATTTGTCAGTCTTTTTCAGCCTCGGTTTCGATGGATGGGCTCAGGTTGTACGAATCCCTGATCAGGTTGAAGTGTCCTCTGACACCCTGGTTTTGGGTGACATTGCCGGAATAGACACTCCATTAGCCGAACTGGCCGAGATCCCTATTGGACACGCTCCTTATCCAGGGCACTACAGGTGGCTGAAAAGAGTGGATCTTGAGAGATACTTGCGGAAATGGGGAGTTGACCTGCGTCTGGTCCAGATCGAGATGGAAGATCCGGTATTGATCACTCGGGCAAGTCAGGGTGCGCCGAGAGAGTTGATTCTCCGTGCAGTCGAGTCCTTCTTGAAATCGGAGCGTCCTGATGTGGAGTTCTTGATCGAGAAGATCAACATCCCTGCCCAGGTCATTCTTCCTCAAGGAGACATCAGCGTTTATGTGAATCTGGCCGGCGGGTTAGTTCATCTCAATAATATTAGCTTGAAGCTGGATTTCATCGTAGATGGAGAACATCACAAGAGCCAGTGGATTCAGGTGGCACTGCGGGCCCGGGTGTTGGCGGTCGTGACCCGTCGTGCTGTCCGGTACGGGTACCGGCTTCGGTCTTCTGACCTGGTGCTCCGGGAGAAGGAACTCCACCGGCTTGATGAATTTTTTGCCAGTATTGATGGTGCAGTGGGTAATGTGACCAAAAGAAAACTGCAGGCCGGGGAGATCGTCAGAGAGCAGGATTTGAAAAGACCCACCCTGGTGAAAAGAGGGGATGACGTCACCGTAATAGCGCAAGGAAACAGTTTCATCGTGAGCACATTGGGACGGGCCCGTGATGGGGGCTCTATGGGAGATCACATTCAGATTGAGAATCTGCACAGCAAGCAAACCCTGCGAGGCATCATTGTTGGGGAAAGAAAAGTGCAGGTGCAATTCTCGGAGACGCTGCCATGAAGTATACAATCCGTTTCTTTGAAGTCTTGATCCTCTTGGCCTGCCTTTCTTGTGTAGGTTCGTCCAGGAAAACCGGACCCGTCCAGAGTGGCTTGGAGGACTATATCCGTCAGGCCCGGGATCTCAAAAAAGAGAACAACGAAAATCAGGGTTCACTTTGGACGATGACCTCGAGTCTAGCGGCAGGGTTTCGCGATTTGAAGGCCCGTCAGGTTGCTGACATTGTCATCATCGAGGTCCTTGAAAGCACCAGCGCAGTGGCCGAAGCCACCACCCAAAGCACCAAGGACAGTAACATCGAGGGTGGTGCGGCCAGTCTCTTCGGAATTGAAGGCAAAGTGGCCGAGTTGTCGAACCTGGTCGATTCTACTCGCTCCAGCGAGTTTAGTGGAGAGGCATCGACGACCCGTACCAGCCTACTGAATACCAGTATCACGGCTAGAGTGGTTGAAGTGTTCGCCAATGGCTTCTTGCTACTGGAAGGCAACCGCGAGATTGTTATTAATGATGAGAGACAGATCGTCACGGTACGAGGGATCGTTCGGCCGGAAGACATTTCACCACAGAACGTGGTCTTGTCCAGGAATGTGAGTGAACTGGAGGTAGAGGTCAAAGGTCGGGGACTGGTCTCAGAAACTCAAAAACCGGGCGCTTTGTTCAAAATTCTTTCGGGTCTTTGGCCCTTGTAGGTGGAATCTTTGAAGATGAGAAACTGGATAATCCTTGTGGTGATGCTTACCCTGGTGCATTCGACTTCCTGGAGCGTGGCTTCGGTGTCGCGCATCAAAGATGTGGCCTCTTTCCGTGGAGTCCGGGACAATCAGCTGATCGGCTATGGGTTGGTGGTGGGTCTGGATGGGACCGGAGACAGCCGGCAGACTTTTTTCACGACCCAGACTCTTGCCAATCTTCTCAATAGGGCGGGTATTAGTGTCCCGGCACGAGCCATGCAGATTAGTAACACGGCAGCCGTCATCGTAACCGCCACACTGCCGCCCTTCGCGCGCCTCGGAACCAGAATTGATGTGACCGTATCTTCCCTGGGAGATGCCGCCAGCTTACAGGGTGGTATCCTGCTCATGACTCCTCTTCAAGCAGCTAACGGTGAAATTTACAGCGTTGCCCAGGGCCCTGTTTCCATCGGTGGTTTCGCCGTACAGACGGGTACCTCCGCGGTGCAAACGACTCATCCTACGGTGGCCAGAATCCCGGAAGGAGCGATCGTTGAACGGGAAGTCCAGTTTTCGCTCCAGGGAAAAGAAGTTTTGGATCTGATTCTTCGAGAAGCAGACTTTACTACCGCTAGCCGATTGGCGACAGTGATCAATCAAAAGATGAACTCCTCTCTTGCCCACCCTGTCGACAGCCGAACCGTTCAGCTCTTCGTTCCGGAGGAGTATCGCTTCAACATCGTCGAATTCATCACCACCATCGAGAATGAAAGCGTTGAACTGGATCGAGTCGCCCAAGTGGTCTTCAACGAGAGGACAGGGACCATCATTTTCGGTGCGGAAGTCCGAATTGCTCCGGTGACCATCGTGCACGGCGCGCTGTCGGTTCTCATTGGAACTCAATTTATTATCTCTCAGCCGGAGGCTTTTTCAGAGGGTGAGACTGTGGCCATCCCCACTCAAACCATACAGACTAGTGAAGAACCGGCAAACCAGATCGCCATAGAAGAAGGTGCCACGATTGAGGAAATCGTTCGGGCTCTCACTGCGGTGGGAGCCACGCCGCGCGATATCCTGGCAATCCTCCAGGCCATCAAAGCAGCTGGAGCTCTACTGGCCGAATTAAAGATTATTTAGCCCGGATTATGAAGCGGAGATTTTAAAAACATGCAAGTGGATTTCTTGGAGACACTTCCCCATTTCGGGGACATGACGGCAAATATTCGGCAAGGAGCCACGCTGGAGAAGATGGCTCAGGAGTTTGAGGCAATCCTGGTGACTCAAATGCTTCAAGTGATGCGAGAGAGCGTAGGCTCTTCAGGTCTTTTTGAAGACGCTCCGGGTAAGGATCTCTATAGGGGGATGATGGATCAGGAAGTGGCCAGGGCGTTGGTTCAAGGAGGAGGTTTTGGCCTGGCACAACACATCACACAGGCTTTGGAGAGAAGAGCCCAGGCCCCCTCTACTAGTGCCCAATCCTTGGAGAACTCTCCTGTGACCTCCGCCATCGAAGAGGTCAATGAGAATGAAAAAGATACCGAAAAGGCTAAAGTTCCAGCTCTGGACTGACGATAAGGAAAATAAAGTTAATAAACCTATATCTAAAGTGAGGGAAATATCCCATGAAGATTGATGGAAATGTGCCCTATGTCAACCCTGAGCAACTGAATGTCCAAGACAGTCAACAGAAAAAGAAGAATACCAAGGGGAATCAGTTACAGTCAGTGGATTCTGGAGAAGACAGGCTGGAGCTTTCGACTGATATTAGAAAAATTGAGTCCTACCAGAAAATAGCTCAAGAAGCCCCGGAAGTGAGAAAAGAACGAGTGAATGAGCTCAAGGAAAAAGTGGACACGCAAACCTACGACATCAAAGCTGAGGAGGTCGCAGAATCGCTCATTAAGGGTAGTATCGTAGATGAACTGGCCTGAAAACTGTAGCCCATGACGTTTTGTTTCGGGTTAGCCGGGCTGGGACCAGCGACAGCGGGAGGCGAAGATCATTATGCTCAAAGGTGTAGCCGAGATTAGGATCCCCGTGCAACCCGTGGAGACGGACAACCCCTCCCGGCGCCGAAAAAGAAAGCGCCAGCCCGCGAAGCCTGACACCCGCAAGAAGTCTCCGAAATCTGACTCGGAGGACTCTTCACAACACCTCGATATCAGAGCATGAAAGATCCAAATCCAGACCTCATCGTCGAATTACTCAATGAAGGAATCGTTCTTTGTCAGGAGCTCTTGAAAGAGGGGAGCCAAAAGATAGATCTTTTCCTCCAGAGAGACGCCGAAGTTATGGAACAAGCAATCTCAAGAGACCAAAAACTCTTGAATGAGCTGAGAATTTGGAGGCGAAAATTAGAAAAGGCATTGCCGGCAGGTTCCCTTTTCCAATTTCTAGAGCAAATGCCGGATCCCCTGCGTCCCACAATCGAAGGTCCTCTTGAGAGTCTGCTGGGATTGTTCCGAGATCTCAGGTGCGCGAACGTGCCTAATTTCCAGTATATTCAAAGATCATTGCACTTTACCCAGGGACTGCTGCAGGCAATCCTTGGGGACACTCCCACCTATGATGTTTCCGGGCAGCCGCAAACTTCCGGGGGACTGGACTACAGAAGAGTGACTTTGCAGTTATGAGCGGATTGCTTACAAGCCTGATAACCGGAATAAAAAGTTTGTCTGCTGCTCAGAGTGCTCTGTCGGTCGTCGAAAACAACATCGCCAATGTGAATACGCCGGGCTACACTCGCAAGAGGATCACTTTCACGCCCAGTCCACCTCAATTTCGTTCCTATGGAGTGCTCGGGACTGGAGTAGACATTGAGAGGATCGACTCCATTCGAGACAGATTTATTGAGAGGCGGCTTCTCAATGAGCTCCAGATCAAAGGGCAGTTGGAAGGCCAGGAATTCGCCTCAGCACAAATTGAGATCATCCTATTTGCTTCTGAAGGCTCTGGAGTTTCAGATCAACTCTCACGGTTCTTTAATAGTTTCTCGGAATTGGCAGCCGACCCATCCTCGATAGCAAAGCGTGGGGTCGTTCTCGGGGAGGGGCAGAAACTGGCGAGTACGATTTCCTTCACCTCCACTCAATTAAAGGGAGTGCGCGTGGACAATAGAGCACAGATTCGAGACTCTGTTGACAAGATCAACTCCTTTCTGGATCAGATCGCCAGCCTCAACTCCCAGATTGGAGGCCTGGAACAAGGGGGAGGGGACAGCGGTGTCCTGGGGGATGAGCGTCAGCATCTGATGAATCAATTGGCTGAGGAAATCGGTTTGGCAAGCTACCAGGACGATTCCGGAGTACTAACGATTACGACCAACTCGGGACGACTTCTTTTGGTTGGTGACACGGTTTTTAAACCGATAGTGACCGACACAGCCAGCCAGACCACCGTCACACTCTCCGGACAGGACATCACCTCCGAGTTAACAGCTGGAAAGCTAAGCGGATTTCTCAAGATGGACAATTCTACCCTCCCCGGTTATTTGGACTCTTTGAACTCCCTGGCCAAGGAGTTGGCGACAGAAGTGAACACCGTTCACAGCGCAGGCGAAGGACTGGATAACACGACGGGTCAGAACTTCTTTAGTTTTTCCGCTGGTGATCCTGCCGGTTCCCTGAGCGTGCTCATCACCGATGAGAAGAAGGTGGCAGCAGGCCAGGTGGGAAGCGGTTCTGGTGACGGTACTGTTGCACAGCAAATTGCCGACCTTCGAGACAAGAGCATCACCAATTTGGGAGACCAGACGTTTGTGGGTCATTTCTCCCAACAGGTTTTTAAGGCGGGCCTGGAATCGCGTCAAATTGGCTTGGGCCTGGAGGCACAAAGGACCATTGTTGGAGAGATCCGGAATCAGCGTAATTCCGTCTCCGGCGTTTCCTTGGATGAGGAGGCGATTCATCTGATCCAGCTGGAGCGCCTCTACCAGGCCAGCTCCCGCTTCTTGGTAACGGTCGATCAATTACTGGAAGAAACCATGAACTTGATTCGTTAGTGTCTCGACACACAGGAGTAGGTTATGCGAATCTCCGACAACATGGCAGTGGAGAATTTTCTGAGAGATCTCGAGAAGATCCGAGAACGGCTTTTTGAGCGGAGTGCTCGAGTTAGTTCGGGTAAGAAGTTGAGGCGTCCTTCTCAAGATCCACAGGGTAGTGACCGGGTGATTCGAATTCGAGACCAGGTTTCTCGGGTCAACCAATATTTCAGGAACATTCAGCGGGCACGTCTGGAACTAACCAGCACCGAGAATGTCCTCACCACGTTGAGAGAAAGTAGCACTACAGTGATTCAGAAAGTGCAGCAGGGCCTCAATGACATCATCACTCAGGATGATCGGGACATGATTGCTATGGAAATCGAGGAAATTCTGGGGGGGATGTTTCAGCTCTCAACCACCAGTATCGATGGGAAGAGACTTTTTTCCGGTGGCGCTCTCTCCACCGACCCCGTGCTTCTCAATGCGGGCACCTATTCTTACCAGGGTGATGGGCTAGTTCGAATGGTGGAGATCGCGGAAAACCAAAAGATTCAGACCAATGTTTTAGGATCTACTGTCTTTACTGGAGCAGGCTCCGATCTGCTCAACACGGTTAAGCAACTGGCCGATGCCCTGCGGGTCTCCGATACCAGCACTGCAACCGCTCTTCTAGACAAGATGCACGCGTCCATTCGTGCCATCGATTTAGCCAGAACCACCGTTGGAGTCACCCTCAACAAGCTGGACAGTACGAAAGCCCTGCAAGATCAACTCATGTTGTCCTTGACTATAGAAGCTTCCAATCTCGAGGATGCGGACCTGGCTAAAGCCATTTCAGAGATGACTCAAAGTGAAACAGCTCTATCCGCGATACTGGCCGTGGGCTCCAGGCAACGGACCAGTCTCTTTGACTTCTTTGGCTAATGACAAATCGAATCGACACCATTCATTTTGGCGGGATCGATTTTGGTGAGCAGGAAATCATCCATTTCCAAAGGGGCATACCAGGCTTCGAAAGACTGACCAGGTTTCTCTTGATTCAGGGTGAGGACTATCAACCTTTCAAGTTCCTTCAGTCAGTAGAAGACCCTACTATTTCCTTCCCTTTGCTCAGCCCCCTGATGATTCGCTCGGACTACCATTTTGCGCTTTCCGAGCAACAACGAAGCGAGCTCGAGTTGGAGGAGCCTAAAGAGGCACTTATTTACTGTATTGTGACCGTCGCCGAGGATCCGACCCAGACCACAGCCAATCTGTTTTCTCCGGTCGTGATCAATTCCGAGAAGAGAAAGGCAGCCCAGCTAATGCTTCTGGAGAGTGGTTATCCTGTCGACGAACCTGTTCTGAAAGCGGATTGAATGCTCGTTGTTACCCGCAAGTCCGGCCAAAGTTTGATGATCGGCGACAACATTGAGGTCAAGGTGTTGTCAGTGACCGGAGAGAAGATTCGCATTGGAATTCAAGCTCCGAAAGAAATTACCGTTCACCGAGGCGAGGTTTACCAGGAAATCGCCCGCCAGAATCAGCTGGCTACCCACTCTCACATTCCTTCTCCCGCACTGCTGTCCCAATTGAAAAATTAGGTCCTGGCTCAAGTGTCGTGCGGTCGCGCTTGCGTCACTTCGTGACGCCGTGCTTTCGTGAATTCGTGAATTCGTGCCGGCAGAGCCGTGGGCTTTAGCCCACGGGCCTCTGGAATGTGGGAGGCACATCAGGTGCCGAATCCCCGCTGTCCCAGGCTACCTCTCTGCCTCCCCTTCGTGTTGTCGTGCATTCGTGCTGTCGGAGCTCGCTTCGAGCGCGTTCCAGGCTCCAGGTTCCAGGTCCGGTTTGGAATTTGGAATTTTAAATTTGTTTGGGATTTGGGATTTTGAATTTTGGGTTTTCCGGCCTCCGGCCGGTGCTTTTACACCGCAAACCTGCTCCTCGCCCACTGTCAGGAATTTGTCGGGATGACGTTTCCGTGACGGCATTAAACACCCTCAACCTCTTAATTCATTGAAAACAAGCCGGAAATTGAAATCGATCAGAGCTGGCACGGGGTTTGCTTTATGAATAAAGCCCAAGCAATGCAACAAAAAGAGGTGATGCAGCAAACAATCTTGGAGGCCCGGAAATACGGGCGAAAACTGGCTGCAGCCTGTTCGATGATCAGTGACTGCTTTGAGCAGGGGGAAAAACAGGAAGGAATCTGCTTGTTAGGAGAGTTTTTTGAAGGCCTGGAATGGTTTAGCAGTGCCGTATGTCTCACTCAGCCTCTGCAGCTCGATCAGGATATATCGATCAATTTAGGACAGCTTCCCGCCAGTTTGAATCCCCTGGTTGAGGCGTTACAGAACCAGGATTACGTTCTGGTGTCAGACGTCTTGCTTCACGAAGTACAGCCTGTCCTCCATTCCTGGTCCGATGAGCTGGCCAAGAGCAACGGAATAAATTAGATGTCCTCTGCCATTAGTCGGAACATGAGCATGTCAAGCGTCGAGAAAGTCGAAGCAAAGAATGGGCAGCCTACATTGCGGCTCAGGTCGAAACAAGGCCGGCAAGTGTTCTTACATAGCAGCTACGATCCCCAGAAAGAGGCGGACAGCTGGGCTAGTAAGCTGGATTTTGGCCCAGACAGCATGATGGTCTTGTTCGGCTTGGGACTGGGCTATCACCTACGTGCCCTGTTGCCTCTCGTGCAATCTTCCACCAAAATTATCGTCATAGAGCCCAACGATGAAGTTGTGCAAGCGGCCCGGGAATTGGAGGGCAATCGAAGCCTCTTCGATCAAGAGACAATACATATTGTGAAGGATTGGAACGGTTTTAAGGAGACCTACTTGAGAGTCGGAAACCCTTGGGACAACCTCTTCTTTTCTAAAATCCCTGTCTACCCTCAAGTGTATGAGAACGAATATCTTTCCTTTATCAAAAAGTTCCAGAAAGAAGTCAACAGCTTGCGAGCTAATCTCTGTACGGTGCTTTTTTTTTCCGAGAGGTGGCAGAGAAACTTGTTTAAAAATCTCCGATTCCTGAAGGAGAGTGCTCGAGTCGCTTCGATTTTTGGAGAATTCAAGAAAAAGCCGGTAATTATTGTCTCTGCAGGGCCCTCTTTGATGGAGAACATTGACCAGCTTCACAAGGCCAAAGGGAAGGCGTTGATCATAGCGGTCGGGACAGTGATTAAGCTGCTGCTTCATCATGATATCCTTCCTGATTTGGTGATTTCCTTTGATGGTGGACCAGAGAACTACGAGGGCCATTTTAAGGGAGTCAAGATTTCCGACGTTCCCCTCGTCTATGATCCGACCATCTACTACAAGATCGTCGAAGAGTATGGAGGTCCCAAGGCTCTCATGCTCATTGATCCTGGAAACCTTTGGCTCGAGGATTACCTGGACGGGCCCATTGGTTTTTTAAAGACCGGCCCCTCCGTCGCCAACACCGCCCTGAGTTTAGCCTGCCGATTGGAAGCAGACCCGATTATTTTCGTGGGTCAAGACCTGGCCCATACCGGAGGACTCACCCACGCGGAACATACTCATGGCGAAGGACATGACTATCGAATTCAGACCAACGAAAAGACTGTCTGGCTCGATGGTTTTGACGGGAAGTCGGTCCCCTCAGACAAAAAAATGCTGACCTATCTACACTCCTTAGAAGAGGAGATCCGATTGATTGAGGGAAAGCGGACGATCATCGATGCAACGGAAGGTGGAGCCAAGATTGCGGGAACGAAAATCATCCCTCTCTCCAAAACCCTGGAGTTATATTGCACGGAGGATCTGTCCGAGAGGATTGAGTTCGTGAAGGCCGAGTGTTCGACACCTCAAGCCTGCGATCTCAGCCCTCTGGTTTCTTATCTGGAATCAGCCAAGACCACTATGGAGAAACTCATCCCTCAGTGTACCAAAAGTATGCGTCTGGCTCGCAAGTTGGTCCGTCATTTCTCGGATAACAAACCCTGCAATATTCGGAAAATTCTCATAAAACTGGAAAAAATGGACAAGAAGCTGAAAAAGGAACAGGCGAAATATCCCCTGCTCCATTATTTGTTGGCTCCCTTGGGACTGGTGAGGGAAGCGAAGGTGGAAGCCTGGAAAGATCTGGAGGTCAGTGAGCAGTCTTATCAATTGTATGCAAGTCTGAAGCGAGCGTTCGCGTACTCAGTACCGTTTCTAGAAGAGTTGATTACGGCCTTGGACGACGGGATTCCGGAGTCTGTGGGGTTCAGCGCGGTGCCTTCTGAACCAACCACCTCTGGGTCGGCTTCAATGAGGCTTCACAGTTGAACTCAGCCGTCCAGCCAGGTGGTAGAAGCGAAATGATAAGAGATAAAACAATACTCATAACGGGCGGAACCGGTTCCTTCGGAAGGAAGTTTGTCGAAATCGCACTCCGCGATCACGCACCAAAGCGCATTATCATTTTCAGCCGCGGGGAACTCAAGCAAGAGAAAATGCGCAGAGAGTTCAACGATTCCAGAGTCACTTTTTTTATCGGGGATGTGCGCGACCGTGATCGACTTCACCGGGCTTTTGAGGCCGATCTGGATCTCGTCATTCACGCGGCGGCACTCAAGCAGGTACCGGCCTGCGAATACAATCCCTTCGAGGCAATCAAGACCAATGTGCTGGGAGCGGAGAACATCATCGACGCAGCCATTGACAGTGGCGTTCCCAAGGTCATTGCGCTCAGCAGCGACAAAGCGGTCAGTCCCAACAACCTGTATGGGGCCACAAAGTTATGTGCGGAGAAGCTGTTTGTGCAGGGAAATTCCTACGCCGGCAAAAGAGAGACACGTTTTAGCTGCGTTCGTTACGGCAATGTATTGGGAAGTCGAGGCAGTGTGATTCCGCTTTTTTTGTCACAGCGTAAGCTGGGCAAGATCTCCGTCACAGACCGGCGCATGACTCGTTTCTGGATGACCCTGGAACAGGCTGTGGAACTGGTCATTTGCTGTGCCAGACTGATGCGGGGCGGAGAAGTGTTTGTGCCGCGGATTCCCAGCATGGGAATCCTGGACATGGTCCAGGCCGTGGCTCCGGATTGCGAAATCGAATTCAGCGGAATCCGACCTGGAGAAAAATTGACTGAAACGCTGATTTCTGCGGAGGAAGCACGCCATACAGTTGCTCTCGATGAGATATACGTGATTCAACCGGAGCATCACTGGTGGGGTCAGAAGAATTGGATTGAAGGTCGGCCGCTGCCTCAGGGCTTCGCTTTGACCAGTGAATCCAATGATCTTTGGATGACCTGCGAAGAGTTGCTGGAAATCGTGGGAGAGGGAATCAATGAACAAGACGATGGTTTCCCCTGGCAGAGCCATGCGGCGGCAGACACCTCTGCCTTACGGGCGACACTGGATTGACGAAAGCGATATTGCAGCGGTCATCCAGGTCCTTCGTTCCGATTGGCTCACCACGGGTCCGAAAGTAGAGGAATTCGAAAGAGCTTTTGCTGACCGTGTGGGTGCTCGAGAAGCGGTTGCGTTAAGCAGTGGCACTGCCGGACTGCATGCCGCCATGGCCGCTTTGGACATTGGTCCCGGACAGGAGGTCATCGTGTCCCCGATGACCTTTGCCGCCAGCGCAAATTGCGTGCTCTTTCAGGGAGGCACTCCGGTCTTTGCCGATGTCGATCCGGATACACTGCTGCTGGACCCCTCTCAGGTGGAAGGCCGAATCACTCCTCGCACCAGGGCCATTATCGCCGTGGATTATGCCGGCCAACCCTGCAACTATCAGGCTCTAAAAACAGTAGCTGAGGAACACGGGCTGGCCCTGGTAGCAGACGCCTGTCACGCACTGGGAGCCAGTTGCAAAGGTCGTCCGGTGGGAACACTGGCTGACTTGAACACCTTTAGTCTTCACCCCGTGAAGCACATCACATCGGGA
>CBDUTA010000003.1:0-27633 GCA_965369785.1 uncultured bacterium
CACTGACGTGCGCCCAAGAGCCCTGTTTTACCACCGACTTATTGGGCGCACGTCAGTGCGCCCCTACGTAAGAAACCTGGGTCAGCCACTCGTGGCTAGCCATGCCCCCATCAGCAGTCAGAGCCGTGGGCTTTAGCCCACGGGCACTTTGATCTGGGTCAGTTCGTGGGCACCAGACGCTTGAGTTCTTCGAACCAGTTGCGGATGACATGGATCTGAGCCGGTTGGGTATGATCCTTGATCATCAGGAATCGCTGGCCATCCGGGGAGACGTCATAGTTTTGCAGCTGGGGGAGGCGCTGGTTCGAAACATAGGCTCCCTCAAAAAGAACTCGAGGGGGACCTACCTTGAAAACGGGCTCGGTCTGAATCGAGACCGCCATCATCTTGTTGCCGCTGCGATAAAACAGCTCGTTTCCGGTGGGCGACCAGACAGGCTGCTGGCCCCCTTGCTCCCTTGAAACCAACCACCTGAGGTCGCCTTGCGGATAGGGACTCACATAGACGTCTTGGGGACCGGCGACGTAAGCGAACCAGCCTCCATCGGGAGAGACCACCGCACAACATTCAAAGACCGAGGTATCGACCAGCTTCTGAGGCTGCCTCTTGCCTTCCAGGGAAAGCCTCCAGATGGTACCCCGATTCAGATAGGTCAAAGCCTTCCCGTCTGGCGTGAAAGACCCGGGAACCTGTGACATTCGAGTAGGGACGGTGATGGCCTCAGGCGAACCACTTCCATCGGCCGCCTGCCGATAGAGACCGATGAGCCCCTCTCGATTGGATTGAAAGACGATCGATTTACCGTCCGGCATCCAACTCTGGGTGCTGTTGAGTTCTCCCTCCGTCACAGGCCGAACCGAACCGTCTCCCAAATCGTGGACCCAGATGTTTTGGCTATTCCCTGCCGAAAGGGTAAAGGTCACTCGCCTTCCGTCGCCGGAAACACGAGGAGTGGAGAAGTCTGTTTGCCTGCCCAGAATGGTCGTTTCGGCTCCCTTCCGATCCACCCAGACCAGCTCCTGGTCATACTGGGTGCGAGGAACATAAACCAGGCTTCCTTCGCTGGACAGGCCGTAGTCCACTCCCCTCCTGAAACTTTGTCGGACCCCTTCAAGGACCGGAATCGATTCACCGGTCAACTCCAGCGTGGTGAGCTCAAAGGGAGCAGCCATCAAGGTTCCCGTGCCCGCTTTCTCGTACACCAGGTGTCCTGTGGGCACATAGTGAGCCTGCCGAGCCGCTTCGAGCAGGATCTTTCGCTGACCGGTACGGGGCGAGAAAATTTCCGTTCGCCAATCGTTTCGAACCCAGACAGAGAAGAGAATAGCCTGACTACCGGGCAGGATCTCGGGAAAAGCAAATGCACTTTCGCCCTGGCTGGCGTCAGCCAGGACGATTTGTTGTGGAGTGCCTCCGGACGGAGAAAGACGGTGTAGACCTATGGTCAGGGGATCCCGGTTCCCCCCGAACACGATGGTATCCTCGGACCAACCCGCGCCCCAGAAGGAGGGAGTGGCACAAAGGATTTCCGGTTCCCCTCCCGCCAGTGACACCTTCCTCAATTTACCGCCGGCTGAAAAGGCCAGAGACTTTCCGTCGGGTGAGAAAACAGGCCCCCGGCGCACCCTTTCAGAGCCGGCGATCACACGGGTTCTCTTGTCCTCTAACGAGTACAGATAGAGGTATTGCTCACCCTCACGCTCACCGACATAGACGACGCTGCGGCCATCAGGCGAGATGGCTGCGGCATGACCCGAACGGTTAGCCAAAGGCGCCGTCGGATCCAGAGAAACAATCACCTGGTCGGACTGCTCCTGCAAAGGACTTCCCAGGCTCTGGGTCGTCAGCACAATCGTCCCCACGGCCAACCCAACGACCCCTGTGACGGAAAGTTTCAAGTTCCATGATTCATGTTTCATGTTTCATGTTCAAGGCTCCAATCTTCAGATGATAGGCCTCTAGGAAGCTGGAGGCAATCCCCTAATTGGCCCCTTTTTAACCCATTGCCGTTGGAGCCCCACCCCTGTACACTGTGCTCCAAAAGAGGGGGAATTCTCTATGATGAAAACCTTCAGCGCCGTCTTGTGGTGTGCGATCCTGGGAGTGTCTGGAACCGCGGAGATGATCGCTCAGGATGAGCAAGGACCCTTCATTCCCATTACCGATGAGATGCTGTTGAATCCGGATCCGAAGGACTGGTTGATGCATTACCGCACCTTCGACTTTTCCGGGTACTCTCCACTGGAGCAGATCGATGGCAGTAATGTGGGTCAGTTGCAGCTGGCCTGGATGCGGGCCATGGATGCGGGAGGGCAGGAGATCAGGCCTCTGGTTTATGAAGGCATCATGTACGTTGCCCACGCCGGAAGCGATCACATCCAGGCCTGGGATGCCACCAGCGGGGACTTGATCTGGGATTACAAACGGGAACTGCCCGGGAAAATTCTCGAATATCGTGCGGCCGGGGCCCGCACCCGCAACCTGGCCATGTATGATGACAAGGTTTACCACCTCACCCGCGATACCTACCTGATCGCCCTGCCGGTTGGGGGTATCGGTCGAGGCCGTCTCAAGGCCTATGCCCCGGAACTGGAGGCTCCCCTGGGAAGCAACATGATGGTGGTCTTCACCCTGCCCCGGAGCGAGTAAGATCACTTGAAAAAACGGAGGAATCTAAATCTTATGTCGAAGAATCTATTGTTTCGATTATCTTCAGGATTACAAATCCTCAGCCTTATGGTCGGGACCATGGTCTGGGTGGGTGCACAAGACCTGCCGACTGAGGTCATTCGCTATGCCGACAGGGTCCTGCACAACGGGCATGTGTTAACGATGGATCAGGATATGCCTCCTTTTTCAGTGACCGAGGCGGTAGCCATTCGTGATGGCAGAATCATGGCAGTGGGTGAGAACAGCCGAATTCTCAGAATGGCCGGACCCGACACGGACAGGGTGGATCTGGCCGGCAGGACGCTCATGCCGGGTTTCGTGGATACCCATTCCCATCCCAACAGTTATGCCTTGAGCCACTATGCCAGAGAATATACGGCGATGTACGTCCGGTTCTTGAGGGAGGAGAACATACGCTTTATCGTCGTCAATTGGGAATCGAAGGAAACGGCTCTGGCGGATTTCAAGAAGGCGGCTGAGGGCCTGCCCCAGGGATACTGGATCTATTCGACGGTTCGATCCAGTGCCGTGCAGAAATCGCTCACGCGGTGGGATTTGGACGAAGTGGTCCCCGATCATCCCCTCTATGTCCGGGTTGGGAACGCCATTTACGGAATGATCAACAGCAAGATGCTGGAGATCGTCGATCAGAGGTACGGGGACCGTGTGCCGGGACTCTTGAAGAATGAAGAAGGGATTCCCACCGGTCAGATCTATGGCCCACTGGGCGAGACTCTGGAGGAGGAACTCATGCCCCAAGTGCCGCCCGATCTGCTGGGACCGATCCTCAAGAAAGAGCTGGATGAGTGGATCGCCCTGGGAATCACGACCCTGTCCAGCCGTTTCAATGGCGGTGAGATTACCGCCTATGCCCAACTGGACCGCAACGGGGAACTGCCGCTGCGGCTCCCCTACACCCATGAAGTAGGCAGGAGAAATGTTTTTCTGGAAAGGGACTTGAAACGCTTTGGCGGAATCCAGGGACATGGGACCGACCGCATGTGGCTCATCGGGATCTCCATCGGCAACCCTGATGGCGATCCACCCGGGTCCCCGGGTGGCGGAGGTACCTGCACCACCGTTGCCAAACGGGTCATGCTGCCCAATGATTTCTATCCCGACGGAAACTGCTTTTGGGATGATGTGCCGGGGGATACCAGCCGGGATGCTCCAGCCATTGTGAACCGATTCAACTATCGAGTGGCGGGCGTTCACAACCTAGGGGACACAGCCTCCCTGGAGCATCTGAAGGCTTATGAAAAAGCCGACCGGGAGAAATCAATCGCCGGAAGGCGTTTTGCTCTGGATCACGGCATGATGGTGAGCCCGGAGGTGATCAAAAGGACTGCCGAGCTGGACGCGGTGTGGAGCCTTCAGCCCATTCAGCTCTACAACAATGCACCCACTTTCAGTCGGGTTTTTGGCGAGGAAGTAGCTCAACGATGGATGCACCCCGTCAAAAGCATGATCGAAGCAGGGATCCGAGTGGCCTGGGGAGCGGATACCCACAGTGATCCGGAAAGACACCCTCTGTTTGGATTGCAGGTCCTGGTGACACGAAAAGCCAAGGATGGACGGGTCTTCGGTGCTCGGGAGAGGCTGGATCGCGCCACCGCCTTGTTGATGATGACCCGCTGGAGCGCCGAATACGTTCTGCGCGAGGAGGAGCTGGGAAGTCTGGAGGCGGGAAAACTGGCCGATTACGTGATCCTGGACAAGAATCCTCTGGACCCTGTCGTCCCCGATGAGGCCCTTTCACAAATACGGGTACTGGCCGCCGTCGTGGGCGGAGAGTTAGAGTATGGCTCCTTGACACCGGCACAATGAATCGCCTGCCATGAACACACCAGGGCTGTCTATAAGAAATCAGGTCATCATCCCAATCAAGCGTGCGCTCTGGGTCCTGTGGCTGGTTGTGGGGTTCGTCCAGGGTCAATCCGGATCGCCGGTTCACCTGGATCTAGGGATGGATGTTGCGGGCCCCGGCCAGCACGTTATCCTCCCGCTCACCTTTTCGACAGATGGCAGCTTGACGGTCACCCGGATTGTCCTGGAAACGAGCTTCTCCGAGCAGAAGCTCCTCTATGCTGAGACCCTCCCCGGGACCGCGGTTGAATCCGTAGAGATTGACATTGAGTCCAGGCTTGTGGATTCCGAGGATGGGGAAGGCCAGGACAGGCTGCGTGTCGAGATTTCCTCCCCACAGGGCCTCCCTGCGGGAGAACTCGTACGCATCTCTTTCCAGATTTCAGAGGATGCCGAACTCAATGAGGACATTCTGGTGAGAAATGTTTTCCGGAGCATCGAGACGATTGAGGGAGAGGGTCAGCAGGTGTCAGGTGCCGACGGAGTGATTGCCGTCATTGCCAACGCTTTTTTTTCCTGCTTGTTCTATATGCACTGATGGGGCAAGCCCGGATTATGCATAGGTTCTTGTCACGAAGCGACGAAAACGCCGACCTGAGTGCGTTGCGCCACCCGCGACGGAGGCCCCCGCAAACGTACTCACTGTAGTACGTTGAGGAGGCCGACCGAGTGCAACGTAGTCGGTGCGCAGCGCACGCCGGATGAATTCGGCGGTGCAGTAGAGAATTTATGCATAGTCCGGGCTAGCACAGTGAGGATGCATCGATGAATCTATTGAGACGGACGTTTCTCAAACATTCTGTAGCCGGTTTGACGGTTCTGCCCTTTCTCTCCACGACAAAGGCTTACGGGGCAATGAAGGCAAACTCCAAGTTTGTCAACGTCGATGGAATCAGGACCCACTACTTTGAGGGAGGGAGCGGAGAACCGATGCTCCTGGTCCATGGGGGCAACTTCGGTTCCAACATTTCTGCTCTGGCCTGGACACCCATTTTCGATCACCTGGCTCAACACTTCCATGTCTATGCCATAGACAAGCTTGGCCAGGGCTACACGGATAATCCCAAGAGTGACGACGACTACACGATGAAAGCCACCATTGAACACGTCTACAGGTTTTTGGAGACGCTGGGTATCCAGAAAGTTCATCTGGTCGGCAATTCAAGAGGTGCCATGCCGGTGGCTCGCATTTCGGTGGAGCACCCGGAGATGGTGCAAAGTCTGGTCATGTTCAACAGCAGAACCCTGGCACCGGAAGACCCCGCTTTGGCTTCCCGGACAACTCCAGGCGGGCCGCCGGCACCGGAAACCCCCACTCAGGAATCGATACGCCAGTCGGCCAGCCGCAGCGCCTACCGAAAAGACTACATCACCGATGAGTATGTCGACGCCCGACTCAAAATCACGTTGCTTCCCAAGATCCGGGAATCGGAGGAACGTTTGAGACTATTGACTTCTCGATGGATTGAAA
This sequence comes from uncultured bacterium, assembly GCA_965369785.1. Lineage (GTDB taxonomy): Bacteria > Acidobacteriota > UBA6911 > RPQK01 > JADFOI01 > JADFOI01. Next base: position 6,008 of record CBDUTA010000003.1, read on the forward strand.
GAAATCCGCAGAAAATCGAGGAGAACCCTGGTTTGAGGGTCAGGTGGTGGTACTACGACATCAAGCAGGAGACTCTGGGTCTGATTTCGGCAGGACATTTGAAGGCCCCCACCCTGATTATCTGGGGAACTAATGATTCGTCAGCCCCTTACTCACTGGGTATCAACCTCTACAAAATGGTCGGCTCTGCCCTGAGTCGGACTCGGTTGCACTTCGTCAATCACTGCGGTCATCGTGCATTCGCTGAATATCCGCAAGAAATGACTCGGCTTATGGTGAGCTTCATCAAGAATTCCTGACCCGTCGACACACAACAAGGAGTTTTGAAATGCGAAATCCCCTTCCCCTTCTTCTGATTAGCGCTGCCTTTGTCTTGATCTCGATGGATGCCGCCGCCCCGCTTCTTTGTGCGCCGTTATCTCCCCAGGAAAAAGAGTTTGTTCCCGTTTCCGAGGAGATGCTTCTGGACCCCGATCCGGCCGACTGGTTAATGGTTCACCGCACCTATGATCTGACCGGATACAGTCCTCTGGATCAAATCAATCAGAGTAACGTGGGTCAACTCAAGCTGGCCTGGATGCGAGCCATGGACGTGGGACCCCAGGAGCTTCGTCCCCTGGTTTACGACGGCATCATGTATGTGGCCCACCCGGGCAGCGATCATATCCAGGCCTGGGATGCCACGAGCGGAGACCTGATCTGGGATTACAAGCGAGAGCTTCCGTCGGATCTTCGCAACTATCAACCGCAGGGCAACCGCACTCGAAACCTGGCCATCTACGACGACAAGATCTACCACCTGACCTGGGATTCTTACCTGGTGGCTCTGCATGCTCATAGCGGCGAGTTTCTCTGGGAGACCCGGATTGCAGACTACAAGGATGGAATCACCCACTCCTCGGGTGCCATCATCGTGAAAGGCAAAGTCATCAGCGGTCGTTCCTGCGGCTACCGCAATCTTGGGGTGCGCTGTTTCATCGCCGCCCACGACGCCCAGACCGGTAAAGAGGTGTGGCGTACCTTCACGGCCGCTCGTACTGGAGAACCGGGAGGGGACACCTGGGGAGATCTGCCCGACGAGCGTCGGTTCCACGTCTCTCCCTGGGGACTGCCGGGAAGCTACGATCCCGAACTGGATCTGATTTACTGGGGAGTGGCGGTGCCGGCACCCTATCCTCGAATCATCCGACGCGGGACCTGGGATGTCGGGGACAAGACGCCCTGCGAGTTGTACACCAACTCCACACTGGCTATGGACCCCGACACCGGGGAGATCAAGTGGTACTACCAGCACCTTCCCTGTGATGACTGGGATGCCGACTTCGTCCATGAGAGGACGCTCATCGACCTGGTGGTCGATCCCGACCCCGAGGCGGTGAAGTGGATCAATCCCAAGGTCCGAGACAAGCAAAAACGGAAAGTGGTAGTCAGTATGGGAGAGCCGGGAGGACTGTTTGTCAATGACAGGGAGACAGGCGAGTTTCTGTGGGCCCATCCTTTCCCCTATGACACCACCGAGAAGTTTGTGATCCGTGATATTAACGTCAATACCGGTGAGGTCTACATCAACCTGAATCTGGTGGGCAAGCAGGTCGGCCAGAAGGTCACCATTTGTGGTCACAACGCAAAGGGCTGGTGGTCCTGGTCCTACAGCCCGCTCACCCAACTGCTCTACATCCCCATCAACCGGACCTGCCTGAACCAAACCCCCAATCCAGAGGCCTCTCAAGGTGCCAGCAAGGGTTCCATGGCCGAGCCGGGACGAGGGGAGAATCCCCCCATGACCGAGCTTCGAGCCCTCGACCTTTCCACCGGGAAGGTCGCCTGGGAATACTCCCAGCGGGCTCCCAATGCCGGTGGCACCCTGGCCACTGGGGGCAACGTGGTGTTTTTTGGAGATCTGAACCGCCGCTTTCGCGCCTTCGATGCCAAGACCGGAAAGATTTTGTGGGAGACCATTCTAGGAAGCCTGATCACCGGCAACCCGGTCACCTATTCGGTGGACGGCAAGCAGTACTTGGCGATACCAGTGGGGGGAGGGACCCTGGCTCAAATCAGTCGCTATACCCCTGAACTGGAGGCACCCAGCGGGAGCAATATGATGGTGGTCTTTACGCTACCGGACTAAACAGAGCCGTGGGCTTCAGCCCACGGGCAAGGCCGGGATGTGAGGCCGTTGTCTTTCATCGTAATAGGCCCGCAGGCTAAAGCCTGCGGCTCTGACAGAACCTGGACCGCACGAAAGCACGACAAGGAGGAACGATGGGACCCACGCGAAGAGAACTTTTACTGTCCACGAGTGCTCTGGCGGGAGCCTCTTTGCTGCCAGGCGGGGAGGCCCTGGCCCAACAGTCTTCCGACCCCCTGGAGGAGGAGGTGGCTGCCGCCCTGAATGTCTGGGACTTTAAGAAAATTGCACAGAAGCGTCTCTCAGCGGACAGCTGGGAGTTCATCGCCGCTGCCGCCGGAGATGAGATCAGCGTGCGCTGGAATCGGGAAGCCTACGACCGTATCCGTCTGCTGCCCAATGTCCTGGTGGATGTGGGCGGAGTCGATACCCGCACCCGGCTCTTTGGTCAGGAGATCCCCTTTCCCATCCTGATCTCGCCCAGTGGAGGCCACAGTCGAAGCCACCCCGATGCGGAACTGGCCACGGCCCGGGGAGCCAGCCAGGCTCAGGCTATCATGACCGTCGGCACCCTCTCTTCCAAGCCCATCGAGGAGCTGGCCCAGGTGGCTACCCAGAGTCTCTGGTTTCAACTCTATATGATCCGGGATCGGGGCCTGACCCGGGAAATCGTTCAGCGGGCCGAAGCCGCCGGCTGCAAAGCCATCTGCATCACCGTGGACACACCGGTCATCGGCGCGCGAAACCGGGAGCAGCGGGCCAGCCGCCGCCGGGGACGCCGTTCAGGGCCCCGGACCACCCCCCCACACCTAAAAGGGTACAAGCGGCCCCAATCCGTGGAGGGGGAGATTTACAGCAGCACCCTGGATCCCAGCATCACCTGGAAGGAGATCAACTGGGTGCGCTCCTTTGCCCGTGTACCCGTTCTCATCAAGGGCGTACTCAACCCCGCCGATGCCCAACGAGCGGTTCAGGAAGGACTCTCCGGAATTATCGTTTCCAATCACGGGGGAAGAAATCTGGACACGGTGCCTGCCACCATCGATGCCCTCCCAAGAATTGCCGATCAAGTGGCCGGGCGTTTCCCCATCCTTATCGACAGTGGTATCCGTCGAGGAACCGACATCCTGAAGGCAGTGGCACTGGGAGCCAGCGCCGTCATGATCGGCCGTCCGACTCTATATGGTCTGGCCTCGGCTGGACCGGAGGGAGTGAGCCGGGTCATCCAGATTCTCCGCCGGGAGTTGGAGATGGCCATGGCCTTGACGGGAAAAACCTCCCTCTCCCAGATCGACCGCTCGGTCTTGTGGGAACAACCCTTCTCAAGAGGATAAGATCATGAAACGAGTAGCCTATGGCCTGGTGATCACACTACTGGTTCTGGGTGGAGGGGTGAGCCATTCAGCGAGACTCCTTTCCACAGTTCAAGCTCAGGGTTCCGGCACTGACCTCCTGATCGTGGGAGCCGGGCCCTCCGGACTGTCCGCGGCCCTGGACGCCGCCCAGCAAGGAGCACGGGTGACGGTTATCGATATGTGGTCCATTTTTGGCGGTCATGGTGTCCTTTCCGGCGGCGTGCTTAACATCGTCGGAACCCCTTACCAGAAAGCCCGTGGAGTTGAGGACAATCCGGACCGGGCCTATCGGGATTTCATCAAATGGGGAGAGGACAATAACCGCGAGTGGGTTCGTTTTTATGTGAACAATTCAGGGCATTTGATCTACGACTGGCTGACGGGAATGGGTCTTGAATTTCGCTCATTGGGGCGACAACCGGGAAACAGTGTACCGCGCATTCACAGCACCCTGGGAGGCGGACGGGCCCTGGTCGCCACTCTCTACCGGGAAGTTCTCGAGTACCCGAACGTTGACTTCATTTGGAATCAAAAGGTGACCGACCTGGTGAAGGAAAAGGGACGAATCTCCGGTGTTCAAACGGAGAACCTGCGCACCGGTGACGTTCGAACCTTTCGGGCTTCCGCCGTCATCCTGGCCACCGGTGGCTTTCAAAGCAATCTGGAAATGGTTCGGGAATTCTGGCCCCAGGATCTGAAATTTCCCGATCGACTTCTGTTCAGTGCAGGTTTTAACGCCATCGGTTCCGGACACGAACTGGCCCAGGAAGCCGGAGGAGTGCTCCATTACATGGATCATCAGTGGAATTATGCCACTGGAATTCCCCACCCCCGCCATCAGGGGACCGATCGAGGGCTGTCAGGCGGCAGCGCTGTTTCCATCTGGGTCAATGCCCAGGGCAGGCGTTTTATCAATGAATCGGCCAGCCCGCGCTACAGCTTTCCAGCCGTTGTGAATCAGAAGTCCTCCACTTACTGGGCTATTTTCGATGACAAAGCGGGCGTCCGAATGAGTGGTACGGGCTGGGACAACGCCAAACAGGTCATCTCCGCAGAAGCCCCCGACTTGATGAAAAGTGCGGACTCGATTGAAGAGCTGGCAAGAAGGGTGGGGCTTCCGGCCGATGCCCTGAGCAGGACCGTAGATCGCTACAACGCCATGGTCGATGAAGGCAAGGATGAGGACTTCGGACGTTTCGGTTCTAATCTTTCTCCCGCTGAAGAGATCAACGTCCGGCCTCACACTCCCCAGAAAATCGAGCGGCCGCCTTTTTATGCGGTCCAGGCTTACCCGGTGACCCGTAAGAGCATGGGAGGAGTGTCTATTGATCTCTCCTGCCGCGTCCTGGATCGAAACAACCAGCCTATTCCCGGCCTATACGCCGTGGGTGAACTGACCGGACTGGCTCAGATCAATGGCAAGGCCGCTCTGGAAGGCACTTTTCTGGGACCTTCCATCGTGACCGGGAGGGTGGCGGCTCAAAGCGCGCTGGCGGAACTGGGCCACCAACCGGGTCAGATGTCCCGAAAAAACACGAGCCTCAGTCAACCCTCCCCGGGAGGGGATCCCTCGGTCGAAAACGAGACCTGTTTGGAGTGTCATTCCCTGCCCCAACAGGTAAACCAAAAGCGCCCGGGATATGATCATTTTGAGCGCGTCCATCGCATCGTCCTCAATGAACAGTACCGATGTGTAAGCTGTCACTCCGAAATGGCCCAGGCTGGCATGGAATCCCACCAGTTCGATCGAGCTCTACAGGCGGAGAATTGCGCGAGGTGTCACTAGTGTCACTAACCATGCGAACCAAGTGGATAGCTGGAATTATCTTTCTTTTCGCTGCCCTCACCTTATGGGCCCAGCAGCAGGAGGGCCAGAATCTTTACACATCCGCCGAGGATGTGGCTGCCGGGGCTGACCTCTTCCGAAAACGTTGTGCCTTATGCCACGGAGCCGATGGATCAGGAGGGAGGGGCCCCGACTTGAGGCGGGGCCTATTTCGACACGGAGGTAGTGATGCCGGGCTGTTTCGAAGCATAAGATTCGGAATTTCCGACAGTGGAATGCCACGCCTGGGCGGCGGTATGTCCGAGGAAAGAATCTGGCAAGTGGTGGCTTATGTCCGCTCCTTGAGCCGCAGTGCCAGGGAAATCGATGTTCCTGGAAACGCGGTTCAGGGAGAACAACTGTACCTGGGCAAGGGAGACTGCAGTCGGTGTCACACCATCAACGGAGTGGGAGGCCGTTTGGGCCCCGATTTGAGCGAGATCGGCTGGCTTCGCTCAACACGGCATTTGAAGTCCTCGATCCTCAATCCCGACGCGGACATCGATCGACGCTATCTGTCCCTTCATATCCTCAAGAAGGGCGGTCAGGCCATCCAAGGCGTTCCTCTGAACGAAGATTCCTACTCGATCCAGCTCATGGACCTGCAGGAAAATCTGCATTCACTATGGAAGCGTGATCTGGATGAAATTCGACAGGAAGAGAGATCCTGGATGCCCAGCTATCAGGGCACCTTAAGCGACAGCGAAGTGGATGATTTAGTGTCCTATCTTTATTCTCTTCGCGGAAAGACAGACGAACAATGAAACCTTTAGTGTCGATAGCTCTTCTGATTCTTATCCTGAGTTTCTCAGCTTCCGGTCTGGCCCAGGTGACTTACCAGCGTTTACTGCAAGCTGAGCAGGAGCCGGAAAACTGGCTGACCTATTCCGGTACCTACGACGGCCATCGCTACAGCCGGCTCGATCAGATCAATCGGGAAAATGTCCAGAACCTCAAATTGAAGTGGGTGTTCCAGATGCGGACGTTGGAGAAGGTTGAGACCACTCCACTGGTGGTGGACGGCGTCATGTATCTCACCGAGCCTCCCAGCAATGCCTTCGCTCTGGACCCGGGGACCGGCCGCACCTATTGGTCCTACGTCAGGAATCTTCCCGAGGTGATCAAGACTTGCTGCGGACGCGTCAATCGAGGCATGGCTATCCTGGGGGACAGGCTTTACCTGGGAACGGTGGACGCTCACCTGGTGGCACTGGACAGCAAGACCGGTTCGCCCATCTGGGATGTGGCGGTGGCAGACCCAAAGGCCGGGTACAGTATCACGGTGGCTCCGCTGGTGGTGAAGGACAAAATCATTGTGGGAATTGCGGGAGGCGAATTCGGCATTCGCGGATTCCTGGACGCCTACGACGCCGAAACGGGCAAGCGAGCCTGGCGCTTTTATACGGTCCCGGGACCGGGAGAGCCGGGCAACGAAACCTGGGAGGGGGATTCCTGGAAGACGGGCGGAGCGCCCACCTGGATCACGGGCTCCTTTGATCCGGAACTCAACCTGATTTACTGGGGCACAGGGAACCCCGCGCCCGACTTCAACGGAGAGGTTCGAAAAGGGGACAACCTCTATTCCGACAGTGTGGTCGTCCTGGATGCCGATACGGGAAAATTGAAGTGGTACTTTCAGTTTACTCCTCACGACGTGTTGGATTGGGATGCGGCCCAGATCCCTGTGTTGCTGGATGCCCCCTTTCAGGGGCGCCCTCGCAAGTTGCTCTTGTGGCCCAACCGGAACGGTTTCTATTATGTGTTCGATCGGGAAACCGGGGAGTTGCTGTTGGCGCAGCAGTTTGGCAAGCAGACCTGGACCGATGGCCTGGATTCCAAGGGCCGACCGAATATCCTGCCCGACGTCCTGCCCAGTGAAGAAGGGGCGCTGGTCTTCCCGGGTATTCAAGGGTCCATCAACTGGCATTCCACCTCATACAATCCGCTGACGGGCCTCTTGTATCTGCCTGTTCGCGAGGTTCCCACTCTGAACTTTGCCGGTGATGTGAGCTTCAGTCCCGGAGACATGTTTTTGGGAAGCCGTTGGCAAGCCATGCCGGAGGAGCCCAGCTCGGCAGCGGTGCGGGCCATGGTTCCTCAGACTGGAGAAGTGAAATGGGAATACCCGCTGTACCGCGACACCTGGGGCGGACTCCTGTCCACTGCCGGCAACCTTGTGTTCAGTGGAACCCTGGAAGGTCAGTTGTTTGCCCTGGACAGTGCCACGGGGAAGGAACTGTGGCGTATCAACACCGGGGGAAGGGTAAACGCCGCTCCCATCACCTATCTCCACGAAGGCAAACAGCTGGTCACCCTGGCCGCCGGCAACGCCCTCTTCACCTTCGGACTGGATTAGCGGTCAGCCGGTGGCTCGCCACGAGTGGCTGACCCGAACCGAACGAGTGGCAGGATCCCAACAGAGCCGCAGGCTTTAGCCTGCGGGCCTGCTTGATGAAAGAGAGCCGCCCTTGGCCCGTGGGCTGAAGCCCACGGCTCTGACTGCGTCTTACCAAGACGAGAGGGTGCCATCCTAACTGTCGGACGAGCCACCGGCTCGCCTCTACGAGGCCTTCTCCTGTTGTCAGTTGAGCGACCCGTACGCCACCTTTCCTTCAATAATGGTGGCCAAGACCTTGATCTCGGAAAGGTCTGAATCCCGGACGCTGCGATCCAGAGGATTCTTATCCAGGACCACCAGATCGGCAAACTTTCCCGGCTCCAGCGAACCCAGCACATCCTCGCGCAAGACGTATTCGGCGCCCCAGCGGGTCATCATGAGCAAACCCTGGGCTCGATTAATCCTTTCCCGAGCGCCAAACACCTGCCCATCCTTAGTGACTCTGGTCACCATAACCTCAAGGTTAAACATGGGCTGCCTTTCCGGATCATCGTGGGTATCCGCTCCATAGGTGACTCTCACACCAGCATCGATCAAGCTCTTAATGGGCATGGCCCATCGCTGGGCGGGTTCCTCTCCAAAGAGTCTATTGACGATGGCCGTATTGCGGTAATACTGCGGCGTCTGTAAGCTCCATATGACTCCCAGCTGAGCCGATTTTTCGATCACCTCCGGGGAAATCATCATGCCGTGATCCAGAGCAAAGCGCTTGCCCACAATCGATTTTTCCTGATTGGCCTGGGCGTAGGCGTCTAACATCATCAGAAAGGCCTTATCTCCGAAGGTATGCACTCCGGTGACGCGGTAGCCGTATCGATTGATGTCCAGAATGGTTTCCGGACCCGTGAAACCGGGCAGCTCCCAGTGACAGGTCGACTCTTCCCACAGGTCACCCGGTAACATCTCCTTTTTTTTCATGGACGTGCACACTCTCCCGGCTGGACCCGTTCCATCGGGTATTCCCACCGTCATTCCGATCATCCACATCCATTCGGTGCCATGTCCTTCCAGATTTCCATAACGCTTGAGGGCCCTTTCCATATAAGGATTATCACGACCCACCTCATGGGAGTACCCGAGCCTGAGGGGCAGCTCGCCCGCTCGCTCCAACTGGGCGTAGGCGGTCATTTCACTTCCCTTCAAACGCGAAGAAAGAGTGGTGACTCCGATGGCCACCCATTCCTCCAATTCCTTCTTGAAAGGAGGCGCCAGAATTTCCGGCGGCACCTGAGGGATGATTTCCTGATCGATCAGCGTGCCGGCTCCTCCATAGACTCGACCAGTAGGAACTCCCTGCTCATCCATCATGATTCCGGGAGGAAACTTTCCATAGGTCGCCTTAACAATGTCCAGCATCTTGCTGTTGGCCAACCCGAACTGGGCGTTTCCGATCTTGACATAGACCGGGTGATCGGGCGTCACTTCATCCAGGTCATAACGGGTGGTTTCGTCCAACACTACTGGGTTGAGCCGGCTGGTGGTGTAAATCCAGTATCCGTCAGGCACGTTGGCGGCGACATTCTTGAAATCGTCCAGGGTGGCCTCTTTCGACTCCCAGCGGACGGTTGCAAAGCGGATCTTCTGCTCTTCCAGATACTCGATATAGGCTGGCGTGACTTCGTCCCGATAATGTCTCAGGGTATAGCTATTGGGATGGGAATGGGTATCCACAACACCAGGGATCACTCCCTTCCCCTGCAAGTCGACCTTCACCGTATCAGGTCCTGCCATCTTCAGGATTCGATCACTTTCCCCAACCGCCATAATGCGACCCTCACGAATGGCCACAGCCTCAACCACGGTGATGGGAGGCTGATCGCGGTCCATGGTCAGAACCTGCCCGTCGTACAAAATCGTATCGGCATAACGGAGCACCTCGGGGGGCAGATCTTGAGCTTGAGAAACGAACAAGAAAGGCCCAACTATGAGCAGAAGGCTCAGGATACAGAGTGTAGAAAACTTTACTGAAAATAGTCTGTTCTTATTCATGGATGCTCCTTGATTCAGGTTCCAGGTTCAGTCAGAGCCGCAGGCTTTAGCCTGCGGGCCTACACGGTGAAAGGGAGCTGCCATTTACACCCCCCGGTCTGGCCCGTGGGCTAAAGCCCACGGCTCTGTATGTGTTAGTCACCAACCCCTCGATATCTGTTAGTTGTTGTCAGTTCACGCTTCCGTAGACCACCTCTCCTCCGATGATGGTGGCTAAGACTTTGATATCGGAAAGACCCTCATCGGGAATGCTGCGATCCAACGGATTCTTATCCAGGACCACCAGATCGGCCATCTTTCCCGGCTCCAGCGAACCCAGTACATCCTCTCGCAAGACATAATCGGCGGCCCAGCGCGTCATCATGAGCAGGGCGCTGGCCCGGTCGATTCGCTCCCGGGGGCCGAAGACCCTTCCATCATGCGTTCTTCGGGTGACCAGGACCTCCAGATTGAACATGGGCTCCCTTTCCGGGTCGTCGTGGGTATCCGCTCCGTAGGTCACTCTCATGCCGGCATCGATGAGACTCTTCACCGGCATCATCCAGCGATGAGCGTATTCCTCGCCATAAACTCGGCTCACACCCGCGGCGTAGCGACTGTAGAACTGAGGAGGCTGCAGGCTCCAGATCACATCATGTTTTGCCGCTTCCTTCAGGACTTCCGGGCTCACCATGAGACCGTGATCCAGGGAAAAGCGGCGGCCCCGGACCAGGTTCTCCTCACTGGCTTCGTCGTAAGCGTCCAGGATCATCATGAAGCCCCTGTCTCCGAAAGTATGGGTGCCTGAGATTCTGTACCCATAACGACTGGCTGACAGGATGGCGTCGGCGCCAGGCTCACCCGGCATTTCCCAAAAACAATACCCGTCTGGATAGAGGTCGGTGGGCAAAATCTCTTTCTTGGTTAAGGTGGTGCACGACCTTCCCGCGCCGGCGGGACCGTTTCCATCGGGTATGCCGATGGAGATTCCGATCATCCACATCCAATCGTTTCCATGCCCCTGCAAATTCCCAAAGCGCTTGAGATCCGCCTCCAAAAAGGGATTCTCGCGTCCCATTTCATGGGAGTAGCCCAGTCGAAGCGGCAACTCGCCCGCTCGTTCCAGCCGCACATAGCCGTTGATTTCGCTTCCCTTCAAACGGGTGGATAGAGTGGTGACCCCGATGGCCACCCATTCCTCCAATTCCTTTTTAAATATAGGAGCCAGGATTTCGGGAGGCGTTTGCGGAATCACCTCCTGATCAATGACCGTGCCGGCAGCGCCCGATACCTGCCCGGTCAGGACCCCTTGCTCGTTCTTCACCAGGCCGGTGAGATTTTCGCTATACCTTTCCGTCACGATGTCCAGCATCTTGCTGTTGGCAACTCCCCACATGCCGTTTCCAACCCGGACATAGAGGGGATTATTGGGGACGACTTCGTCCAGATCCCAGCGAGTGATTTCGTTCAGCACCACTGCATTCCCCCGAGTATTGGTGTAGATCCAGTCGTCGGAAGAAACTCTTTCGGCGAACGTCTTGAAGTCCTCCAAAGCTAGCTCTTTGCTCTCCCAACGGACGGTCGTTGACCGCACCCCGCTACTTTCGAGAAACTTCAGATAGGCCGGGGTCAACTCCTTTTCATAGTGTCTCAAGGCATAGCTATTGGGGTGAGAATGAGTGTCGACGATGCCGGGAAGTACCGCCTTCCCATCCAGGTCCACTCGGACCGTATCGGGCCCGGCCATCCTCAAAATCCGATCATCCTGGCCCACCGCCAGGACACGACCATCTTGAAGAGCCACAGCCTGGGTAACGTTGAAAGGAGGTTGATCCTGATCCATGGTCAGCACGTGACCGTTGTGCAGAACCATGTCGGCGTATCTCAGCACTTCCGGCGGCAGGTCCTGTGCTTGAGCAACCTGTGAAAAGGGTGCAAAGATGAGAAGCAGACCTATCATCCACAGCGTAAAAATAGATTGGGAAAACCGTTCTTTCTCATTCATGATGTCGTGCTCCTTCTAAGTGCCAATATTCGTTTAACTCATCCTCTCTTAAAGTGGCGCTCGACGATGCGGTGAGCGGCAAACAGTGCCAGGGTGGCCACCGAACCTGCGTAGCCCTGGCTGGCTGCTCTGGGCACGGTGCTACCGCAGCAGACGAAGAGCCCTTCGATGTCGTGGGATTCAAAATAGGGGTCCACCACCGAGGTCTTGGGATCGGCCCCGCCGATGCAGGAACCCACGAAAGTGGCCAGGTAGGGATTACGAACGGGTCGATCCATGCCCAGAATTTCTTTGGCCCCCATCTTCTTCAAAATCTCGTAGATCAACTCCCGCCCCTCCTCCAGAGGTTTGATGATGCTGGGATCGTTCCTGCGATAGATCTGCTCACTCCATTCGTTGATGTACCCTCGAATGTTGCGGGGACGGATTAAACGGAGGGTACTCCGAGCCTCTCGGGTGAACTCCTTCCGGGCCGGCGTCATCTTGTCTGCATTCATTACCTCGCGCATGAACTGCTTGTGCTGCCGACCGAACTCGGGAGCGGCGCTATTGAGGGCCACCCGATCCGGGTGGGGCACCTGATTGGGGCGGACGTCAATCTGTATCCGCTCGTAGCGTCCCGCAGGATCGGTGTCATGAAAGATATAGTAGGCTCCGGTGTGGTGGAATTCGCCGTCGCTCACCGGCTCGTCGAAGATCCCAATAGGACCCGGTACCTGAGGACGGTTGTCCGTATTGGCTCCCACGTTTCGATTCTCCACGACGGGAGTACCCACGGTCAGCTCTCGAGGGCCGTAACCCGAGTTGTAAAGCACGACCGGAGTGTAATAGGTGCCGCAGGACACCGCCACTCGAGAGGCCTCCAGCGTGTGGCGTACACCGTTTTGAGTGTACTCGACCCCTTTGACCCGGACCTGGGCACCCGATTTCTCAAAGAGAACTCTCTCCACGTTGCACTCGGGCATCATCTCGACGCCCCGCTCTTCAGCGATAGGCAAGTAGGCCACGAAGCTGCCCTGGCGGGCGTCGTATCGGCAATGGTTGATGCCATCGCAATATCCCGTGAGAAGGCAGTTCTTCTTGGCGATGGTGGCATCCACTGACGGATACCCCATGGATTGGGCGGCATCGCTAAAAAGACGATCCAAAGGTGTGATCAGCACGTCCGGTCGGACATGGATATTGAAGTCCTTATTGATCTGATCGGCGAACGGCTTTATGTTCTGATAGTTCCAGTCCGTCCCCGTTTCCTCCGCCCACACGCCGAAATCAACCTCGTAGGGAACGGCGGTGACAGCGGTGTAGTGCAAGGTGCCCCCACCAAAGACGTGGGCAACGCCCTGCCGGGAGGCATCCTCACCCGATTTTAGAGCGACCTTTCGGCTCTCCCCGGGAGGAAGACCTCCCCGGGTGACGTATTTACCCCTGAAATCGAGGGAGACATTGGTGAACATCTGCCGCCTGAGGGGATGACCATATCCCGGGCTGGGCATCCCTTTGAAGTAGGGCCCCCGATCCAGGAGTGCAATCCTGAGGGGTTCTCCCGTGGTGGGGTTGACTCCATGTTCGGCGATTTTTCCCGCCAGTGTGCATCCGGCTTGTCCGGCTCCCAAAATAGCTAAATCATAAGGTTTATCAGCCATGGTTTGTTCCTCTGTTAGGGTTGTTCTCTGCGGTCTGCCCTCAGTTCAGTGACCCGTAAACCACCTTTCCTCCAATGATAGTGGCCAAAACCTGAATCTCGGACAGGTCTTCATCCGCTATATTAAGATCCAACGGATTTCTGTCCAAGACCACCAGATCGGCCAGTTTGCCCGTCTCAATGGAACCCAGTTCCTCCTCACGAATAACATACGCTGAGCCCCAGCGAGTCATCATGAGCAAGGCGTTGGCACGGTCGATCGCCTCCCGGGGACCGAACACCCTCCCATCCTTGGTCCTTCTGGTCACCAGGATTTCGAGGTTGAACATGGGATGTCGATCCGGGTCCCGGTGGGTGTCTGCTCCATAGGCCAACTTCACACCGGCATCCAGCAAGCTCTTTGTGGGCAGCACCCATTCATGAGCGTATTGTTCCCCATACACTCGACTCACACCGGCAGCGATACCCCCATAAAACAAAGCAGGCTGCAGGCTCCAGATGACCCCCAGTTTGGCCGATCGCTGGATGACTTCCGGACTGACCATCATGCCGTGATCCAGAGCAAAGCCCCTGTCCAGGATGGAACTCTCCTCGTTTGCCCGGTCATAGGCGTCCAGATTGATCAGGGAGGATTTGTCTCCGAAGTTGTGCACTCCAACAATTCTGTACCCATATCGATTGGCAATTGCCGGGGTGTCATAGCCCGGCTCATCCGGCAGGTCCCAAAAACAGATCCCTTCTGGAAACAAATCATTGGGTAGGATCTCACGCTTGGGAATGGTGGCGCAGTTGCTCTGTCCCTCGCTGAGCGGATACTCGCCATTAACCGGCGGCCGTGGTCCATTCCCATCGGGATTGGGTATGGTGATACCCATGAGCCACATCCAGTCGGTTCCATGCCCTTCGATATTCCCCATGCGTTTCAGATCCCTTTCCATAAGCGGATTGGCGCGTCCGAGCTCGGACGAATAAGCCAGGCGAAGAGGCAACTGTCCTTCACGATCGAGTTTTGAATAGGCGCTGATCTCACGTCCCTTGAGGCGAGTGGAGAGCGTCGTGACGCCTACGGCCACCCATTCCTCCAATTCCTTCTTAAAAATAGGTGCCAGGATTTCCGGGGGCGTCTGAGGCAACAGGTCGACATCCATGGCTTCGCCCGCCGTTCCAAACAATCGACCGTTGGGAATTCCCTGCTCATCCTTGATGATCCCGGGAAGGAGTTTTTCGCCATAGGTGTCCCGGATAACATCGAGCATCTTCGTGTTGATCACCCCCCAGATACCATATCCGACTCGGATAAAGAGCGGGTTATCAGGAACCACCTGATCCACATCTTCTCGCGTCAGTTCTTCTCGCACCACGGGGTTGGATCGAGTAGTGACCAAGATCCAATCCCCGGGAGGGATGTTTTGCGCGAAGACCTCTAAATCTGCCAGTGTGGTGGACTTCGTGTCCCAGCGCACGTTGGCATACCAGACATGGTTCTCACGTAAAAACTTGAGATAGGGCGGGGTAATCTCTCTATCATAGTGGGTGAGCGCATAGCTATTGGGATGGGAATGGGTGTCTATTACACCGGGGATCACCGCTTTTCCACCCAAGTCGACTCTAACGGTATCAGGTCCTGCCATTTGCAAAATCCGATCACTTTTCCCAACAGCCATAATCTGTCCGTCACGAATTGCCAAGGCCTGGACAACGTTAATGGGAGGTCGCTCACGATCCATGGTCAGCACCTGAGCGTTGTACAACACCGTGTCAGCGTAGCGCAGAACCTCTGGAGGCACGTTCTGAGCCTGAGCAAGCCTGAAGGCTCCAAAGAGCAGAAGAATCATCACATACAAGGTGATGATGGTTCGTGATTGCTTTTTCATGAGATCATCTTCCTTCCGTGTCGGGGTCAGCCGGTGGCTGCCCCGAACCGGATGAGCAACACGATCTTTACCCGTGTGGCTCCGGTCTTTGCAATCCGCACTGCAGGGGCGAGCCACCGGCTCGCCCCTGCAGTGCGCTCCCTCAGTGCGCTCCCTTATCTGTTGTCAACTGTCAACTTTCCCTGAACCAGGATTAGGCATATTCCCGGCTAAGGACCCTTCAAGTGTTCGTTCAGGAACTGGAGTGTTCGAGGCCAGGCCTTTTGGGTTGCCGCCATGTTGGCCCCCTCCAGTCTTTGCTGGTTCTCCAAAAAAGCGTGGCCGGCTCCCTCGTAGATCTCGTACTGGTAGGTTTTACCCAGGCGCTTCATTTCCAGCGCTGCAGGCTCGATGGTGACATTGACCCGGGCATCATCTTCACCGTAGAGACCCAGGATGGGAGCCTTGATGCGGGCCAGAACCTCCGCTGAAGGAGAGCCGCCATAGTAGACAATACCGGCAGCAAGATCGGGTCGCTCACCGGCATAGGCGTAGGTGGTCCGACCTCCCCAGCAAAAGCCGACCAAGGCAAACCGCTTTTCAGCAGCGGGCAAAGCCATGGCATAATCCGCCACAGCATGGATCCGCTCCACGACTTCTTCCCAGGTCACACTATAAACGAGCTTTGCGGCAGGGTCGGATTCCAACCCTTCGGTACCCGTACCTCCCGGCCCCTTACCGCTGGCCATATCGGGGGCGATGGCAATAAACCCGGCAGCGGCCAACTGGTCGGCGAGGGCCTGAATCCAGGGAGTCCAGCCGGCTCTGCCGTGAATGGCCACCACAACCGGCGCAGGATCACTGCCCTCAGGAAAAGCCAGCAAGGCCTTGACGATCGCCCCTGAGACGGTAGTGACCTCGACCACTTCAGTGTTGCGAGGCGAGTTGGCGAGGCGCTGAAGCGCGTCCGGGTTGCCTGCTGGAAGATCTTCTCCCCACAAACTCGGGGAGAAAACAGAAAAGACTATCAGACCCACGAGAGGTCCTTTCAAAACGTTCTTATGTAAAAACATGGTTCCTTCCTCCAAGCTCTTTGCCGTCCATACCTCCGGTCCGGCCTGTGGGCTACAGCCCACGGCTCCGCATGTCAGCGGTCAGTTGTCAGCCGTCAACTCCCCGTAAACAACCTCTCCGTCAATCATGGTGGCCAAAATCTGAATCTCGGAAAGATCTTCATCCCGTACACTGCGGTCCAACGGATTCTTGTCCAGGACAACCAGATCGGCTAGTTTTCCCGCCTCTAGTGAACCCACTTCTTTCTCACGCAACACATAATCGGCACCCCAGCGGGTCATCATGAGCAACGCGGTGGCCCTATCGATGGACTCGCGGGGGCCGAAGACCCGCCCATCCTTGATTTTGCGAGTCACCAGGACTTCCAGGTTGAACATCGGCTGCCTGTCCGGGTCATCGTGAACGTCCGCTCCGTAGGTAACTCTCATACCGGCATCGATAATACTTTTCACCGGCATTACCCATCGATGAGCATATTCCTCACCGTAGACCCGACTCACGTTGGCAGCGTAACTCCTGTAAAACTGAGGGGGCTGCAAACTCCAGATGACTCCTACCTTGGCGGCTTGCTCAAGGACATCCGGACTGACCATAAGACCGTGATCCAGGGCGAAGCGCTGGCCTTCGATGGAGCGTTCCCGTCCTGCCTGCTCGAAGGAATCCAGGATCATGGTAAAGCCCTTGTCTCCGAATGTATGGGTGCCGGTAATCCGGTACCCGTAGCGATTGGCTACCACTGCCGCCTCACCCGATGGATCCTCAGGCAATGCCCAAAAACACATTCCGTCTGGATAGACGTCATTGGGCATGATGGTGCGTTTGGTGATCGTTGTACAGGCAGTTCCCGCCCCCGAAGGCCCGTTGCCATCAGGAATTCCTATGGAGATCCCGATCATCCACATCCACGGGTTTCCATGCCCCTGCAGATTTCCGAAACGCTTCAGATCTCTTTCCAGAAAAGGATTTCCCCGTCCAATCTCATGGGAGTAACCCAGCCGGAGGGGAAGTTCTCCCTGTTCCTCCAGCTCTTTGTAGGCGGTGATCTCATTTCCACTGATACGGGTGGATAGGGTGGTCACCCCGATGGCCACCCATTCTTCCAATTCCTTTTTAAAGGGCGCCTTGAGAATTTCAGGTGGCATCATGGGGATCATCTCCTGATCAATCACCGTGCCGGCTGCACCCAGCAAGCGCCCATTGGGAACTCCGTTTTCATCCCTCAAAAGTCCGGGAAGATTGTCGCCGTAGGTCTCCTCGACCAGCTCCAGCATCTTACTGTTGGCCAGTCCCCACATGGCGTTTCCCACCATGACATAGAGAGGGTGATCGGGGACGACTTCGTCCAGGTCGTATCGGGTGATTTGGCTCAACACCGTGGGGAGCAGTCCCGCGGTGGCGTACACCATATACTGAGGAGGCAGGTTTTCCGCTGCCCGTTTAAAATCAGAGAGCGCTGTCTCTTTGGATTCCCACCTCACCGTGACCAGGCGGACATTGCTTTCTTCCAGATACTTGTAATAAGCCGGAACCACCTCCTGGCTATAGTGCCGGACCGCATAGGCATTGGGATGAGAATGGGTGTCCACAATGCCGGGGATGACGGTCCTTCCATTCAAATTCACCCGGGCCGTATCGGGTCCGGCCATCCTGAGAATGCGATCATCCTCCCCGACCGCAAGGATCCTGCCCTCTCGAATGGCGATCGCCTGGACCGCGTTAATGGGAGGTTGGTCGCGATCCATGGTCAGAACCTGCCCGTTGTACAAAACCGTGTCGGCGTACCCGATCACTTCCGGGGGCAGATCCTGGGCCTGCGAACCCCTCAGGAAGGGTCCAAATATGAGCAGCACACTCACGATGCACAGTGTCGTTAGTTTTCGAGAAATGTGTTTTGTCTGATTCATGGGATTATCCTCCTCCCCTGACATTGGGGAAATGCTGACCAGTCGTTGTTCAATTGGCAAGGACTGCTTCACCGAGATAGTCTGCAGACTTGAAAAGCACCCGTTGGACGGGGCCAAAGCTGGGCGCTGCAAAGATCACCTTGCCACCCAGGACTGTCATGAGGACCTGCAGATTTTCAATCTCTTTCTCCGGGACACTGAAGTAGTCGCGATCTACGACCACAAAATCGGCGAACTTCCCTTCCTCCAGCGACCCTAACTCGTTCTCCTTCAGGGCGTAATAGGCGGGCCAAATGGTTGACATTTTAAGGGCGGTCAGCCGGTCAATGCGCTCCTCAGGCACCAAAACTCTACAGGTTGTCACACTCATATCTCCCTGCTCCGGACGCCGGGGAGTGAAGCAGGCTTCCCGGGTAATGAACTTCTGCATGGCCCTGAAGGGCCTTCCCCCGACTTCGGCCAGAATGGTGTGCACACCCCCTTCCACAAGGCTCTTGGCCGGCTGGTGCCATTTGAGGTACTCCACGCCGTAGTGCTTGGCGATATTACTGGGCCAGATGGGATTGAGCTGGGTGTTCACGTGGGACCAGGCCAGTGTCATGATGATCCCATATTCCTTCAGCTTGGGGATCTGATCCGGCCTGAGCAGCAGGGTGTGCTCCATGGTGGTGATCTTTCCGTTGAAAACAATCAAGGTTGGATCATCGGCCAGTGCCATGGCTCCACCAAGAGACAACACCAGCCCAAGCACCCAGATGAATCTCACAATTTCCATATTCTTTAGCCCCATTCCAAGTCTCCCTCCCCAGCTCGTTTCAGGTTCCAGGTTCCATCTGTTGTCAGCCGATCAACCAATTAGCCACTCAACCGGTCAGGTGGTCAGGCTATTCCACGGACCCGTAAACCACTTTTCCTCCAATGATGGTGGCCAGAACCTTGATCTCGGAGAGATCTTCATCCGCCACACTCTCGTCTAACGGACTTTTGTCCAGGACCACCAGATCGGCCAGCTTTCCTGACTCGATGGAACCGAGTTTCTCCTGACGCAAAACGTAATGGGAGCCCCAGCGAGTCAACATGAGCAAGGCGTTGGCGCGGTCGATTCTCTCCCGGGGGCCATAAACAATCCCATCCTCACTAATACGGGTCACCAGAACTTCCAGGTTAAAGAGGGGATGCCTTTCCGGGTCGTTGTGAGTATCAGCGCCATAGGTAACCCGGGCACCCGCATCAATGAGACTCTTGGCGGGCAGCACCCACCGGTGAGCATACTCCTCGCCAAAGACGCGGCTGATACCGGCCGCATAACGACTGTATGCCAGTGGCGGCTGCAGGCTCCAGGTCACTCCCAGCTGGGCGGATTTCGCCACAACTTCCGGACTCACCATCAGGCCGTGATCGAGCGCAAATTGCTTCCCCTGGATGGAACGCTCCTGGTCGGCCTCTTCAAAGGCGTCCAGCAACTTCATGAATCCTTGATCTCCAAAGGTGTGCACCCCTGTGATCCGGTACCCGTATCGGTTGGCGATCAAGACGGATTCGGCGCCCGGGTCATCCGGTAAATCCCAAAAACAGAGTCCCTCTGGATAGTAGTCATCGGGCAAGACGATACGTTTGGAGGGTGTGGTACAGGTACTTCCCGACCACAGTCCGGGAGCCCCTCCGGGGCCATTTCCATCGGGGATTCCAATGGATATGCCGATCATCCACATCCAGCCGGTGCCGTGTCCCTGAAGATTGCCGAAGCGTTTGAGGGCTCTCTCCAAATAAGGGTTTCCCCGTCCGATCTCATGGGAATAACCCAGCCGAAGCGGCAACTCGCCGTCTCGATCCAACTGGGCATAAGCACTGATTTCATTCCCCCTGAGACGCGTGGAGAGTGTGGTCACCCCGATGGCCACCCACTCCTCCAACTCCCGTTTGAAGAAGGGCGCCAAAATCCCTGGAGGCGTTTGGGGAATCACCTCCTGGTCAATCACGGTGCCGGCCGCTCCGAACATGAAACCGGTGGGCACTCCTTGGTCATCCTTGACGATCCCCGGGAGGTTTTCGCCATAGGCTTCGGTAATGATATCCAGCATCTGGGTATTGGCTAATCCCCGCATGGCATTTCCGATCATCACGTAAAGCGGATGATCGGGCACCGCCTGATCCAGATCGACCCTTCTCAGGTCTCTCATGACGGTGGGGTTGAGCATACTGGTGGTATAGATCCACTCGCCGGGGGGCAAACTTTCTGCGAACCTCTTGAAATCGGTTAGTGCGGTTTCTTTCGAGTCCCATCGGACTCTTACAAACCGCACATGGTTCTCTTCCAAAGCCTTGAGATAGGCAGGGGTGTATTCATCTCGGTAGTGCCTCAGCGCGTAGCTGTTGGGATGGGAATGGGTATCCACAAAACCGGGAACAACAGCCTTGCCTCCTAAATCCACCCTGACGGTTTGGGGGCCCGCCATTTCGAGAATCCGATCGTCCTCTCCCACTGCCAGAATCCGCCCATCCCGAACCGCTACCGCCCGGGTCACGTTGATGGGAGGCTGATCGCGGTCCATGGTCAACACCTGGCCGTTGTACAACACCATGTCCGCGTAACGAAGGACCTCCGGGGGTAAATCCTGGGCTTGGGAAACTGAAAGAAAAGGTGCGAAAGTGAGTAGAACAGTGAGCAGGCAAAGTGGACAGACATGGACAGAAAGATATTTTCTCTGATTCACGGTTACCGACCCCTCCCTAGAACGAGAATCAAAGGTAACCCCTTTACGGTGGGGTCGCTTCCCCAAAACAACTTGAGACTTCCCAAGTCAAGAGTCGCTACATTCGATTCTGTGATTCAGTAGTCCGAAAACAGTAACGGTGGTGAGATTATGAAGTGATCGGGGCACAGAATCAACAGGAAATCCAGGGAAGTTCGCTGGCCGCGCTTCGCGCGGTCGTGAGTTCGTGAGTTCGTGCTGTCGTGCGGGTCAGGCGGTTTCCTGTCACTCCATCGACCCGTAAACCACCTCTCCTCCAATGATGGTTGCTACCACCTTGATCTCCGACAGGTCTTCATCGCGCACATTTCGGTCCAGGGGATCTTTATCCAGGACCACCAGGTCGGCCAGTCTGCCTGGCTCCAGCGAACCCAGCTCTTCATTGCGCAGGACATAATCGGCGCCCCAGCGAGTCATCATGAGCAAGGCAGTGGCACGATCGATTGCTTCCCGGGGACCGAATACCCGACCATCACTAATCTTTCTCGTCACCAGTATTTCCAGGCTGAACATGGGCTCCCTTTGCGGATCGGTATGAGTGTCGGCTCCGTAAGTGACTTTGGCGCCGGCATCGATCAAACTTCGAATGGGGAGCATCCAGCGATGGGCATATTCCTCCCCATACACGCGACTCACACCGGCAGCGTAACGATCGTAAAACATAGGGGGCTGTAAGCTCCAGGTGACTCCCAGTTGGGCAGATCGCTCGACGACCTCCGGG
>CBDUTA010000004.1:0-27630 GCA_965369785.1 uncultured bacterium
CTCGGTCGGCCTCCTCAACGTACTGCAGAGAGTACGTTTGCGGGGGCCTCTGTCGCGCGCCTTGTCAGCTCGGCGCTTTCGTCACTTCGTGACGAGAACCTATGCATTATCCGGGCTAGATTTTCGAAGGCTCTGGCTACTGCAGTAGAAACTTTTTTTACCGGAACGCTGGAAGTGGGCGATTAGGCACTGAAAGGGTCAGAATGTGGGTGTTAACACCAAAAGAGACAGCAGCCCGAAAAGCGCGAAACGCCTACTTCCCGTTTCGGCGGGCTCTTTCTAAGAACTCCGTTAACCGAACATCACCGTTAGATGACGCCAGCGCAATCAGCGATTCGATCAGAGTGTTCAGGGACCTCACGATGTTTGGTCGACCCGTCTGCAGCAACAAGCTGCACATGCGAAGAGCTTTCAGCTGCTGAGGTGAGTAACACTCCAATCCACTTTTTGGTTTTCTTCCCCGATTCACGAAGGGTTGATCCAGGATGCATTGCCCCGAAGGGCTCACCGGGCATCGATCCCCCGCCTCCAGGACCGACTCGCCGTCAAAGAAAGAGGAAAGCGGAACCCCAAAGGCTTCTGAGATTTTGGCCAGGGTTCCGACGGACGGGTTTACATGGCCATTCTCAAGCCGAGAGAGGTAGGAAATGGCCAGTCCTGTCCCGTCGGCAACCTCTCGTTGAGTTTTCTTGGCCTCCAGCCGCAGCTGCTGGATCTTCCTGCCAATGCTCATGGTTTCTCTCCGCTCGGTTCCCTATCCAAGCAATTTCTGGACCAAGTGCGCTGACCTGAGCATTGTGCCCAGCCCTGCGCCCGATTCCCCGTTGATCAACACAGGCCTTTGGACCCACGGCCGAGAGGGGATGCGACGCTCTGTGCCGCCTAGACGACACTCCAATCAGCAGGATTTCGAGTCCTAGCTCAATCCACGCGATTTGTGACGAACAGAAAATATTGCTCCACAGGTGCCCGGATTTTTCGCCAGTCCAGAGAAGCGAAAGATGACGAAAAGTGGACGGATATTCTATGAGGTTATAGTGGATAAGATAGATGGTGTGATCCTACCTACTATGAGTCCAAACTCATCCGCCACCAGGCCATCGGGTGAGCTCTTTTTCCTTGAGTGTATGTTGTATCTCTTCGATCAGTGCCTGTTGAACCAAAGCGAATCTTTCGCCGATAATTTGAGTGAGATTTCCCAGAAGTAGAACTCCCAAATGATGATCGTTTGTGCTCATCTCCTTGATTTTCATCCCACTTATCTTGAGCAACTCGGAATCCCTCACAGCTATGGCTGAGAGGGTATAGGTGTAAGGCGCTACAAGAGCCGACCAGCCAAACGCCTCGCCTTTGTGGTTCCGCTCAAAAGCAAGTTCGCTTAAGGCATTATAGTGGTTCACATTGCAACAAAGATTCACTACCCCCTCACTCACAATGTAGAAGTATTCAGCTGGGGCTTTGGCCTCAAATATGCGTTCTCCTTCCTTGAATGTTACCCTCTCACAAATTTCGGAAATATCTTCCAAATGCATGGGGGTGCATCCTTCAAAAATCCGTGCTCGCTCAAGTAAATCGACCATTGTTACTCTTTCCTCCGAGTATTGAACCTAATAACTACTATCGATTATCCTCCAGTATCTGTACGGCAACTCAGTGTTGCTTAGCAGCCC
Source organism: uncultured bacterium (assembly GCA_965369785.1). GTDB lineage: Bacteria > Acidobacteriota > UBA6911 > RPQK01 > JADFOI01 > JADFOI01. The sequence goes on from CBDUTA010000004.1 coordinate 1,671, forward strand.
GGGGGCTGTTTGAAATGAGCACTTCACTCAGTAGTCCTCTTCCTCCCAGGGTTGCAGAGTGAGTAGATAGGCGATCAGAGCATCGATGTCGCTCTCGGACAACTTTTGACCCCAGGCAAGCATTTCTAATGGTGGTGTCAGCCCGTCCGGGTCCTTCTTGCCAGGGGGGTTCCCTTTGCGCATAACCTCCTGCACCGACTGGTATTGGGCCAGGAAGACGTTGAAACGAGGTACCGGTGACGACTCTTTGAGTTGTTCCAATGGCGTACCACCTTCCATTGCCTCAACAATTGCGTCCACATCTTCAGGATCGAAAAGCATCAATCTCTCCGCCAGGGTGTTCAAGTCCGGAACGGTATCATTGACATAGTTCCAATTGGTGATGCCTCCCTCAGCTTTACTCCCATGACAGGTCGTGCACCCTTTTTGACGAAACAACCACTGTCCTTGTTCTACAAGACTGGCATCCGGAGGGGGGGGTGGTTCGAGCCAGTATTTATCCACACTGGCTAAGGCAGGCAATGAAAGAGGGCTTTCCTCGTTGCGAACAACAAACTTACCCCGCATGCCAAAATGCGGTGCTCCACAAACTGTAGTGCAGTAATATTCGAACTCACCTTCTTCGGTGGGTGTTACTTCAATCTCTACCACGTGGCCGGGATAAACCTCGATGGGTCCGATTCCCAGAGAGGGGGAGTAAAAGGTATGGGTCACGTCGGCACTTTTCAATCGCAGGAGGGTTTTTTGACCCAAACGCAGGACCGGGCGAGCAGGCTCAAACTCACCGAACCAATAAGTGCCACCGCGGACCTTCTCCTCGGTCCAGGTTCCGGTGCTTGCCACACCGGTTAAGGTGATGACTTGAGCATCGGGATGGGCGTGCGAAACCAGGGAATCTTCGTAAGCGAAGGGCACGTAAAGGGCGATGACAACACCCAGGATGGTGGCGACGACGGCAATGACTTCAAGGATCTTTCTGCTCATGCTTTTACCCCACATACAACCAAAAGAAAAGAGTCACACAGGCCGTTATCAGAACGGCAACGGGAGCAAAGGCTTTAATGGCTGTTGAACGATCATCAAAGAGTTGCTCTGCGTGTGCGTAACCAGTTTTCAGGGCGTAGTACAGCCCGATCAGAAGGAACAAGACCTGAATAAAAGGGGTCCAATGAGGGACAACTGGAGTCCAGGCAAGGTGCGCTGTTCCAAACAGGTCCCAACCCCACCCAAATGGATCGGAGAGGGTCATCAAAATGTAAGAGCCGTTGACGAGAACGAGAGGAAAGCTGAACGCCACCCAGGCAAATAGTCCTAAAGGAACGAGAGGATAGCTGAATCCCAGAAAGATTTCCTTGGGTGAGGCGTCCTGAGCTCCTGCCAGCTTGCGTCCGACCCAAACGGCCAGATAATAAATCCCTGGAAAGATCACAAGGGCAAAGATCCAAAGTACGGAAACGTAAGTGAGAAAACCCCACCAATCTCCCGACTCGGCGATATTCGCCCAATTCTTCAAGAACCCCCAAGGGCCCAGATAGAGCACCGAGTAGGTAATGGCCAGAGAGAGCATGATGAATGCCTTCCAGGCCTCATCGTATCCCTTCAATCGTGTATCGGAGCAGAGAGACCGGAGATTCAGCGTCATGTTGTCATGCGGACAAGTTTTGACGCACTCCATGCACAGGCCGCAGTAGTTATTGCGATTCATCTTGCTGGGATACATGAACCAGGGACACCCCCAACCGTTCTCATTACCTGCCAGGCAGCCCTTATCCTTGCATTTGGCGCACACATCCGCGTCGCGGGAACGAACTTCCAGCATGGAAGCCATGGAGTAGAGACTCAAAAAGCCGCTCACCGGGCAAACGTAGTTGCAAAAGGAACGCTGGCGGTAGATCAGATGCAGGACTGTGGCGGCGAGAAAGAGAGAACCGAGCACAAGGACACTCACGATGGGTCGGGTCAGGAACAAGGCACTGAAAGTGCACAGTCCCAGGAAGAGAACATTCTGAATCCAGATGTTGGAAAGTGCCTTCGGCCACCGAAGGTTCAGACCAAAATATCGATTTCTCCCGATCAGCACACCCGGATCACTTTTTTTTCTTTTCTTGGGATCTACGGCTCGCACACCGATTAGGGCTCGCCTTTGAGCCCATTCTCCAAAGAACGGAAACGGGCACACCGTGCACCAGATACGAGAAGCAAACGGGACCATCATGCTAATCAGAAGAAACCACCAAAAGATCCAAACGAAGATCACGATGATGTTTCGATTGCCCACCGGACTGCCAAATATTCCAGCCGTGAGAAAGACGAGAAAAACAAGCAAATTTGGAAGGATCACTGCAAACTGGAACCACCGGCGCTGGGCTAACCACTTCAGCGGCGGCAGGTGACGGAACAAATCAAGCCGCCATGGCTCTTCACGGCGAGGCTCCGCATCCTTGGAGGGTTGTGGAACAAACTGCGGCCCAGGTTCACTTGCTCGAATGGTCATCGTCATTTCTCCTGGGGAAATGGAGGAAACTCCTCCCGAGCGCCAAAGCAGAAGCTCTTCATAGAGCACTGACAGAAAGCGCATTCTCCAATGCAGTTCTCACACTGGACCTCCCATCCTCCGGACTCCAGGCGGCGACAGGCCACATGGACGCGACAAACCGCGCAGTAAAGATAGTCAGTGCCTTCTTGAAACTGCTTGTTGTGTGGAAACCTGTTGAATTTTGCCACTTTCGCCGTTGGATGAATCCCTGTATCGGATGAGTCCTGATCGCTTCCCTCTTTCGCTGCAGTGTCTAAAGTTCGCAATTTCTTCTCCAACCAGGCTGCATGATCGTCTTCCATCTCGGCCAGTTCCCGGTAAAGAGTGGATAATGCTTCGTCGGTTGTTTCCGCCATGGCGCGTTTATAGAATTCCTCTGCTCCCCGCTCGGCACGAAGGGCCAGTTCATAAACCCGAGTCGGCTCGAGCGAGGCAAAAATCAGATGCTCCGCATCGTCAACGTCGACTGACTCGATCACTCCCTCCACCTCCACTTCCTCCACCACGGGAATAACGTCTCCGAAGCGTTTGCGGAATTGGGCGGTGAGCAGTGACTCGTGCTCATCTTCTTCCACTGCAAGCTCTTGGAAACGCGCTGCCACAGCAGAGTCGTAGCCCTGGAAGACGTCTGCAAAAGCGCGAAAGCGACGGGCGTTAGCCTGTTCGACGTTTACGGCCAATGCCAGCACCTCCAGTGGAGAGAGGCTTTCGAAGGAGCGGCTCATGAGCGTTCTCCTTTCACAAAAACAAAGACGAATCCCCCTATCAGCACGCCCAGGGCAAGTCCTATACTCACGGGAAGAAGCCGGTTGGGTCCGACGATCAACTCTCCCAGCATGAAGGGATGCATAAACCCGCAGGTTTGGGAACACCGGAAGCGGAACTTTCCTTCCCGGTCCGCCACGAACACCACCTCTTCCACGAGTTGCATCTTGTCCGGCTGACTGGGCCTCCGCAACTCGACGGTTGGGCGCATTGGGGGAATGGTCACGTTCAGGTCATAACCTTCCAAATAGAACCCGTGAACCACATCATCAGAGATAAACCGCAATCGGATGATGTCGCCACGGTTGACCCGGATAACGCCAGGATCATACCCATATTTCTGAGCACGAACGATAATCTCCCGCTCCTGAGGCGCCTGCACAGCCGGCGCGAGTAGAAACCCCACGCCTCCCACAGCCGCGACGATCAGCAAAAAGCCAAGCCCTCGCAGAACTTCAGAAGCCCCTGGCCATCTACTTTTCATTTTCCTCTCCATTCGTTTGCTGGCCCTAGAAACTGAGGTCTACTTTGATCTCCTGTCCTTCGGCGACGTCAACCGGGAAAGATTTGTTGAGCTGTTTGGATCTGAGGCGCTCATTCCAAATCTTTACAGTCCAGGTTCCCGATGGAACCTCTGGAATCCGAAACTTGCCCTCTTGATCCGCCATGGCAAAATAGGGCGTCTTGAGCACAACGACATAACCAACCATCTCCGGGTGTACACGGCAAAGTTGGGTATAAACTCCCGCTTGACTAAAGGTGTAGCTGCGCTTCTCACCCTGGGACCACTTACCGAGATCGTACTCCTCACCATCGGGCGAGAAAACGTTGTGGGCGAAGCTGTCGCTGTTTAAGAACTCCACCGTGGTTCCCACCAGAACCGGCACCACATGGGGTAAAAACACTTTCCCTTTTTGGTCCATTACAGGATTGACCGCCGGCGCACTTCCATTACCCTCCGTTGTCTGCTCAAAGTAGACAAGAGTTGGGTATTTCTTGACCGTGCGGTGGTTGACCGTGCCCGTTACGATTCCCGTACTGTGGTCAGCACCTGCCGCCACAGCCGGGGCCGTTGTGAACAACAGGCACAGGGACAAAAACAGTGCTATCGTTGCTGATCGCATCTTTTCTCCTTTCTCCGAATCCATCTTTTGATTGACTTTGGCTGTTTCATAGTTTTTCTGAAGCGAAGGGGAGACGAATCTCCCCTTCGCTTCATGATTCCTTAGAACGCAAAATGCAGATCCACCGCATACCGCGGATCCGCGTAATCCTTGAAATAGTGATTGCTCTCGAACACCAATTTGACGTTGGCTCGCAGCAACAAAGTGACGTGGGGCACGATGCGGCGCATGATGGGAAGCCGCTCGGAGAGTTCGACACCGCCACTGGTCAAAGGCTTGACGTTGGCAAGTTCGTAGCGGGCAGCAACGATCACCCATGGCAATAGCACGTAATCCGCCTCAACAAACCAGGAGTGCAGGTCGAAGCTACGGAGACCATCATGATCATCGATCTCAGTCTTTCCGAACATGTATGCCGCGTACAGATTCAAGTCTTGAAACCAGAGATCTAAATCGAAACCGTAGCGTCGATAATTCTCAGGTTCGTGTCCTCCAAGTGGATCCTTTCCTGATCCGCGAAGCGCAAATATCCCAGCACGGAAGGAGTTATCCACCCAGTTTTCGGCGTCATCGATGGTGGGACCGGTTGTGCCGGTGCGGCCGAGGCCAAAGAACTTGTAAGACAAACGTGCATAGATGTCTTTGGATGAATTGTCATCCAAAGTTGCGATGCTGCCGTGTGCGTCCGGTACTCCCGGCTCTTCCACATGGTCGCCGGGTTCCTCTTCATGGACGTCCGGTTCCTCTTCATGGACGTCCGGTTCCTCCACATGGACGTCCCCATTGGTTCCTCCCAATCCGTTTCCATTGGTGACACCAAAGGCCCAATCCAGACCTCCTCCACCTGGACCACTGGTTGCACCCCACAATTCGATGCCTCGCTGAGTGGAACCCAGGGAAACCATTCCATCTCCGTGCCCGTGTCCGGTGCTCATCTCTCCCGTCGTATTAGCTGCCAGGTCGTTCATCACAAAGTTGGTGAGTGTCAACCTGCGGTGAGACGAGAAGGGTGTGGCTCGCGGTTCAAAACCGCCGAACTTGACGTTCAGGAGAGACGTTTTTCCCAAGCGATTGAATTGGCCAAACAGCCGATGCAATCCCCCAAACTCATTCTTGTCAAGTAGTGTAAGGCCACCATAGAAGGAGAAGCTTTCACCCAGGGTTCCACCACTGAAAAGCTCCACTTCGCTGGGCACGATGAAATCATTACTCACCTCATTGTCCGGCATGATTTCGAATCTGCTGGTGACCAACAAGGCGAGCGGAACCGATGGGGGCATATCTGACGGCCACACCGCTTTGGGCCAGACCTTCTTCCAGGCCGGTGCTCCCAACTCCACCGGTTCTTGTTTGACGACCTCTTCGTCGTCGGCAGGAAATTGATAGCCATTATTGCGAAAGCCTTCCCCAAAAGCGTTCAGTTTTGGGAAAGCAACGTGACAGGTTTGGCAGCTCGTTTCGTACTTTCGCGCAAAAGAAGGGATCGCCCGAGCTTCCTGGTTCAGTAACACGAACAGGAATGCCAGTAAGGTGACTACTATGGCGAATAGAACGGCTTGTTGTTTTCTGTTCATTTGGTTAGGCCTCCATTTTGAGGTTGATAAATAATCCCGCGCTCCGTTGTCATCTCTCTCCCACAATGGCCTGGATTTCTTGCCCGGCCAGCTTGACCTCGTCGGCATGAAGCACGGCATCGACGGTGGTTGTTTGCCCAGAATTCACAGAGACTCTCCGCGAGATGAATCCGCGATGTTCACACCAAAAGCTCAGGGAATAGTCTCCAGGATCGATATTGTCGAGGTAGAAAAACCCGCGGCCATCCGTATTGGCAAAATACGGGGTTCCCAGTACCAGAATGTAAGCCGACATCTCAGGATGGACATTGCAAAGAAGCTCGACCACGCCCGGTTTTTCAAAGGTAACCGTGCGGCTGATTCCGTACGAATAAGTACCCAGGTTAAACATCTGCGTCTCCGAAGCGGAGAAAACGTTGTGTCGGATCCGATCGCTGTTTGGAAAGATGACGGTGGTGCCTTGAAGGACGGGTAAAACATGAGGAAGGAAACGAAGATTGCGCTGATCCAGTACAACAGGTATGGCCGGTGGCTCTGGCATTTCCAATTGGGCTCTTGTCAGAAAGACCACGACATTCTCAGTGGGATCATCCAGCCTGCACACGGCAATCCCCTCGATTCGGCCAGGCCCCTGGGAGGCTAAAGCTCCGGCAAAGAAAACCAGAGATATGGGTATCCATCTGATCATTCCTTCTCCTCTTTGGACTGCCAAGGTAGCTGAGCCTGAAACTTCGAGTTCATACGCCTTTAGTAAGAGCAACATCCATGCCACCTAGTCAATATCTAGTAACTCATTTAAATGCATTGTGTTACATTGATAGTCAGAAGAGGAACGGAGACTGATGTGTCCCAGAGATGGAACAGATGAGGACGATTTGTGTCACAGATTGAGGACACTTCGTTCTGTATTTAGGGAGCGAGCCACATAGTACTCACTTTCACAACTACGGTAACGTTTGTTGGGAGCGCGACGGAGCCCAGATGGAGGCGCGACGACGCCTCGCAAGCCCCATCTGCAAACGTTATCGAATTTAAGGAAGGAAGTACTTAGTTCGCTTTAAAGTGAGTAGAGGCAATCTCGTATTTGCTCATCAGGCGATGAAAAGCGGAGCGGCCCATTCCAGAAAAACGAGCCGCCTCGGTGACGTTGCCTTCACTTCGGGTCAACATCTTAAGGATGTAGCTACGCTCGAAGTCTTCAATGAGAGATTGTTTTTCCTGCTGAAAGTCACCGCTGCCGCTGACTGATTTCTTCTCCTCTACAGCAGACAAAATACTGGGGAGCAGATCCTGGGGCAGAATTTGTGTCGATTCAGTGAGCGTGCAGGCCCTTTCGATGACGTTACATACTTGTCGCACGTTTCCGGGCCAATCGTACTCTTCTAAAACCAGCAGGGCCGCTGCTGAAATACCCTCAAGATTCTTGGTGAGCTTCAAGCGGAACATGTCAAAAAAATGATTGGCCAAAAGTGGTATATCACCTTCCCGGTCCCGAAGTGGGGGCACGGTAATGTGCACGACGTTGATCCGATAATAAAGATCCTCACGCAGCTGACCTTCTTGAACCATCGCCTCAATATCTCGGTGGGTCGCTGCAAGCAAACGAACGTCTACTTTCCTTTCCTGGTTTCCTCCTAAGCGGCGGATGCACCCTTCTTGCAAGCAGCGTAGTAGCTTGGCCTGGAGATTCAGCGACATCTCCCCGATTTCATCCAGTAGCACCGTTCCCCCTGATGCAACCTCAAACAGACCGGCCTTGCTCTGCACAGCTCCCGTGAAAGCTCCTCTTTCGTAGCCAAACAATTCACTTTCCAGCAGGTTTTCTGGCAGAGCCGCACAATCAATGGCCAGAAAAGGCTTTTGCTTTCGCAGGCTATTTTCGTGGATGGCACGAGCAAATAATTCCTTCCCTGTGCCAGTCTCTCCGGTAATCAGCACCGGCACATCAACTTCACACACCTTTCGAAGCTTGAGGAGAGCCTCTTTCAAGACCAGACTGTTCCCAACGATCTTTTCGGCCTGAAAAGATTCACTCAACTTCTGCTGCAGTTTTCGATTCTCATCTTGTAAGGCTTTGAAGCGTAGAGCGCGCTCCACAACAACCAGCAGATCTTCCATCTTGAAAGGCTTTCGGATGAAGTCAAAGGCTCCGGCTTGGACCGCCTGAATGGCGCTTTCCACCGTCGCGAAAGCGGTGATCATCACTACCAGTTGATCCTTTTGTATCTGATGAAGATGTTTCATCAGTTGCAGGCCATCCATCTCCGGCATCCTGAGGTCGACGATGACCACGTCGTGGCCGTGTTCTCGGTACAGTTGGAGGGCCTCCTCCGGCCGCTCTGAGACATCCACCTGATAAGATCGAAAGGTAAGCATCTTTCGACAGGTTTCCAACATGTCTTTTTGGTCATCCACTACCAGGATGCGGGGTGAGGTCTGTTCGTTCATGAGACTCGACCTCCTTCAGCGACAGGAAGGCTGATGGTGAAGCGTGTGCCCTGGCCGACCTTACTTTCTACCGAGATTTCGCCTCCATGATCTCGTACGATACTGTAACTCACAGAAAGCCCCAAACCGGTTCCTTTTGGTTTGGTGGTAAAGAAGGGATCAAAAACTTTCTTCAGTTCTTCCTCTGCGATGCCAATACCGTCATCCTCGATGGCAACTGTCACACTAGAGCCGGAAGAGTTGGTGTGTGTCTGAAGACGAATCGTCCCACCTTCCTGGCAAGCATCGATGGAGTTGTTGATCAGATTGACAAAGACTTGCATGATACGGTCCCAATCCATTTCCACTGGGGGAAGCGAAGTCGATTCCTGTCGCATAGCCAGTTTCTTGGAGGACAATCGTGGCTCCATTAGTTCCCGGGTTTGGGTCAGCAGCGAATTCAGATCATACTGTTGCAGGTTCAGTGCGTGAGGACGTGCGAAGTCCAAAAGGTCAGAAATAATTCGACCAGCTCGAGCTGCGTTGTCCTGAATCACTTGCAAATCTTCCACTAATTCTTCGTCCTTCTTCAGCTTGGCCCTGTTGCCGAGATAGTCTGCCCGTCCCAGGATCACTCCAAGAGGATTGTTGATCTCATGGGCAACACCACCTGCCATTTCCCCAAGCGCCGCTAACTTGGCTGCCTGCAGTAATTGTTGGTGGGTCTCCTCGAGCTCCCGGTATTGCTTACGGATCGTCGTGTCAGCCTGAGTGACGATAAGCCCAACCAGAATACCGCTCAGGAGAACAATAACGGTAAAGGCAGAAAAGAGAACCATGATCTGATGGGAAATTCCCTTGTTCATGGTAGCAAGTGACTCCCTGAGTTCGACCCAGCCGGTAATCTGATCGCTGCCGTAAATGGGCGCTGAGAGGCGAAGGGTATTTCCATCTATCGCAGGTCCAAAATCGGGAACCGTCGAGGGAGGAGATCTTTCCTGGATGACACGCTGGACCATTCCTTCCGAATCAATGTTCATGTCCAGTTGAAGACGGTTCAGCCGAATTACCACAGACTGCAGGTCAGAGATGTTTCCGAAATCGGCGACAATTTTCGTGCTGATCTCAGAACTAATCAGCACTCTGCGATCATCGTACCCTTGGTCCTGAAAATACATCACGTGACCACGCAGAAACTCCATGAGGTCTTCAGCTTCTCGAGCTGCAAAAGTCACGTATTCCTGTCTCTGCACCCCTGCCACCACCACAATGATGAACCCCGCCAGCAAGATGAAGGTCAGATTCAGGCGAATAAAAAACTTGACGAATAAGTCCTCAGTATCCGACTCAATGACATGTGCCACCGCCAGGAGTGAACCGAGGAGCGCCAGGTGCCGCCCTATCCACAGAGGAACAGTGAACGTCTGGTTCGAAGAGATTTCCAAAAGAAAGAACAAAAGAAAACTGACCGAAAAGCCGGCAAATACAAAAAAACTGCTCAGCTGCCTTTTCCCCTGATGCCCTCGTGAAAATAGGAAAAAAGTAACCAGTAGGGCAGAAGTCCCCAGAAAGTGGAGGTGTACATAGGCTTCTCCCCAGTTGAAGATATGGAGCATCGAGTGAACCACACCCAGCCCGGCGCCAGCTGTCAGCAGAAAAGCCGCAGTGCTTCGGAAAGACAAAGGACGATTGAACGCAGCGCCTAGAAGCAGGGCGGCAAAAAAGAAAAAGCTGCAGGCCACAGCCTCGGGATCTCGCGGCAGCGCCTTTTCCTGAAAGTAGAACTCATAAAAATTAAGGGATGAGCAAAGAAAGAAAGCAAATGCCAGACTACAGAGGGCTCCCAACAAAAAAAGCGAGCTCTCTCTTTCCCTGAGCCAGCGGCGCTTGTACATCACCCATACCAGCACGAGAGCCAAAAGACCGCTGAGAATGGCCTCAAAGGAGTAGAAAACAAATACGTTCTCGGGAGTGATCTGAAACATCGCTACTCAAACGCCAAGTTCATTACGAGGTGACTGAACACCACTGAGCTATTTACAGCTCCAGTCTAGCGCATAGTGGGAGGCATGCCCAAATCAAACAAGTCTCATCTTTGGCCTGCTATGTCCCTGAAACAAAAGGGGAAACTCACAGAACAACAGATTTGTTCTGTGCCTCAGAAGCGAGGATAAATACAATGTGTAAGGGATGTCCTGATACCGTACACCGGTGATGCCGAACAGCTCGATCCCTAAAATAGCTCCCACCATGGGGAAGCCCGTGGGCTAAAGCCCACGGCTGTGAGTGTTCCCCGCTACTCCGTCAGAGCCGCAAGCTTCAGGCGAGCCTGTTCAGCCTGCGGGCCGTTCGGCACCTGAGGTGCCTCCCATATTCCTGACGTGTCTACCCACTCTATGCCGACTACACCACATTCGGATCAGCGGGTTTTTGCGCCCCTAGCCAACTTTGCTGAGTTTACCGGGCAAATGAGTGACCACCAGCGAGATTCGACCGTGGCGGATGGAGATTATCCTATCCCCCACAGCCGCCACATCGTGATTGTGTGTCACAAGAACGATCGTTTTGCCCTCCTTTTTTAGCCCCTTGAATATGTTCAGGACGATCTTTTCGCTGGCGGCATCCAGGTTACCTGTAGGCTCGTCAGCCAGCAGGATGGACGGTTCGTTGATGATGGCCCTGGCAATTGCAACTCTCTGCTGTTCTCCGCCACTCAGATCACAAGCCAAGTGAGACCGTCGATCTGCCAGCTCAACGCGTTCCAAGGTACGAATTGCTTCGTCCTTATCGGGAATACTGTGCAAATACTGAGCGAGCATGACGTTTTCCAGAGCGGTCAGATAGGGAATCAGGTGAAACTGCTGGAAAATAAAGCCGATATTCTCTCTTCTCAAGCTGGCCCTCTCCCCCTGGTTCATACTTGAGATGTCTTTGCCTTGAACCACTATTCTTCCTGATGTCGGTGTATCCAGGCCGGCCATGAGGTTGATCAGTGTCGTCTTACCACTGCCGGAGGGACCCATGATGGACACAGTCTCCCCTTGTCCTATCCCGAAACAAACATCATCCAGGGCCACAAGGTCGTTATATCGCTTTACAATTCGATCTACTGTAATGGCTTCAATCACCTTTAATCTCCTCCACGACATCGCGCCTTTTGAACTCAAGAATGTACACAAGGGAAGAGAGCCCAAAGGCTAGAAAGGAAATGGAAAAAATGTATAGTGCGGTTGCCAGGTCTAATTCAGGAGATGCGCCTACGACAAAAGTGAGAATAGACCAGGCAATCAGGGAAGAAACTCCAATGGCCAGAGCCCCGGATAGAGAGAAGAGCACGGCGAATTCAGTGAGAACAATCTTAACCAGGGTACTCCGAAAAGCTCCCAGGGCTTTCAGAATTCCAAACTCTTTTCTCCTGGTGCGTAAATCCATCCTCACCAAATTCACGACCGCTGCCATCGAAGCCAGGGCGGACAGAAGTGAAACATAGAGGATCAGTTTCTTCATGCTCCCGAGAAATGCATACTTGGTGGTGAGCATCTCCTCCAGAATGACCGCGTTCTTGTTCCGGTATTTTTCGACATCGTCCGTCCGGATGAGAACCATGGAAGGTTTTTCAACAATTCCATTAACGATGATGAAGGTGTCGAATTCTGTTCCGCTGTCGAGAATCGCCACCCGGCCGCTGGTTTCTCCGACTTCCAGAAAACTTTCTTGGCGGATATCCAAGTTCGCCCCAACGCTCTTTCCCACAAGGATGTTTCCGCTTCCCTTCACCATCCAGGCCGGATTCATCTCCAGGAGTTCTGTAATCTCTGTCGAGACCAATCTCACCTCAACATTCCCAAGCTTAACGGGGGTTACAAACAAGGCAACACCTTCGCTGACCTCCGAGTCTTCCTCAGGAACCAGAATCACATTTGCCCCGTACTTGGCCATTTCCCTGCCTACGATTTTCCCAAAAGTGTTTCCCACTATTTCAGCCGAGCCGACCAGTGAAAGGGATACCACAATGGCAATGAGCATGGGGATGTAGAGATCCAGTCTAAACCTTATGGACGATGTGACTATCTTCGCTAACATAACCCGTTACCTCAAAATCTCCACTGCATCTCGGTCGAGACTCTTCTTCAGAAAAATAAGAACTGCTATCGATGTGAGGAAAGGAATGACGGCGGAAGTCACAAACAGGGCTGCGTCGTTTTGAAAATGCATTCCGAAAACCGATGAACTCATTAAGCCTACAATCACTCGGCTCAACAAGTATGCGAGACCTGCAGAAAGGAACGAAGCCATGGAAATTTCAACCAACAGCTGCAGGAAGATTTTTTGTCGGGAAGCTCCCAGGGCGACCATAATTCCCAACTCCCTCATCTGTGAAGACAGATACATCTTCTCGGCGCTAAAGATTGCGGTAACCGATACGATGAGCGTCAGCACGAACAGGGTAATAAAAACACTGGTGGAAGCTCGGATCAGTCCTTCCTGGACTTCAGTGATCCTTCTGAGGATCCTGACGCTGGAACCTGGAATGACCTCCTCGATGGTGTAGGCGATAGTGGAGGCATAGGGGGAACAATACCAGGCCTCGAATTCATCAGTGTTTAAGGAATCTGGGCTGTAAAGCTCCGCTTTAATGGCAAGCTCATCCTTGGGCTTGAGCAACCCACTCACTAAGATTTGGTCAAGGCCCCTTTGCCCCGTGATCTTTTCGAGAACTTCCAAGTCAATGAAAACGGAGTCGTCCCAGTAGGATCCTGTCTCAAGAATTCCAGCCACAGGAAACACCCTTCTCGAGTCTCCCAGCCAGATCTCTATACTCTCCTTTCCTTCTAGATTTGCTCCCAGAACAACCGAGTGACGGTCGGGTGTTTCTCCCCGATAAGTCCAACCTTTAAAGTTGAGAACGCCAAAGTGGTAGCCCTCATTGTCAACAAGAATCTCTTTGTCGAACCACGTTCCCGTTACCTTGACCGTCTCTCCATTCAGCTGTCCTTCCACGCCCATGACGGGAACCGCGTTAATCGTGTTGTTTCTCCAGAAGTGCCGCCCTGACTTTAAAGCCAAAACATCGTCCGTGGTGAGCTTTCGTACCGTTACAATAGTCTTCTCCGGCTCCACGACCAGATTAGGCACCCCACTCAGCTCAATAGCCAACTGCGATTCCGCGTTCCAGAAAAGTGTCGACAACACGATCAGTAAAACTGAAGCGACCGTGATGGTAAGCGCAAGGGAGAAAAAGCGATGCTTTTGCACGAGCGCCGACTTGAGGGCGAGCCTGAACGGAAATGAGATCATCGGCTTCCACTCCAGGCTTCCATCAGCTGGGATACATCGATGATCACAAAGCCGTCTTGGGCGTGAAAGTCCAAAGCACGAGGATTGCAACCTCCTGTGATTCCCAGCGTCTCAACCTCAATAGGGGCCGCGCAGTTGAGGCAAACGAGCGTGCCCTGCTGGACTCCGTATCCCTTAGCCGGACAGATGTAGCACCCGTCTATGGCCACCCGCGCCTTTCCGCCTTTTACGGCTAGCAGAAACCGTGCATCTTCAAACTGAAATTTGTGGATCCCGTCTCCCTCTGGAACTCTCACTCTGAGGATCCCATTTTCCGCCGTTACCGCCGCGGGGGGCAGGATCGTCACATGGGCAGCAGTGATGGTCGGAACCAGAATCATCCCGATAACCACCATCAGACCGAAGGCCAAAGCCATTTTGGAATATTTTTCCTTGAGTAGTTGGTACCGAACCTTTCTTCGTTCCGCACTCTTCAACCCTGAGAGATCGGGTTCCCGGGCTTTGGCAACGTCGTAAATCACCAGAAGGATCAAGCTTCCCAACATAAGGGCGATAATGGCAGCTCCAGTAGAGTTTCTGGTCAGGAAACCAACGATTTCCAGCACACCTTCGGTGGAGGGCAACAGTCCCACTTCAAAAAATTCGTGAAGCCCTCCGGCAACCAGCTTGAGCACCAAAACCACCAGAATCACGCAAGTGACCTTGAAGAATCTTGACAGATTAATCCTTACAGTACCTCTCAGGAAGACTGCCCCAAAAACAATCGCCAGGGTAATCCCCAGCAGTCCTCCCAGAAAGTTCTGAAAAGAATTTGATCCTGCCAGCACCAGGCTTTGCAGAAATAACACCGTCTCAATTCCTTCCCTGAACACCATGACAAAAGCGATGGATACCAAGGCGAAATTACTGGAGGCCTTTCCCATTCTCATCTCGATCTCTTGCTGGATGAACCTCGAGTGCCTCCACATCCAGACCACCAGACTTGCAACCAGGAGTGCGGAAAGGAAAAACAAGGTACCCTCGAGAACCTCATTTTCCGGGTTCACTCCCACTAGCCGAAAGACAACGGCGAAGGCAACACTCGAAACCACGGCGGCAATCGCCCCGGCGTAGACGAATTTCCTCTTCCTGATCTCACCCGTCTTTTCCAGATAGACCAACATGATAAAGATGACCAGGATCGCTTCGATCGCTTCTCTCAACGTCACCGCAGCGGCTTCAACCATATCCAATACCTCTTAATTGAAACTGAATTTCAATTTCAACTATGCAATATCGGTACCTGAAGACACACCCTGTTCCTGAGCGGCGAGGAGGGTTGGCTAAACGACCTCTGGCAGCTTCATTTGCCCCAAAATCGGGCAAATTCACCCTGCCGACAAGAAGCTTTTCCGTGCCTCGATTCCCGGCTCTCAGCCTCACTCACCGCTCGCTAGTGGCATAGATCTTGCGTTGATACTAGTGAAATGATGCATGAGGATCTGCAAGAACTGGATCGTCGTCTCAAGGAGCGCATCTGTCCCGTCTGTGTCGAGCGTGGCCCCAAGGGAACTTGCAACCTGTGGGAACTGGAAGAATGTCCCATCACACTGCACCTTCCTCGCCTGGTTGAGGTGGTCCGCTCCGTTCACAGTGATCAAATGGAGGACTACCTCGAGAAAGTTCGCCAGGACATCTGCACAAATTGCGAAAGCGCCTTGTCTCCACTAGGCCAATGTGACGTTCGCAACTCAGGACACTGCGCCCTGGACGCCTACCTTCTTCTGATCGTTCAAATCATCGACGATTTCCTAGCTGAAAAGGCCCAAGCACAGACTGCATAGAGCTGAGTTGAATCGGCGGGGAACGTTTTCCCCGGGTTCCTTCGGGGGAGAGATGGCGAGGCATTTTCATGTGGCAAGGGGCTCATTCATTTTTGAGGTACTCTGTGAACAACCTGAGCCGAAACAGAAACTTATTCCATTGGCTCTTCATTTCTTACTTCGCCCTGGTCCTTCCAGCCGGCCAGGTTGCAGGAGTTTTAGCCAGTAGCAAGGTGAACCTTTTCTCCGGTGTCCTGCTCTGTCACACAGAGCACCTGGAGGATACCGAAAGGGATTCGACCGAGTCTCACCATCACCCTGGCCAACATTCTCACGGGGGTGTTGATCATCCCCCACCATCTACGCAGAAGAATCCGGATCCTGATATCCCTTATATACACTGCGATCCCTTGGGTCTTGATGTTGCCCTGGCCAATCTTTTGATTCCCGTTGTTCTCTCGGAAATGCGCTGGCTTCCAGACGACCTGGGCGATAGTCGCCAGTGGGTTCCCCAAAATTTGTCCAGGTACTCTCGAAACGAGCCCCCTCCAACTCCTCCCCCCCGAGATCTCCTGTTCTCGTAGAGGGTGCGCTCCCACAGAACCACTGTCCAACATTTGGCACCGTAGCCTTTGGAGTTCGAGCTTGACCCTGTCGTTGCAGTGGCTTGTCCTGGGTCGCACAGAGAATTGGGCACCCTCAAGAAAAATGCACTATCCCCGGGGGGGGGGATAAAAGAATAGGAGGTAAACATGCAGAACCGTGGCGGTTTCCTATTTCACCTGTTCATATTTTGGGTGATCTCTTCGAGTTTTGTCTACGGACAAGTGGCCATGCAGAGTTCGGTTATCGCCAAAACAGAAGCGGCTCCCTTCTCTGATGTGGCAGCCGAGTCAAAGAATCCTTACCGGGTCGTGATCGCCTCCCAGCCGCAGGCGATTGTTGCTCGATATCCCTCCCTCTTTCAGATTCAGGTAACGGAGCAGCTGGACTCAGCCGACCCATTACTGGGCTCTGAGGTGCCAGCTTCCTGCCAGGTTTCGGTGGAGATTCGTTCTGCCGATGGCATCCATTTGTTAGCAGGTCCTGTGCTGATCCCTTCTCAAAGCGAGCAGGCCGATGTCTTTGCACTAACGTACCGTTTTGAGTCGGCCGGCGATTACCTGTTGGGATTAAGTCTTCACGGAGTCGACGGCCAGACCTTCTGGCATTCAACGACGGTACAGGTGACACAAGATCCCTACGCCTGGATAGACACCGGGTTCTGGATTCTCTTTGCTGTCCTGGCCATTTGGGTTCTCACCTGGTCTTGGAAAAGGGGCGCTATGGGTCTTCAGAAACGGGTGAAGGCTCTGGCCATTTCGTTTGTCTTCTTGCTGCTGGCAGGACTGCTGCTTCTGCAGTTTCTAGCCCCCTCGGCGCGCCATTACTTTTGGCGTGATAGCTGGGGTGAGGATCCTTGGTCAATGGAATTTACCGATGTAGGAGCGGACCCCGTAACGGGCATACCGGTTGAGACTGTGAGTTTGGCTTCCGAAGGGCAGCCTTATTCCGGTAAGGCAAAGTTCCCAGCACTGGAATCAGGCCGCCCGGAAGTGCTCACGGTTTCACTGCAGGAAGAAAACGGCGAGGTATTTCGAGGAAAAGTGAGTGGCTACTTGCAGCCGGTAGGTGGAGAAGCCAAGCCGGTGGAAGTCATGGATTCCAGCACTCATGACCACGCCGCCATGTTAGCGATGGCTTCACCTGCGGAGGCGCAGACTCTTTCCCTTGACTTCAGGGAATCTCAGGCCGGTGTCTACCAGACGACTGTACTACCTGGTGGCGGAGGAGACTATCACCTGCGATTGAATGTTCAGGCCTATCCTCAGCACCTGACCCTTCAAGGCTCCCGGGCCATTACCATTGGAACTCCAAGTGGCATGACCCAGATGGCTATGGGCTTTGACTCAGGGCTTACATCTGGCCGGTTTGTGGCTGCCGGCATTCTCCTCGCTTTACTGGGAGCTTCAACGTTGTGGCTGCTGTCCTTACGCAGCAAGTGGAAGGAGCATCCTCGAACCTTCGATCTCTTTCGGTGGAAACCGCTCTATTCGTTTGTTCGCTGGAAGTATTTTCAGCTGACTCTGTGGATTCCAAACCTCATCGTCTTTTCTCTCGTCATTTATCTGGGAATCTGGGACACCCAGGTGGGTGGACAGAACCTGGCCACCAAACTGACCTGGACTATCTGGTGGGCCGCCATTATTTTTGCCTTCGTTTTTCTGGGAAAGATTTGGTGTGCGATGTGCCCTTTTGGAGCTCTCACCATCTGGACCAGTCGAATCTTTTCTCCCAAAAGACGGCTCCCCCGGATGCTTCGAAACATCTGGATCGCCAACTTCGCCTTTTTCTTCGTGACCTGGGCCGATGACTTCTGGGGGATCGTTTCAACCCCTCGCTACACGGCTCTGCTGGTGATTCTGATCTCCCTCATCGCTATGGCGATCGGCTTCTTTTTCGAGAGGGCCACCTTCTGCCGGTATCTCTGTCCCATCGGAGGATTAATCGGAATTTACTCCATGTTTTCAGGCCTGGAGCTCAGAGCGAGAGATCGGGAGATTTGCCGACTCTGTAAGGGCAAGGAATGTTATGCGGGAACAGCGGAGCTCCCAGGGTGCCCCATGATCCAGTTCCCTGCTACACTGGATCGAAATAACTACTGCAATTTGTGTGGAGACTGCGTCAAAGCATGCCCATCTGAGAACCTGACACTCTGCATTCGACCCTTTGCCCAGGACATCTGGAAAAATTGGCGAAGGCATCTGGATGAAGCCTTTCTGGCCATTGCTCTGGTGGGTCTGACCGTGGTGATCACAGGTCACATGATCGAGCCCTGGCATGACTGGATGGATGCTATGACTGCCTGGATCCCCTGGCAGACACTGGGAATCTACGACCACGTCACCGTTGAAAAATGGTCGTTTTCACTCATCTACATCGCTGCCGTCCTGATCGTTGCGCCTCTGCTGCTTCTGGGCTCTTCAGCCCTGGCCATCCGGTGGTCATCCGGGAAAGCTTCACTCAATTCAACTTTTCGCACCTACGCCTACATGTTCATTCCAGTGGGAATCGGATTACATTTGGCCCACAATCTGTTGCACTTGCTTAAGGAGGGAGCGGGTATCGTTCCGGTCCTCCAGAGAACCGTCACCAAGTACACCTCCTTCAATTTAGGGATTCCCAACTGGAACGTGCCTTTGATCGTTCCCGATGCCTCCATCTACTGGCTGCAGATGGGGACTCTGATTGTCTTTTATGGAGCTTCCCTCTACCTGGGTTACCGAATTGCTCTGCGATCCTGTCCCGATCGCACCACCGCCGTCAGAACCATCATCCCCATGGTTGTCCTGTCGCTCGCTTTTACCCTGTTCAATATCTTCTTACTGAGTCAACCCATGGCCGCCCGACACGCCCATTAGCCCGGGAATTGAAAAATGCGACTTCGAAGTTCGAAGCACGATTCGAAGCAAAGACTGACATACAGGAGGTTCGACACTATGAGTCACATCAAAGCAATTGTTCGATTCCTGTCCGGAGCACAACAGGACTGGGCCAAACGGTGTCGTTTCATCCCAATTCTCTGTGCCTTGTTCATGGCCTGTACCCAGTGGTCCGCCGCACAGGAAACCCGCCTTGAGGAAACTGACTTAAAAACAGTACTCACTTTAGACCAAGCTGTGGAAAACGCACTCACACAGAACCCGTCACTCCAGGCAGTCATAGAGAGCGCTGCTTTTGCCGAAGGAGAGGTGGAAAGTGCACGGGAGCGCCCAAACCCCACTTTTGCGGCAGAATTTCACACCGTCGGATTTTCGGGAACTCGTTACCGGGACTTCTTGTTTTCCCTGGAACAGGAATGGGAAACAGCGGGAAAGAGAAACTTCCGTACGCTGGTGGCCGAGGATCATACAGAGCGAGCTCAGCACCGAATAGCCAATGCCCGGAGACTTCTCATCGCAGAAGTCAAGCTTGCTTACCTGGACGTCCTACGACTTCAGAACCTTCAAAGGATCTGCCAGAAATACGCGGAACTTTCGAAAGAATTTCTGCAGTTCAATGAAATGCTCACCCAAGAAGGGGAAATCCCCCGTATAAACGTTGCCATGACTCAGTTGGAGTTAGACGGAATCGTCAATGAACGACTGCTCTACCAGACACGTATCAAGACCTCTACAGCCCTGCTGGCTCAATTGATGGGTGTACCGTTGAACTTTTCCTTCCAGGTAAACTCCACCTCGCTTCAGATTCCACCGGTTCTTCCGGCCCAAGAGGAACTCCTCAAATCCAGCCTGGCCCACCGGCCCGATTTAAAGCTACTGGAAAGTGAGCTGAAGGCCGCCCAACACCAACTCTCATTGGAAATTGCAAAATCAAAGCCCAATGTGATCCTCGGCGCCGATATTTACAAGCAAACTGAAGAGTTTGCGCCCGGCTTCACCGCAATTGGATTTCACGTCAGCATTCCCATCCCCGTCTTTGATCGCAACCATGGGGGAATCATTCGCGCGACAGCTACCCGGTCCTCCCTGCGAGAACAG
This sequence comes from uncultured bacterium, assembly GCA_965369785.1. Taxonomy (GTDB): domain Bacteria; phylum Acidobacteriota; class UBA6911; order RPQK01; family JADFOI01; genus JADFOI01. The sequence continues at coordinate 21,777 of CBDUTA010000004.1, forward strand.
GTCGCCTCGACCCGACGGACCATTCAGAAAGAGGTTCTGGTAGAAATTGAGAATTACACCCTTGCCACTTTGAAATCCAAACTCAATTCAGAACGGATGATCCGGACTCAACAAACCGCGGGAGTCTTTCACAATGGCTATATCCTCGGTGCGGCCGCGGTCACAGACGTTCTGAGTATCGATCGAGCGGTTTTCGAACTTGAAAAGGAGTTTACGCTGGTTGAATTTGAACGGAACTCCGCCTGGGTGAGGCTGCAGGCCAGTACAGGTGAGAATTCAATCGAGGATCTGGTGAACGTGAACGGTCAAGTCACCCAGTAGGTTGGTATACCCACCGTACTCGTTGTCGTACCAACCGAAGACCTTGGCGTGGGTCACCGGCATTTTCACTGTCGCGGTGTCCAGACGCTTGATGACCTCCGGATCCAACCCCGGTATCTGCCCCAGGTCCACATTCACAAAGCCGGTACGAGTGTGGGTTTCTGCCGCCTCGATCACCACGGCGGCTTTCATGCCTGTCACGTCTGCCGGCACGTTTTGTTCCTCACTGTAAACCAACAGTCCTTTCTGAGGACCTGCTGCCGCCTCGGCGTAAATCTTGTTGAGCTTATCTCGGTGAACCGAGCTTCGATCGCCACCCTCGAGAACGGTTTGGAAGGTAACGTTGAGGATAATCAAGGACTCGGTGAGAACCGGGACACGCACTGAATCGGCCATAAAGCCGATGGACCGAATTTCCGGGATCACCTGTTCCAGGGCCTGGCCAGCTCCGGTCGAGGTCAAGATGATGTTATTGAGCACACTGCGGTTGCGGCGCAGGTCCCGGGCTCCTGCCTTGGGAACCGAATCCAGCACACTTTGACTGTTGGTGGCCGCGTGCACAGTGCTCATGGAGGCGGTCATGATGTTCGACGAGTGGAGGTTATCCAGCAGCGGCTTGACCATATGAGCCAGAGCAGTAGTGGTACAGGAGGCGGCTGAAATCAGGTGGTGTTCAGTAGGGTTCCATGCATCGTGGTTAACGCCATAGATCAGAGTCACCGCGTCTTGGGGCTGCCGCTGACTCTTGTCCTTGATCTTGAAAGTTGCGCTGTTCAGGACCTTTTCCGCACCAGCTTCCAGATGCCCCCGCAGTGATCCTTTCGGGTGACCCACTGGACGAGTCGGATCATTAAAGGCACCAGTGGCGTCAACCACGATCCGCACCCCATGATCCCGCCATCCGATGTCCTTCGGATTACGCGCACTCTGCAGGATGGTCACGGGAACCCCTGCCACCTCCAGTAGTTGTTTTCCGCGATCCACGATCTTGACACAGGGATCAGCGTTGACGCCAAAGAGAAAGCGATGAAGGGAACCGTAGGTTGAGTCCTTCTCAATCAGGCTGCAAACCGCCTCCAGGTTGGTGCCCACTTCGCGCCCGAAGTTAATGACTATACTGGAGAAATATTTGCGAGCAACATGATGCCACAAGGTCAGCTTTCCAGTGCGACCGCAACCGTTAATTCCCAGTGTTTCTTCTGTCTTTAGTTTTGACACGACTTCCTCTTTGAATTGTAGGGGCCAGGTTTACTCGATTTACCGCATCAAGCCGTGCCGCTGAATGATGGTAACGGGGTGCCTTCCCAAGTACACTGAACCATCTATGCCGTTTATGGAGAGAAACTCTCCCGTCGATATCCTGTGGCCAGCCAACTCCGATCTTCTCTCCTCCTCGCTCACCTGCAATAGTCGACAGCCAACAACGCAGGTTCGTCCCAACCGCTGAGCCGCCAGTGCAGCATGGCTGGTGGCACCTCCCAGCGCCGTCAACAGACCATCGGCCTTCAGGATCAAGTGGATGTCGTCGGGCACGGTGTCGGGTCGCAGCAGGATAATCGGGTCATCTGGGTACCGGTTCTTGAGATGGGTCAGGTCCTCTGCCGTGTGAGCCACCCGTCCACTCAGCGCACCGCCGCCCACACCGATACCCGTGGCCGCCTTCGCGTCCTCCAGAGCCTGACCGGCCACAAAGGTGGGGAAAGAAGAGGTCTGAAAGAACACGATATCCCGGGTCTGGAGAATATAGAGGTCCTTGGGATTATCACTTTCAAAGGTGAACTCGATTTCCTGGTGGTGCATTTCTTGCTCATGAACCAGGTTTTCTGCAAAACGACGCATGCTCTGGTAGATCTTCGGAAAATCCTTTTCCAAGGAGATCTTGCTGTCCTCACTTTCCGAGAGTCGCTGCTGTTCGCTTACCGGAAAAGTGTCTACCAATCCACTCACCACATCGTCTCCCTGGCCCTGGATGATAAAGTCTCCATAGAGATGAACGTCCTCCGACCCTTCCCTCGGGTGGTGGGTAAAGAGCGCCCCCGTACCCGACTTCGCATGAAGATTACCATAGACCATGTTTTGCACAAGAACCGCTGTACCCCATTCATCGGCAATTTTCAACTCGCTGCGGTAAACGCGGGCCTTGTTCGATTGCCAGGACTGCATCACCAGGTCGACACATCTCATGAGCTGTTCGAAGGGATCGTCCACAATCTCCAGACCGTGGTCGAGAAGCAGCGTGCGGTACCGGAGTGCCAGCTCTTTCATCATTTCAGGAGGCAACAGGGACTTCTTGAGCACCGAATACCTTTGCTTGGCCTCCCCCATCAATCCGTCGAACAGATCGCGATTGATTCCAAAGCTCATCCCCCAAAACTGTAAGAAGCGCCGGTAGGCATCCCAAGCCGCCCAAGGCCTATCCGTCTTGGCGGCAAAGCCGGCGGCGATCTCCGGGTTCATGCCGACATTCAGAAAAGTATCCAGCATCCCGGGCATACTGATGGCCGCACTGGAGCGCACGGAAAGAAGGAGGGGGTGCACCGGGTCTCCGAAGCGGGAGGTCGTCAAGCGTTCCAGCTTGGCGATCTGTCTCTGTATTCGTTCCACGTTTTCGTGCTGCAACTCGGGGAAATCCAGGACCGCCGAACGGCACCGGTAGGCCTCGGTGGTCAGGATAAACCCAGGAGGAATCGGAAAACCCTGGCAAGCCAGCTCCTTGAGCATATAGCCCTTGTATCCCAGTAAAATGTTGCCTTCCCCGGAGGTCTTGTGCCCATAGATATCCGAAAAGCACCGGTCCACGTCATAGGTCATCAGCAGATTGAGTCCCGTGCGATCCAACTTCCCCCTCTGTTCGGTTAAGGTATATAGAATCTTGCCCAAGAGGTTGTCGAGTCGTTGCAGCCCAAAGCTCTCGGCGATCAAATCACGCAAAAATGTCTCGCTCACTTTAAGAATCTCTTCCCCCTCATTGCTCTTGGCATCAAGGGTTAACAGACCTTTTCGGAACATTTGCTCAACGATCCGTTGAAGGGGCCCTTCGTACACATCCAGAAAACGGACACGAATCAAATAGTGAATGCTGTGAGAAATAAACTGAAAGATATTGATAAACTGGTCCACCGTGAAGGCCTGGGCTTGAAGCGCCTGCTCCAGCATGGAAATTCCCATACTGAGGCCCGTGGCTCGGCAACCGTCGACCCGCAGTGCCCGAAACACCAGGTGCAGCCATCTACAGATTCTCTGCAAGTCGCTCTTGGTAATATATTCCAGGTTCTGACTCGCGACCATTTCTTCAAAGAGCACGTTGGCCAACGATTCGATGCGAAAGGTGAGCCCCATGGCCTGAAACCGCATCTCCAGGTAACGGCCGGACATACTGGGAATGCCTACGGCAACGTGGCGCTTGTGGTATATGTCCTCGATGGCCTGGGTTTCTTCCTCGCTCAGAATCATCTCCTTGAGCTTCTCGAGCATTCCCAGAAGGATCCCCAGAGACGCCTCGTGTCTCTGGGCTGCAAGGGCCCCTTCAAGCTCCCTGACTTGACTGCGGTTAAGGTGCTCAAAAGCCTGCAACTGATCCAGCAGGTACTCATGGTCCAGAGCGTACTTGCAATGGAGCAAGTGCCTCAGGCGGAACAGCAACTCTACCTTCTCCAACTCAAGGGGCTGTGCGTCGGGAATCTCCAGCAAACGCTGGGTCAGAGCCTCGCCGTCCAGTGCAACCGCTTTTTCGATCCCTCCTTTTCCACCGGCAAAACCAGCCAGGATACGATGCAGTGGTGCATAGGTCTTGCTGTTGATATCGAGGCCTTGGTAGGTTTTCGGGGGAATGTACTGTTTCAGTGATTTACGATCGCCTGTTGCCCAGAAACGCGCAATGGCTTCAATGAAAGGGACCAGCGTTGCATTGCTCTCAACATGGCAGAGTTTGCGGAGAAAATGGCAGAGGGGATCTTTGAGCTTTCCGATCTCATCGATACGGGTAGAGATGTCCCGCAGCTCTCCCTCTGCACCGATGTCGCTGAAGTAGACAGGAAAGAGCTTCAGCAGGTGCTTCGCCTGGTGGTAAACGGGACCGATGTCGCTGCTCAGAAATCGTGAGATGTCTTTCTGAAACAGATCAGTGTCGGCAATGAAAACTCCCCCCATCTTGAGGTGCACAACCAAAGCAGCCAACAGCCGGTGGGCCAGATGAGGATCACTTTCGATCAGGCTGAGATAGGTACGAATGTTCTTGAGATGGGCAGGATTGACCTGCACGGCCCACTGTTCGGTGTAACCATCGAATTCAGGATAGTGAAAGTCACAGTCGATGATCTCATCAATCACCACATCGGCCCAGTCGGCATCTTGGGTAGCAAACACCTTTAGACCAATGGTTGTCACCAGGTAGTCCACCGCTGGGGTGTCGGGCAGCCGGACATGACGGAGGGTAGCAAAGGTTTCGCGAATACATTCCTCCACATTACTGCGGTCTGTGGTTTCGAGTACTTCCTCGTAGCAGCGACGGATGTCGCGCAGAGCCATCTCGTGTGCCGAGGTTAGAGCCTCTGTACTCAACACTTGAACAAGCCAGCGTATTCTCTCCAGAAGGTTCTGCCATCTTTCATTCTTTCCGGACTCAACAGCGGAAGCAGCTTCCAAATATCCCCGCGTGATTCGTGCATTGTCCGGGAGAGCTAGCAATGCCCGAGCTCGTTTCTCCAGGGAACCCTTACGCCCACGCAGATCCTCCAGATCGGCCTGCCAGGATCTCAGATGATCATGGGAGATGGAGGTGACCGCCTCGGGAAGCGGATCCTTCGAGGATGTGCTGGTGAAGCGACGATCGTGAAACCACACCAAGGGATCCTCCCGCATCAGCCAGTCCTTGTAGCATTGCTCAAGAGCCGTACTGAGCAACTCGACCATGGGCTTCAGCAGGGGCTTGCCGGGTTCTCCCGCCGCCAGGACGGCCTCGGTCAGACGCTTTAGACCTGGGCTTGAGGCCACGGCGTAGGTGGGCGCATCGTGAAGAATCTCGGCCAGGCGACGCAGAGCCTGACCGATCGGAGCGACATTCCTGACCAAGTGCTGCTCCGAGGTACTCACCACTGCATGCAGGTAGTAGAGCCAGTTGCGGATACCCACTTCACGCAGGGAGGCCGGAGTGGCCTGCCGGGCGACTTGCCTGTAAAGCCCACAATAAGCTCCAACTGCGTCGGCTCCACGCTCGTGGTCATTGTAGGACGAGAAGTCGCTCATAGCCCGGGAGTGCAGGCTTTCCAAAGCCTGTGACCAGGCGATGTTTTGGTTGTTGAGCTCCCGGAGCAGCTTTTCCATCTGCTGATGGATGCCGTATCGGTCGGTGCTCACCTCCAGCAGAACCCTTCGCTCCTTCGGGATAACTGCTTCTACCTCGCGTTCTCGGCGACTCGATCCAATAGCCTTAGATTCCATCTTTCCTTCCCGCTCTCAATGGTAATTCACAAGCGAGATCGGGTGCAAAAAAGAAATCTGTAGGGCACCAGATTATAGAAGGGTCGCAGATGGG
>CBDUTA010000005.1:0-27575 GCA_965369785.1 uncultured bacterium
CGGGAGGAGTCCAACCCAATGTGATCCCGGATGAGGCGACCATCTGGTGGTTCTTCCGCGAGTCTACTGCCGAGAAAGTCAGCGTCATTTTTGAAAGAGCTAAAGAAATCGCCCAGGGCGCCGCTCTTATGACGGAAACCAGCTACTCGGTCAACATCGTCAGTGCCGTTTGGCCCACCCGTGCCAACCAAACGGCGGCCGAGGTCATCCAAAGGAACATCGAGTGGGTGGGAATGCCGGAGTGGAACAATCAGGAACAGGCCCTTGCCAAAGAGCTCCAGACCAACCGTGACGTAGAGCCCATAGGATTGGTGAAGCAGGTCAACAGTCTGCGAGGAGCGACTGCTCAAAGTACCTCTGCCAACGATTCAGGTGACCTGACCTGGTTGGTGCCGACGGGCCGGATCACCTTTCCTTCCAACATCCCGGGCATCGCCGCCCACCATTGGGCCGCGGGCGTAGCACCTGCCACCTCGATCGCCCACAAAGGAGCGGTGGCTGGGGCCAAGGCTTTGGCGGCTTCACTGGTCGACTTCCTGATCGATCCACAACTGCTGGCGAGAGCAAAAGAGACCTTCAAGGAGGAGATCGCGGGTGTGCCGTTCAAGTCGCTTTTACCCCCCGAACAACAACCTCCGTTGGATATCAACAAGGAAATCATGGAGCGTTTCCGCCCCCTCATGCGGAAAGACTATCTGAGGGAAAAACCCGATTTTCGCTGACATCATGAGCCCTCTGATCCAGTACAATAGGCGCCCTTTTTAGATGCCATGACCAAGGTGACTCAAGCCTGTGTGCTGTTCGGTCTCATGATGGGGTTCTGTGGGGTGCGGGATACCCTTGCCCAGAAAGATCATAAGAAAGTCACTGCAGTTTTCGTTGAGGGGCAAATTGTAGTTGACGGCACCCTTGACGAGCCAGAGTGGAAGCTGGCACAACCCGCCACTGACTTTATTCAGAACGAGCCGAGAACAGGGGAGCCCGTTACAGAGCGTACCGAGGTGCGGCTTCTCTATGACCAGGAAAACCTCTACGTCGGAGTTTATTGTTTTGACTCAGCCGGGGAAGAGGGGATCGTGGTGACCAGTGTGAAAAGAGATTACACACCAGGTGAAAACGATAATTTCATCATCCTTCTGGACACCTTTAACGATGATCGCAACGCCGTGATGTTCAGTACCAACCCGAAAGGAGCCAAGAGAGATACCCAGGTCGGTGCAGATGGCTCCAACAACAACTCCGATTGGGACGCGATTTGGCACGTGAAAACGAAAATCACGAGTGAGGGCTGGCAGGCAGAAATAGCTATCCCCTTCAAGACCCTGCGCTTCAAAGAGGGCGAGGAGCAGACATGGGGTGTGAATTTTCTGCGCCGTATCCGACGCAACAACGAATTCGGTTTCTGGTCGCCGATTCCACGGCCTTACCGAATCAGCCGCGTCTCGATGGCAGGTGAACTCAATGGCCTTCAGGGAATCCAGCAAGGTCGAAATCTTTACGTCAAACCCTACCTTTCCACACCTATCACACGCCGTGAAGGGGATGACGTTGATTTTATTCCCGAAGTCGGTTTTGACGTCAAATACGGAATCACTCCGGGACTCACAATGGATCTGACCGTCAACACTGACTTTGCCCAGGTTGAGGCGGATGAGCAACAAATCAACTTGACCCGGTTTAGCCTATTCTTCCCCGAGAAGCGAGAGTTTTTCCTGGAGAACGACACCATCTTCCAATTCGGAAGCCTGAGCAGAGGATTTAGGGGTGCTCAGGGCCGCGAAATTATTCCCTTCTTCAGTCGCCGAATCGGTATTTCCGAGGGACGACTGATTCCCATCCTGGGGGGTGTCCGCCTCAGCGGAACCCTTGGCAAATATCGTGTTGGAATGCTCTCCATGCAGGCGGATGAATTCGAGGACATTCCCTCCACCAATTTTTCGGTAGTTCGTGTTCGTCGAGAGATCTTTAGAAGTTCGGACATCGGTGGGCTTTTCGTCAGCAAGCAGGCCGGGGGGGGGCAGTTTAATCGCACCTACGGCCTGGATACGAACTTGAAGTTCTTAACCTCCCTGGATGTTTCTTCCTTCCTTCTCAAAACCGATACCCCAGGGATACGGGACCAAAACATGGCTGCCGATTTCAGCATCGCATGGAGAGATCAGCTGTTCGATATCCTGGCTGGATACCTCACCATTCAGGACGAGTTCAATCCTGAAGTGGGCTTTGCGCCCCGCACAGGTATTCGAAAAGCCAGAGAGAAGTTCACCGTTCGACCCAGACCTGGGGAGAGCATTCCCTGGATTCGGGAGTTCAGGCCCGACGTCGAGATTGAATATATTACCGATCAGGAGAATACTCTGGTGACTCGAACCGTTGAGCTCAGTTCGGCCATTGAGTTACAGGACAGCTCGATCTTCTGGTTCGGCCGCACAGCCACCTTTGAGCGCCTGGACGACCCCTTTGAGATTCGACCCGGCCAAAACGTTGCTCCCGGAGACTATCAGTTCGAGGAATGGGCTGCTTTCTTCTCCAGTGACAGGACCCGCATGTTCAGCACCGAGGTGAGAGGATCCAAAGGGAGTTTCTTTGACGGCCACAAGGATTCCTATCGTGCAGGGTTCCAGTTTCAGCCGGGCTACCAGCTTGCAGCCGAGGTGTCCTGGATACACGACGACATCACCTTGCCTTCAGGGGACTTCACCACCACCTTGACCACAACCCGTCTGCGCTATTCGTTCACCACCACCATGTTTTTGAATGCTTTGATCCAGTACAACAGTACCTTGCGAGAAATCTCCAGTAACATCCGTTTCAACTTCATTTACAAGCCTCTCAGCGATTTCTTCCTGGTCTACAACGAACGGCGGACAACCACGGGGGAAGTCCTGGAAAGGGCGCTCATCGCCAAACTGACCTACTTGTTCGACTTTTGATTTTGCTTCGCAGCTTTCTCGATCCTGGCCCACGAGTCCCGCAGAGTGACGGTGCGATTGAAGACAGGTGCTTCCGGGGTGGAATCCACGGTATCGACACAGAAATAGCCCTGTCTCTCAAACTGGTATCTCGTTGCAGGCTCTGCGCCTTTTAGACCGGGCTCAACCCGGCAGGAGGTGAGCGTCACCAGAGAATCGGGGTTCAGGGCCTCCCGGAAATCAGCTCCCCCCTCTTCCGGATTCTCTTTCACGAAGAGGCGATCGTAGAGGCGGACTTCGACCTGAAGCGAGTGGGCCGCTGAAACCCAGTGGATGGTTGCCTTGACCTTGCGTCCATCCGGAGAGGAACCCCCTTTGGTGGCCGGGTCATAGGTACAGCGCAATTCCACCACCTCGCCCGTCTTCTCATCCTTCACCACATCCACGCACTTCACGAAGTAGGCGTATCGCAGCCGCACCTCGCGACCGGGAGCCAGACGGTAAAACTTCTTGTGCGGATCCTCTTGAAAGTCCTCCTGCTCGATGTAGAGAACGCGTGAGAAAGGGACTTTGCGCGAGCCTGCCCCAGGGTCCTCCGGATTGTTCACCGCATCCAACTCTTCTTCCTCGTCCTCCGGATAGTTTTCAATCACCACTCGAAGGGGTCGCAGCACCCCCATGACCCGGGGAGAATGTCGATTCAAGTCGTCCCGGAGGTGGTGCTCCAGCAGGGCCACGCTATGGACAGTGTCTCTTTTAGCTACACCCACCTGAGCACAGAAGTTGCGGATGGCCTCCGGCGTATAGCCGCGTCGCCGCAGTCCGCTCAGCGTTGGCATCCTGGGATCGTCCCAGCCGGACACATGACCTTCCTTCACCAATTCCAGAAGCTTTCGCTTGCTTAGCACCGTGTAGCTGATATTGAGGCGTGCGAACTCGATCTGCTGGGGATGGGAATCGAGCTTCAATTGATCCAGCACCCAGTCATAGAGAGGCCGGTGATCCTCGAATTCCAGCGTACAAAGAGAATGGGTGATCCCCTCTATGGAGTCGGAAAGAGAATGGGCATAATCGTACATCGGATAAATCAACCACTTGTCGCCGGTCCGATGATGGGGCACCTTTCGTATCCGGTACAGGGTGGGATCTCTCATATTAAGATTGGGAGAGGCCATGTCGATTTTGGCCCGAAGCACGTGAGAGCCCTCTTCGAACTCTCCGGCCCGCATCCCCTCGAACAGCTTCAAGTTCTCCTCGACCGATCTCGTCCGGTAGGGACTGTCCTGGCCCGGCTCGCTCAGAGTCCCCCGGTACTTGCGAATATCCTCTGCGCTCAAACTGCAAACGTAGGCCTGGCCCTCCTGGATGAGCTGTAGCGCATACTGAAAAAGCTGCTCAAAATAGTCCGAAGCATAAAAGAGCCGATCCTCCCAATCGAATCCTAACCAGCAAACGTCTCTTTTGATGGATTCTTCATATTCGGCCTCCTCTTTGATGGGATTGGTATCATCGAAGCGAAGATTGCAAACACCTCCCTCGTTCTCGGCAGCGATACCAAAGTTGAGGCAGATCGATTTGGCATGCCCGATATGCAGGTACCCGTTGGGCTCGGGTGGAAATCGGGTCACGACGCGGCCCTGGTGCTTATTGGTCTTTATATCTTCTGCGACTTTGGCCCGAATGAAATCCAGAGAGGAGGAGGGTAGATTACTCACGAGGCTTGGCCCATCGCAGGTTCAACAGCAGGGTCAAGCTTTTCCTGGCGACGACCGAAGCGCACTTTCTCCATGGTGAGAAAGAGAGTGGGGACCAGAAACAGGGTAATCAAGGTGGAGGTAACCAGGCCTCCGATGAGAACCCGGGCCATGGGAGCCTGCAGTTCCGCGCCCTCGCCAAGTCCGAGAGCCATGGGGGTGAGTCCCAAAACAGTGGTCAGCGTGGTCATCAAAATGGGGCGTAGTCGCCGGCGCCCACCCGTGACCAGCGAATCCACCAGAGCGAGTCCGTGGTCCCGCTGCAGCTGCAGGACATAGTCCACCATAACAATGGCATTGTTGACGGCGATTCCCACCAGCATGATCACCCCGACGAAAGCCTGAGTATTAAAGGTCGTATCGGTCAGAAAGAGGGCTAAGACGACGCCTATAGAGGCCAGGGGCAACGAGAACATGATCAGGAAGGGATATTTAAAGGACTCAAACTGGGCAGCCATGACCAGGTAAACCAGGATGATGGCTAAACCAAGGCTGAGTTGTAGAAGACGGAATGCCTCCTGCTGCTCTTCCCACTCACCGGAAAAAACAATAGCCAGATCAGGCGGCACATTCAGAGAGCGGAGCTCCTCCTGAAACTCAGCCACGATAGACCCGATATCGCGAGTTCCTGAGAGGTTGGCCAAAACCGTGACCACCCTCTGCTGATCCTTTCGCTGGATCGCCAAAGGGCCTTCACTCCGTTCAAATCGGACCAGAGATTGAAGCGGGACCACCTGTCCTCCGGGGGTCTGGATGGGAATAGCCCACACATCCTCACTGCTCAATCGGTCCTCCTTTTTGTAACGGACCAGAACTTCGTACTCTTCCCCGCCTTCCCTGAAGTAGGTGGCGGTCGTTCCCCCCACGCTGGTCTCGATGGTGGTGGCGATGTCGGAAACGGAAAGCCCCATGGTGGAAGCCTTTTCCCGATCAATCAGGATTAGGCTTTCGGGCCGACCCGCACTTCGACTGATGCGGGCGTCGGACACCCCTTCAAGGGACTCCGCCATCCTCTTGATCTGGACAGCTAGGTTAAAACTTTGGACAATGTCGTAGCCTCGAATGTCCAGGGACAGGCGGTCACCGCCGCCCTGCCCCATCCTCCTCATGTAGCCGCCGCCGGAAGCCCGGATGCGCGTCACCACCCCCGGCAGCCTGGCAAAGGAGGGCTGTAGCGCCCGAGCAACTTCCTGGCTGCTCCTGGTTCGCTCGGACTTGGGAGTCAGGCTCACACGAATATTGACGGTGTGGGTAGTAGCGCTTCTCCATCCCCCTTGTGAGCCCACCTCGGTCATAACGTTCCGGGCTTCCGGGACCTGCTCCTGGATCATCTCTTCTGCACGGAGGGCGAACTGCTCGGTCACATCAAGCCGGGTTCCCTCCGCCAGCTCCAGATTGATCATCACCTCGCCTTCATCCGTCTCTGGTTCCAACTCGAACCCGATGAAGGGTACGAGCATCAGGCTTGAGAGGAGCACAACCAGGGTTGCGAAAATAATCAGGCCCGGATGTCTCAACGACCACCGAATGGCCTGGGCGTAACTTTTGTCAAGAGCCTCCAGTCCGAGAGCCATTCTGTGAACCAGTCCATACAGTAAATTGCTGGGATTGGGTTCCCGGACACGAACAAACCGACTGGAAAGCAGGGGAACGAGAGTCAGTGATACCAACAGTGAGCAGAACAGCGAAATAGACACCACCCAGGCCAGTTGTTGAAAAAGCACACCCGTCACACCACTCATGAAAACAACGGGCAAAAACACGACGATCGTCGTCATAGTGGAGGCGGTGATGGCCAGCGCCACTTCCTTGGTGCCTCTGCGGGCTGCTTCTTTCCTCTCCACACCCTCCTGTCGATGTCGAAAGATGTTTTCCAACACCACAATGGCGTTATCGACGAGAACTCCGACACCCAAGGCCAGCCCCCCGAAGGTGACGGTGTTGAGAGTAAATCCGTAGAAATACATCAACCCGAAGGCGGCAATGACCGAAATGGGAATGGAGATAGCCACCACCAGCGTACTTCGAAAATTACGGAGGAAGAGCAGGAGAATAAAGACCGCTAGAATGGATCCGTACACAGCAGCGTTTCGCACGTTGGCCACGGCACTTTCAATGAACTTCGAGGTGTCCATAATCGATGAGATATGGATGTGTGCAAAATCCTGATTGGCTCTTTCGATTTCCTTCTGGACTTCCCTGGCCACATCCACCGTATTGGCTCCAGACTGCTTCCAGACGCCCATCCGCAGTCCAGGCCTGCCATCGACTCGTACCAGGTTCCGAATTTCCTGATAACTGTCTTCCACTTCGGCGATATCGGAGACGTATACCGGCTTTCCTCCACGCCGTGTCACCATGGTGCGCCGGATCTCGTCAAGAGTCTGATACTCTCCCTGAGTGCGCATCAGGACTTCAAAATCGCCTTCCACGACCTGTCCCACTGGCTCATTCACGTTTTCGCGTCGCAGAGCCGTCATCACCTGATTGGGATTAATTCGAAGGGCATGCATCTGGGAGCGGTCCAGGTTGACGTGGATCTCACGAGACAGGCCGCCCCACACATTGGCCTGCGCTACTCCGGATATGCGTTCAAACCGATACTTGAGCTGCTTGTCGGTGAACTCTCTCAATGCTCGTGGATCCATCTCCCCGGAGACACCCATGAAAATGATGGGAAAGTCACTCACATCAAATTTGAATACGGTGGGGGTGCTAGCATCATCGGGGAGCTGGTTTCGGGCCCGATCGAGCCTTGACCGGACTTCGTCGGTCGCCGAGTCCAGATCGGTGCCCCAGGCAAAGGAGAGACGTATGCGACTGTTCCCCTCCGAAGATGTGGAAGTCATCTCCTCGATGCCCGGCGTGGCGGAAAGTGCCCTTTCCAGAGGAATGCTGACCAGCTCCTCCATTTCCTCCGGGCCAACGCCTCCATAATTGCTCTGAACCGTCAGGGTGGGAAACGAGACATCCGGCATCAAGTCGACGGGGAGACGCATAAATGAGACCCCACCCAGGAGTGTGATGATGAGGAAGACCACGGTGATAAAGACGGGACGACGAATGGCTAAATGAGTCAGGTTCATTGCGTCCTCACCCGGTCACCTTCATTCAAGTTCGAGGCACCCGCATGCACCACCTCCACACCTTCTTCCAGCCCCTCAATCACCTCCACCACGTTGCCCTTGATTTGACCAATCTCGATGACCTGAAAAACGGTGGCCATGTCCTCAGTCAGCAAATAAACCCCTTTTTGACTTCCACGAGTCAATAGTGCGGCTCGGGGAATGCTGAGAGAGTCCCTGGAAATTCTGGCATCAATCTTCACACGGGCGAACATACCCGGCTTGAGCGTATTGTCGGGATTGGCAATTTCAATTTCCACGTCAGCACTGCGGGTGTCCGGATTGAGGAAAGGAGTAATGCGGGTGACTGTGCCCTCATAGATTCGGTCCGGATAGGCATCCACAGCAATTTCAGCGGGCAGGCCCATCCGCACCATCTGAATGGCGGTTTCTACCACAGGCACAATGGTCTTCACCCGATCCACATTCAGCACCGAGAGAATCGAGACACTGGAACTCACCAGAGCACCAGGGTCCAGATAGCGGGTGCCCACAAATCCGTCCAGAGGAGAATAGATTCGGGTTTGTTCCTGTTGAATGCCCAGTTCGCGCAAGGAGGCCTCGGCCTGCAGAACCTGAGCCTTCGCCAACTCCCGCTGGGCCTCGGCGACAAACAGCCGACTTTCCATATCCTCCAGCTCCTGGGTTGAAATCAGGGCCTCTTCGTGAAGGTCTTGATACCGCTTCACCTGGAGGAGTAAATTTCTATAGGTGGCCTCTTCCCGGTTGACTCCAGCACGAGCGACCGCGGTGGCCGCTTCGGAACGGATAATCTGCTGTCGCAAGTCAACATCGTCCACCACGGCCAGCAGCTGTCCTTCCTGCACCGGCTCTCCACGGTTCACTAAAACCTGCTGCAGGCGGCCACTGATCCGAGACATGACGTCCACTTCAGCCTGGGGTTCCAATTCCCCCAGAACTTCAAGTGTGGTCTCAAATTGATGGAATTCAACCTGGGCAGTATCCACCAGCATGGAAGGTCTGCCGCCTCCAGAGGGTCGGCCGCCACCCGGGGGTCGTCCACCGCCAGGCGGTCTTCCCCCTGCCGCCACCTCTCCCCCCCCAAGCTCCTGGTAGAGTCGGAGGCCCAGCGCCGACAGAAAGATACCCACGACGATGATGAATAATAACTTCTTCAAACGAAGCACCTCATAGAGTCACAAATACCCTTAAATAGTACGCTCAAAAGGCAAGAATGTTCCAACGTTATTGAGGATGAGAAGAAAGGGAGGTGAGTTCCCGTCAGCGACGGCCAAAGTGCTGGGTCGCGTACTTCACCAATATCTCCTGCTCCTGGGGGGTTACCTGAGCTCCGTAGGTCACCATTGTGCTAATCGTTGCGCTCCATTCCGCTTCAGACTGACGCATGTTCAACGGCAGGTCCATGGAATGGCAGGCGGCGCAGTTGCCCACAAAAATCGCTCTGCCTGGCCCATCCGGGAGTGCACTCCCCTCTTGAGAGCCCTGACCGCCGACAGCGGGAGGGGTTGCACCCGGACCATAAGTGGCCGCCAAATACTCGATCAACGGTTCGATTTCATCGGGCATCAACGGGGCTCCCCTGGAAATCATGGAGTAAACGGTATCTCTCCACCCGTCAGCGGTCTTTCTCTGCATCTGGGTACGGCCCATATTGTGGCATTGAATGCAGGCCTGGCCAAAGGCCTCTTTGCCTTTCTCCACCTGCAGCGGCTCAGCAAAGTGAGCAGCCATCTCACCAGGGGAACCTCGACCTGTGCCGACATATTGAGTGGCTGCTAGAAGAAGGGCCAGCACAATACAGCTGAATGAAGTCCATTTTCTGAGAGCACGCATCGTCCGCATTAGCAACTCAAACCTCCTCACTCTTCTAACCTCTCTTCCTGCCACCCAGTTGGGCAATGGAAAAGGGCGAATGCCACTCGCTCTCGCTGAGTATCCCGTCCCGTGCCACCTCAAGATCCAGCATGAATGGTTTTCCATCCCGCATGGTCTTCAAAGCCCGCTGAATTGCCGGACCCAAATCGGCGGGATCGAAAACCTTCTGACCGGCAATGCCGAAAGCTCCTGCAATCTTGGTAAAGTCAATATCGGGATCACCCAGATAGCTGGTTAATTCTTTTCCGGTTTGGAATTGTCTTCCATTCGCACTCATATTACGGTTGCGGGTTTCGTTGTAACTGTGATTATTCATGACCACGATCAGTATGGGCGCCTCATAGCGGGCAATGCTCCACAGCGTCTCACCCTGACCGAACATGAAGCCTCCGTCCCCTTGGAAGGCAACAACCTGACGATTGGGAAGGGCCAGTTGCACGCCCAACGCGGCTCCCACGCCCCAACCCAGGGCTGAACCCACGGTGCGCCCAATACGCCATTTCTCTTCTTTACCCTGGCTCAAAGCACTCAACACTTTAGGGCTCTGGCTGCCAATTTCAGGAACCAGAACAGCATTCTTGTCCAGGGCCTTTTCCAGTTCATAACCGACCCTCTCCCAGGCCAGCGGAGAATCATCAAACCGAGCTCGAAGCGTGATCTCTCGCGATTGCCTCAATTTCTCATTAAAGGTTCGGGCATTGGCCAACCGTTCCGATTGAATCCTGCTCATGCGGTCCTTTGTCAGGATACCGTCAAGAGCATCGGTAAGATCCGCTATGACCGTCGAGACATGAGCATGAATGGGGAAGCCACTCGGATTGCGCCTGCCGATGATATCGGCATCATTACTGGCGTGTATCAGACGACCTCCCTTGGGCGGTCCCGCCACATCCTTGGCCCCCAGATTGATGACCAGATCAACATTCTTAGGGAACCTCATGCGTGGGGAATAGCGTTCCATAAAAAGCGGATGATGGGTCGGGAAGTCCGAGAAGAGTCCCTCTCCCTGACAGACCGGCACCCCCAACTTTTCAGCCAGTGCCACCATCGCCCCATTGGCTTCTCCTCGAGTGATTTCCGGACCCACAATAAACACGGGGCTCTTTGCCTTGGCCAGTAATTCGGCAGCTTTCTCGATTCGATCCTTGCCGGCACGAAAGACAGGGCGGATACGGGTTGGGTCGATTTGGTAAATGGGTGCGCGGACCTTTTTCCTCAGAAGATCGGGCGGAAAATCCAAGGTCACAGGTGCCCCGGGAGGAGTGTAGGCAAACTTCATGGCCCGACGAAGCGTCTTCGGCATGGTCTCGGCATCCACACAACTCCAACTCCAGGCAGTGAAGGGTTCGGTGGGCTTGAGATGATCGTCCCATTCCTCAAAACCGTCCTGCCCTCCCTGACCTTTTAGAGTCGAGCGCCCATAGCTCACGATAATCGGTGTCCGATCCTTCCAGGCATTGTACAGATTGCTGATCGAATTCCCGACTCCCACCTTACTTCCCATAAAGAATCCCAGCTGGCCACTTGCCAGAGCGTACCCTTCCGCTGCGGATACCGCCTGGCCTTCATGAGTGACCATGATCACCTGCATTTCGTTCGTATCCACGGCATCCGTCAGGCTCTCCAAACCACTGGTGTTGGTGTGAAAGATGTACTTCACACCGGCCGCCTTTAACTGCTCCACGATTAAGGAGCCGGCCGAACCCTCAACCATGCGGGGTTGAGACTTGCCAGGTTCATCGGCAGATCCCAAGTCCAGCTGGGCGGAAGCCAACAGAGACTCGGCGGCCAGGCTGGTAAAGCCCATGGCTGTCACCGCTTGAATGAAATCTCTCCTGGAACTCTTCTTGGATAGGTATCGGTCGAGTGTCTGATAGATGGCTTTTTTCATTTTCTCGCCCCCTTTTTTCCGTGGTGTATTAGCCCAGCTTATGCCCCCATGCTAACTCGGAGGGATGTCAAAAACAAGTGCTTATCGCGGAGCAGCATCGCAGTGGATGAGCAGTGAAAGACGAGTACTCAGTCTGGAAGTCTACTGACCCACTACCTACCATTAATCTCGTCTTCTAACTCTTGGAGGACATTGAGAATTATTTCGAAAACCGGAATTTCTCCAAAGATCATAATCTCCATAGCGCGGTAGTCCTTTTTGAGTTCAGATAGATGCGGTGCGCTCGGGATAAGCTTGAAGGAACCTGGCTTTGCATCCACGTATCTCGCCCATGCACAGGGGTAGAAGCGCTGCTTGAAATCCACGACCTCCTCTAGCAGTCCGAGATCGTCGAGCGCTCTCTTTCGGACCTGACTTTCTGCCATCCTGTGGAGATCATAGTAGTGGCGGGAGTAGCGTTCCGGCATGGCATCGATCCGGTGAGCCTGCTGGTGGAGAATCGTCGCTTTCTCCCAGAAGGTGCGCTCGGCGTCGATTGCGAACACCGGGCACGCCGCATCTGCGAAGACGTCAGGAAACGCCTCCGCTGCATAGGGGCGGATCTCGTGGTAGCCAGAAGGCGCGAACGAAGCCAACGGGCCAATCTCGAGGAGCACTTCAGGCTTCAGGTTCTGCTCGGAAAAAGCCGCGGGGTAGGCGACACGAACCGTTTGGGCATCATCTGAGTCAACGGAAGCAGCCACTTCAGGACATACAGCAAAGAGGTCACTCAGATCTTCCATGAGCCGCCCCGCGATGTACTGGGCGGCTCGCTCGTTGACCCGAGCATTGAAACGGTCCCGCTGAGTTCTCGATCGCTCCTGATAAGGATCTTCTTCGCCATCACCAAGCCCGAGCAGTTGCCAGTCGAGAACGAGATCGATGTCCTCAGAAAAGCGCTCGGTGAGGCCGAACACCTTCGACAGGGTCGTGCCTCCCTTGAAAACCAGACGCTTCTTGAGCTCGGTGTCGGCGAACAACTGCTTGAGCACCCAGCAAACCCAAAAGTCCTTCTCGATGACAGCGGGGTTCATCCCGCGAAGCGCCGCCGACTCACGAAATAGCTCACGGCGTTGCTGGTCAGGAAGGTTGGAAACCTTATTCATCCGCCTTCTCCCGGCAGATCTGTTGGATGGCCTTATAGACCCAACCAGTAGCAGTCTTCGTGTCGACAGGAACCTTCTCGCGCAGGCCGGGGTCGAGCCACGTGCGGATCTTCTCAATCACTGCCGGCGTGATCCGGTCCCGTCCGAGAGCCTTGAGCGCCTGCACGAGGAGCATGCTCTCGCGATACTTGAAGCCAGCTTCCTTGAGGGCTGTGTGCTCAAAAACGAGTGTGGTCCGGCCAACCTCGTACCTTCGGTCGGGGCCATCTGACGAATAGACAATTCGGCCGGGCACCTGAGTCGATAAGCCGATGAGATTCTGGGCGGCCGCTCCGCTCGGCTGGATACGCCAACCGAACTTGCGCGCCAGTGCTTGGGCTATCTGATCGAGATCCGGGCTGAGCTGTTGGTTGAGCAGATCGCTGAATTGAGGATAGTCGTAGATGCCTCGGATCACCCTACGAATCGTACCTTGTCGGTGTAAACGTTGAAGGGCCTTATCGACCCCGTCCCGACTCCCAAGAGGCGCAAAATCTCGTTGAGAAAACGCCCACCCACGTCCGTTGCCTCGAATCCTTCCGTAGGCTTTTTGTTCAATAGCTTGTGGGGATTTTTTACCTGCCATCTTGTCCGAAAAATATCATTTTTCCCGGACAAGATCAAACCGCATAGCCACAACAAAACCCCGCAAGCGAGAGGGAATCCTTAGCCAACAGACCGCAGACCGCGGTCACAAACCAAAATCGTCGGACCTGGAACCTGGAACTTGGAACCCGCGCGAAGCGCGGTACTCAATGGCACAGCTCGCAGTTTCCCGCCTGTGCGGTTCGGTCAAATCGGTGGGACTCCATATTCACGGGGACAAACTCGGCATGGCAACTCACGCAGTTGTCCTGCCGCTCCAGGACAAGACCGTGGGCCCGTTCAAAATGATCGTAGCCGGCTCGTTTTGCGGTCACCAATTGAGGCAGATTGTGGCAACGCAAACAGGCCTGGTTGTCGACGGATGCATCCGCTTCAGAAGAGGACCGGCTGGAATGACCAGTCTTCCTGGAGATCTTAGCCGGCTTCTGCTCCAGTTCAGCCACTGCGGTCCGAGCCCCGACGCGTCCGGTCACGATGGAAGGCCCGAGGAAGGTGCCTTCCAGCCCGGCTTTGCCGTTGACGCGTCCGAAGCCGGTCAACTCACCCACTGCGTACAAACCCTTGATGGGATCTCCTTTTCTGTCCAGAACCCGGCCGGAGATATCAATCAACACTCCTCCCATACTCTTTCGCGTCACCGGAAAGGTGCGAAGAGCATAAAAGGGAGGCTGCTCAATCTTCTGTGGATCATGGGGATTGACCAGAATCTCTTCTGAAGGCAAACGAGCGGAATCGAATCGGCCGAAGTCCTCATCCTTGCCTTTTTTCACCATGGAGTTGTAGCGATCCACTGTTGTTTTGAGCACGCCGGGTGGAACTCCGATGGTGACGGCAAGTTCCTCAACCGAGGACGCCCTTTTCACCAGTTCAGGAAATTTCTCGAAGACCACCTGGGCGGGGTCCTCCCAACCCGTCGTTCCTCTCATCTGAAACTGTTCCCTTCCCTCTCGGTCGAAAATCGCCCAAAAACTGGAGGATTCTTGATTCACCACGGCTGGAAAGGTGACCTTGTAGCTCTCCGATTCGCTGACAAATCGTTCGCCCTCGACATTGACCCATATCGCAGCCGGGGACCGGGCAAACAGACCTCGATCGGTACCCGGGTACCGTGGGTCGGGTACTGCCGTGGAATAGTTCCATTGATGATCCATGTAACTGAGCACTCCACCCACTTCCTGGGCCAGCGCGTGTCCCGAACCCAGAGCATTAATCCCCGAACTCAGCAAAAGGCGATCGGGAAAGCGCAGGTTATCGGGCCAGAACTCCCGCACCATTTGCAGATTGCTTTGGAAGCCGCCTGTAGCCAGAACAACGGCCGCAGCCGGAAAACTCAGACGCTGACCGGAGCGCAAATTCTCCGCCCACACGCCAACCACCTGATTGTTTTCTTTCACCAGGCTGCTCACCCTGTGATTCCAGGTAAAAGTAATATTGGGATACTGGAGACATTCCCGATAGAGGGTCGTCACCAAATCCCTTCCTCCCTGGGTTCGATGAATTCGCGGCACACTGTTTCCCGTACGCCGAAGCACCTCTCCAAATTCCACTCCCATATCGAGGAGCCAGTCGTAGATCAGCTCCCGGGAATGGTCGACGTACAATCGGACCCACTCAGGGTCGGGGTCCTCTCCCCAACTCATGAAATCGGAATAGGCCAGTTCGGTCGAGTCCTCAATGCCCAGAGCTTCCTGCACCGGCGTGCCTACGATGTTGAGCACACCGCCTGCCAGCACGGCATGTCCACCGAAAATCGACCACATGTCGATGACCTGAACCCTCGCTCCTTGTCGCCCGGCCTCCAGAGCGGCAGCAAGTCCCGAGATACCTGCTCCCACCACCACGACATCCGCACCAGGGTCTTGAATTTGAGGGTTGGGAGTCCAGGCGGCCAAACCTGCCGTGAACAAGACAACAAAGAGGACCGATGTCGGTGCAGCCACCGTCAACCGTCTCAAAACATCCTCATCTTCTTGCTGCCTCGAGGGGGGCACCCTCGGTGCTGTCGCGAGTCCGCTCCAGCCACTGGGTCATTTCGGGAACTCTTTTGGAATCGGGATGATACCTGAGGAATTCCTCCAGCTCCCGCATCAGGGAGAGGGAGTCGCTTTTGAGCTCGTAGATCTGGGCCAGCACCAACTGAGGAAGAGAGAAGTGTTTAGGATCCAGCGCCTTGGCTTGCTTCAGGTGCCTCTGAGCACTGTCGAGTTCACTCAGGGAAAAATAACTTCGTCCCAATTGAGAATGGGCAAGGGCATCGTCCGGTCTCATTTCCACAGCCCGCAGATTCATCGAGTGCGACTCCTCAACCTTATCCTGAGCCAGAAGGGCGCCACCCAGATTGACCAGAGGAGGATAGGAATCGGCTTCCTGTTGGAGGGCCTCACGAAAATATTCTTCCGCCTTTTTTGGCTCCTTGGAGAGGTAGGCGATGGTGCCCAATTGATTCCAGGCGGCTGCAAATTGGGGAGACAGCTCAACTGCCTTCTTGAGATGTTCAATGGCACCCGGCACATCCCGATCCTCTAACCGGTCTCGGGCTCTGGTGAATTCCCGCCGGGCGTTTCTGGAAACGGACAGCTGCTGGACAGAAACTGTATGCAGGTTCGGTCTCGCGTATTCGCGATCCACACGAAAGGTCCTTTCAATCCTTCCCTTGGAATTGCTCCCGCTGGGACCTATTTCGATGGTGCGCTGCAGGTCCCCCCACATCGGAACCGCAATGATCAGGGTGTAAAGTCCAGGAAGAAGCTTTTCGAACTTAAACTTTCCACGGCTGTCGGCACGAGTCTGTGTGGAGTACGGCTCCGTGGCTGACTGAAGAAAGACTACCGGGCGCACTTCCTTAAAACGCTTGCCGTTGGTCTGAACCACCTTACCGCGTAACTCGAATGGCTGTTCTCCCAAACCGTTGACCGCCAACAGCGCAAAACAAATCGCCAAAATGAGAACAGTTCTGAACTCCA
The DNA here is from genome assembly GCA_965369785.1 of uncultured bacterium. Taxonomy (GTDB): domain Bacteria; phylum Acidobacteriota; class UBA6911; order RPQK01; family JADFOI01; genus JADFOI01. The sequence goes on from CBDUTA010000005.1 coordinate 16,293, forward strand.
TTCGAGTCTGAAGCCTCCCTTTACAAAACCTCGGCCAGGCTCCCAGGTCCGGATCATTCACTCATTGCTACTGTGGCGGAGAAACCCACCGCTGTGTGATGTGGCTTATCGCTAGTGCGCCCGCCACACGTGGCCCGCCTGATTCTCCACGAGTCGCGCTTGATCCGCTGATTCAACGTGCCTTAAGAAGCAGTGGCTGGCCTGGTTAGGCTGGCCCTTTCGGCCGCTCGTGACAACAACCTGTGAATAATCCAGCCCAGGTGATTATTCTTATATTACCGCGATAGTAAACCTTTAAAGAAAGAAACACAACGACAAATCGCCCATTCCACCTGCTTCACTATCAAGCTACATCTTCCTTGACACCACACCACTCCGGGAATAATCTTCCCCTGCTCTTGTAATCCAATATCCGTAAAGCTTTTGGGGAGGCCGACGTTATGAAGAAAAATTCTTTATTTACCTTATTCCTTGTGTTGTTGATGTCCGGCTTGGGACTATCGCAAGCCCGTCCTCCCCTGGTCGACGAGATGGGATTCGCCGATTCCATACTCGTCAACGGAAAGATCGTGAGCATGGATGACCGCACCAGTGTTCCCGACACGCCCGGCCAGATCTTCGAGGCCATGGCCATCAAAGGGGAAAAGATCATGGCGCTGGGAACGGATGCTGAGATCCGGCAATTGTCCGGGTCCAGGACCCGCATCGTGGATCTGGAGGGCAAGACTGTCATTCCGGGCCTGATCGCAACCCACTACCACCTGTTTATGGGTGCCGCCCGCACCTACGGTCCCGGTCAGGGTCTGGTCGACCCCAGCGTTAAGGTCACGGTGGTTGCGGAGAAAACGGCCGAAGGAACGGCCAAAAAACTCAGGGACACCATCGCCAATGCCGTCCAGGTTCAGAGTATACCCAATGGCCAGTGGATCACCGTCGATCTTCGGGAGGGTCAAGACAATCGCCGCGGCACCATCAACACCTGGCTCTATCATGGCGTCATCAACAAGAGACACATCGACAGTGCCACCTCGAACCATCCGGTCATTGTTAAGGCAGGTTCAGTTCAGAACATATTTAATGCTGTGGCGATTGAAGAAGTAAAAAAAATCTTTCCGGACTGGGAGGAACATACCGATCTGGAAAACCGCATCGGGGCCGGCCAGGACGGACAGGGCGCCGTTCCGGAAGCTCAAGGCCTTACTTTCGAACTGTGGTGGAGAGATAAGCCGCTTGAAAATCTCGCTGAAGCGCTCCGCCTTCAGGGACTGGAAGTTCCCAAAAGGGGCATCACCACAGTAGCCACTCGCCTTTTGTTCCCCACGAATATTGCCGCCTATCATCTTCTGAATCGACAGGACCAAATGCCCCACCGGCTGGCTTACTATATTGAATCGCAAAGAGGAAACTTCTCGAGTCTGAAGACCACCCGCGAAGTCTACCGGTTTATGGGCGCACCCTGGACGACTCACTCCGCTGGCAACAAGATGTTGTGGTTAAACGGGATGTCCAACGAGGTGTGGGATTCCACTATGAATGAGATCTGCATGGGTCCGGATGTTCCCGCTCCACCGGAAATCAAGGCACGCGAACGCTGCCCCGGTCCCGGTTCTAAACCGTGGGAGTCAATCAAAACGGCGATTATAAGTGGATGGCGTCCGGCCCAGGTCCACGGCACATCCAGCCACGGTGCACGCCTCTATATTCAAATGCTTGACGAGGCAATGAAAGAAGGGGGCTTTTCGCTCGAGCACATGCGAAGTCTCAGAACCACCCTGGGACACAACGAATTGATGGGTAACGTTCCTGACGTGATGGCCGGGATAAAAAAGTACGGAATTATCCTCAATGTCAATATGGCTTATCTGGAGGACGTTCCCCAGAACATCCAGGATTATGGCGAAGAACTCAGGGCATTTGCCATGCCGGTGAAAACATGGATCGACCAGGGGGTTCGGGTGACCTTTGAGGCGAGGGGCATGGACTTTTGGACCCCCATCTATTCACTGATCACTCGACGCATTCCCAGGACAGGCATATTCGGCAACGTCAAAGGTGGGGAGGACATCGTGCTGCTTCCTGAGGAAGCCATTGACCGGGTCAGCGCTTTGAAAATGGCCACCACCTGGGCCTCTGAGTACATGCTGGCGGAGGACACGATAGGGACACTGGAAGCAGGCAAGTATGCAGATTTCGCTGTTCTGGAGAAGGATTTTTTCAGCATCCCGGTGGAGGAAATCCGCAACGGTATCCCCGTGGTGATGACCGGTCTGGGCGGAAAAATCGTTTATGAACAAACCCAGTAGACCCAGGAGAAGTTTCTCCAGCTGGGGTCGAAGAGAGTTTCTGGAACGAACCGGCATGGCCGGTGCGGCTTGGGTCACCAGATCGATCTGGTCCGAAAGTATCGCTTTGGCTGCCCAATCCCGCCAGCCTGGATCTGCTGATTGGTCGCGCTATGGCTGCGACTTACACAACACACGTTTTAACGCGAAGGAAAACACACTGGGGCGTGGAAATGTCGACCGTCTCAAGCTGAAGTGGCGTCATCAGATTGGCGCGCCCATACAGTCTACTCCCTTGGTCATCGGAGATACTTTGTTTGTCGGGGCCTGGGACGGCCATTACTATGGGCTGGACAGCAGTACGGGCGAACAAAAATGGAAGTATGACGCGGGTGTAAAACCGCAACCCCCTTTTGGCCTGCGTGAGATCCGCTCCTCGGCCACCTACGACAACGGCAAGATTTTCTTCGGCACTGGGGCAGGAGAACTGAACTGTGTAGATGCCACGACCGGCAGACAAATCTGGAAAACACAAGTGGACCCGGATCCCGCCGCTCGCATCTCTTCGACGCCTAATATCTTGGGAAATAGAGTGTTTATTGGCACCTCGGCTGACAATGCACAGATTGCTTGCCTGGATGCAGAAACAGGTGCGGTCCGTTGGCGGTTCTACGTTAACCCACCCGACCGTAGTGACGGAGGTGGTTCAGTCTGGACCTGTGCGGCAGTGGACGAGGAACAAAACATCGTTTACAACGTAACCGGGAATCCTCGTACGTTTAGCCCGCCCGGACCACTGCTTTTCACCGAGAGCATCTTGGCCAACGACTTGGAAACGGGAGAGTTACTCTGGTACGACCAGATACGAGAGGCGGATCCTTTCGACCTGGACTTCAGTTGTCATCCCATGATCTTTGATGCAACCAGCCCGGGCAAGCGCGGGGCCAGTCGAAATTGTGTGGGTGCAGGCAGCAAAGCAGGGTTTTACACCTGGGACCGCTACACAGGGGAGCTCCTGTGGGAAGTGATGCTGACCAACCCGGGCATCCAGGGGGGGTTGGAATGGAACAGTACGGCAGTGGCATATAACAAAGTTTATGCCATCTCCAATGCCGTCAACGAATGGACTGGGAAAAGCGAAATAGGTCGTGCAGTGGGTCTCTCTGAATCTGTCACTGCGGCCCTGCATGCGTTCACGGGAGAAATCGTCTGGTGGCGCCATAACGACGCCATGAACAGATCTCCAGCTTGCGTGGCCAATGGCGTCTTCTACCAGACGTTGATCGATGGAAGCCTGGAGGCGTTGGACGCCGAAACCGGCAAGAGGTTATGGAGTTCCCGTCTTCCCAGCAGTTCTCACACGGGTGTTGTGATTGCCAATGGCGAATTGTACACGACCAATGGTGAGCCGAACGCCGCCCCTGTCTCTGTGGACCCGAACGGCAACTATTTCGTGTATGCGTACAGCATCGATGGACAATGAATACGGGAAAACCGCTGAGACCGTGTTCAGGAATTCGACCGCCGAGGAACCGGTGGGCTGTCCCCTCTTTCAGTCGGAACCAGAAGGTAAGTTTTGTCGAGGTCCCGGTTTCAGGGCGCGCTCCATTCGTCGGAGAAAGTCCTCGGGACCAACGAACCCGATGATGCGTTCATCCGTAAGTTCGTTGCCTCGAGCGTCAAGAAAGAGCATTTCAGGGACGCCGGTCACCCCGAACTTCTCACGAAGGCGTTCAGACTCGGATGACTCATAGTCCGACATATCCACCCGGACTCTCACAAAGGACCAGGTGGAATTGATCACTCCTTCATTGCTGAATGTTTGCGCCTCGAGTTCCAGGCAGGGAATACACCAGTCTGCAAAGAATTCGAGAAGGACGGGTTTGCCCTCCTGCCTGGCTCGATAAAGAACACCTGGATCGTACGCTTGCCAGGGAATACTGTCGCCCGATTCCCCGGAACTACAGGAAAGAAAACCCAGGGCCAACAGGCAGAGTCCCGTACCTCTTTTCAATAACTGATGAACTGTGAGATTTCCATTCATCCTTTTTGACCATTCTATCTTACAGAGCTCCTGAATATCTATTCCTTAACTTCTTGACTCCATTTCTTGTGGCTGGATAATCAAAGGTCAGGAGAAGCAATTTATGCCAAAGATGAGTGGAGCACAGGCCCTTGTCAGACAGCTTGGTTCTGAAGGAGTGACAACGGTCTTCGCACTGCCGGGCATCCAGATCATGGCCGCCTTCGACGCCCTCTATGAAGTCCGGGACGGTATCCGCCTGGTCCACACCCGTCACGAACAGGCCACCACTTATATGGCCCACGGCTACTCCAGGGTCACCGGCAGGGTGGGCGTTGCCATGGTTGTTCCGGGCCCGGGCGCGCTCAACGCCGCCGCCGGACTGGGGACCGCCTACGCCTGCTCTTCCCCGGTTTTACTGATCTCCGGCCAGATCAGCAGTGATGCCCTGGGTAAGGATCAGGGTCAACTGCACGAGGTGGAGGATCAACTCGACGTCTTCAGGCCGATTACAAAATGGAACTCCAGGGTCACCCGGGTCGAGGAGATTCCTGAAGCCATCCACGAGGCCATGCGTCAACTCACGACGGGCCGCCCCCGCCCCGTGGAGTTGGAAATCCCGCCCGACACCCTGACTGCAACCGCCGATATGGAGATCATTCCGTCCCGGGAGTACCCTCCACTCGCGGCCCAACCCTCCGATATCCAGGAAGCGGCTCAGCTGCTGGCCGAGGCCCGGAAACCGCTCATCATTGCCGGAGGAGGGACACTACTGGCCGAGGCCTCACAGGAGCTTCTGGAACTGGCAGAGTTCATCCAGGCCCCGGTGATGACCACCCCACAGGCCAAGGGAATCCTCCCGGAGGACCACCACCTGGCCATCGGAACCCACTACGCTTTAGTGGGACCTGGACAGCGGGTTGTCCCTGAAAGCGACCTCATTCTGGCCGTGGGCACCCGGCTTCTCATCCGAGACCTGAAGATCAAAAGCTCTCAGAAGGTCATCCAAATCGATGTTGATGCCGGCGTACTGGGCAAGAACCATCAGACCTCGATCGGTATCGAGGCCCACGCCCGTGAGGCCCTGTCTCAGTTATTGCAGGAACTGCAGGCTGTCAGCTCACCCAAGCCCTCCCGCCGGGAGGAGATCGCCGGCTATAAGAAGGCATTCATGGAGGAGGTGCGGGAATTGGCGCCTCAGCAGGTGGACATCATCGGAACCCTGCGCAAAAGGCTGGACCAGGACGCCATCGTGGTGGCTGGCATCACCAATATAGGCACCTGGAGTCACCTGGCTTACCCGGTGAGTCAGCCCAGGACCTACGTCACCTCTTCCTATTTCGGAACCCTGGGTTACGCCTTTCCCACGGCCCTGGGGGCCAAGGTGGCCCGGCCCCGGCAACAGGTGGTGGCTCTGTGTGGAGACGGTGGTTTCATGTACAACGCCCAGGAGCTGTCAACGGCGGTTCAACAAGGCATCCATGTTCTGGCCCTGGTCTTTAACAACAATGCCTATGGTGCTTCAGAGTGGGACCAGACCCACCGTTACAATGGCCATTACATCGGCACCGACCTGCACAACCCGGACTTCGTGCAACTGGCCGAGTCCTTTGGTGCGGTGGGGATGAGGACCGAACCCGAGGGGTTCGACGCTTCCCTTCAGGAGGCCCTGGCCGCAAACGCACCCGTGGTTCTGGAGGTCATGCTGCCCAACCTGATGCCCCCCTTCCATATCGTTTAGCCTGAGCGACCAATGATCTACCCTTCCGGTCTTGCGCTCGATTGATTTCTTCCTTTCGTGCTGTCGTGCTACCGAAAATTCGGGGAGGTATCCCCATATTTCGCTGAACCGTTTATTCCGCTGACTTAGGTACGGGGAGCGTCTCCAGAGGCCCGACGATAAACAGGTAGGAGCAGGCTCCCATCAGGGCCATTCCGCCGGCAACCAGAAGGGCAAAAAAGAAAGAACCCGTGGTTCCCACAATAAACCCGGTGACGATAGGCGCCAGGAGACCACTGATGTTGCCTGCAAAATTCTGAATGGAAGCCAGAGAAGCAACGGCTCCGGGGGGGGCTAAATCAATGGGAACGGAATTGGCCGATGCCGTCGTCATTCTCAGAAATCCCATACTCAGGGTTAAAAGAGTCACAGCCAGCCAGCTCTGGGTGATAAAGGCTGCGCTCACCACAAGGATGGTGGCCAGGGTTAATCCCGTGGCAATCATGCCCTTACGCGAAGCTGTCCGGCTCACACCGCGCCGGATCAGATGATCTCCCAGCCATCCTCCCGCAACCACCCCGATCATCCCCATCCCAAAGAGCAAACCGGTTAAGATTGCGGTATTCTGCAGGGTCATATCCAGCTCTATAGTCAGATAACCCGGAAACCATTTCATGAAAAAGTAGTAGGCGTAAAGATAACCCATTTGCCCCAGGGCGATTCCCCAGGTTGAGCGATACCCCAAAAGCGCGGACCAGGGGATCTTGACTTCATCGCTTTCCTGCTCAACCAGGCTGGGCGCGACGGGGTCCCGGGCCCCTTCCCTGGGGTAGAGGGACAACCAGGTTAGGCTGAACAGCAAGCTGAGGCCACCAAAGGCGTAGAACACCCATTCCCACCCCAAACCACTGATCAGAACGGCAGCCATCGCGGGTCCGATGGCCAGACCCACCTGACCTCCAAAAAAGCAGAGACCCACCGCCGTGGCCCGCTGATCAGGACCCATCCAACGGGAGATACAGGCTGCCTGTGCGGGAATTCGCATGCTGTGCCCCAGTCCAAACAGAGCACGCATGACAAAGAACATGGAGGCGGTGGAAGCAAGAGGCAGAGCCATGGTCCCTATACCCCACACTCCCGCCCCCATTCCCACAATCAGCCAGGGGCCGAATCGGTCCACGATGGGACCGATGAACAACAGGGAACCCGTGTAGGCCCAGTTCCAACCCGATAGAATAAAGCCCATCGTTTGGGGAGAAATGTCGTAGAGTTCCATCAAGGTCGGCGCCACGATCGCCATGGCAATACGAATGAGATCGGTGACAAACGCCATTCCACCCACCAGACCTACGACCATCCACTTTTTCATGGCTTCTCTCCCCCAGACAACGGTGATTGGGCACCCCCTGGCACGTCCACTCCAAGATCGTCTCGCCCCTTTCCATGAGCTGGAGGCGTGTACACGCCGCGCTCCTGCAGACGGCGTATGCTCTCCTGCAGATGCTTGTCCCTCACCGGTCGAGCCTGGGGCGGTTCATTCATCCAAAGATTCTTAGGATAGATCGGCTCTTCATAGATGGTCCGATACACTTCCACACGCAGGTCCTTCATCCAGTTGCCAAAAAAGGCATTGGCCCGATAGTAGCGCAGCGCTTCAATATCGATGATGGCACTCACAAAGCTGTAATCACCCGCCTGGTGCTCGGCTACAACCTTGCCCATGTAATCGACAATCTGAGTCTTGCCACCGAACACGTCCATGGGAAGCTTCGAGTCCTTGTTGAGATACCAGGCGCCACAATTCGGTGCCACCACATAACAGGTATTGTCCAGTGCCCGCGACCTGTTGTGAATCTCGTACCAACCCATCCCCACCCAGGGCTCCGGGTAACTGGGCATGTAGAGGAGTTCGGCCCCGTTCATGGCCAGCCCTCGGGCCGTCTCCGGGTAGGATCGGTCCATACAGATGAGGGTCCCGATCTTGCCAATGGCCGTGTCGGCAACCGGAAAAAACGCATTCAAATCGGATCCGTAGCGCTCGGTAAAACTGTCCCAGATGTCATGGGGGGTCGTCGAATGCTCGTTCCGATAGACCTGGTTCTTGTGGTAGCGATGGATGACTTCGCCCTCCGGGTCAAGGATAAAGGCGATGTTAAAGTAGCGGTCGGGGTGGAGCTTGGAATCTCGAGCCCGACACTGGCCGGCGATGAAGGTCCGGTGTTCCTGTGCCTTCTTGCGAAGCCGGTCCAGTTCCGGACCGGGGAACTCGTTGAACCATTCGTTGGCGGCAACAGCATGGTCAAAGCCCAGCCGGGAATCGGCAAAGGTCTGAATGGCCGCCTCCCCCAGAGTGACCAGCTTGACCGGATATTGCAGAGCCGCCATCCAGATGGCTGCGTCCATCGCTTCGCAGATGGTCTCGATGTTCTTGTCCCAATCCTGGGGCGTCTGACAATTGTGGTGGGGCGTTTGCAACGCCACCGCCGTGTACGGTTCAATCATGAGTGGACTCCTCCTTTGGCATTCTTCTTCAAACCTGTCCTGACACATTTAATGGTTGCGGGATACCGGCTAGAATGCTAATACTCAAATCGACTAATGACAAGGGAGGTCAAGATGAGGGAGGTCAGGATGAAACGAAAAGTCAACGTCACTCGGGTTGTACTCCTGTCGGCACTCTTCATGGTTGCGGTGCAGATGATGTCCTGTCAGGTGGAAGACCATTCAAACCTCACTGTCGTCAAGGCCGGATTGTTCATCGACGGCACCGGGAGTCCACCCCTGAGAGATGTGCTGATTTTCATCGAGGGCAACAGGATCACCCAGGTCACTCAACAAGAGGAAATCCCCCCAGGTTCAACCGTTGTGGACGCATCCCAACAGGTGGTGATGCCGGGCTTGATCGACACTCACGTCCACCCCGGCGACCGCGCGAATGCCGGACCGTCTCCCGAGTACGCAGCTTCGGTTCGCCATCATCTCAAACAAGCCTTGGACTTCGGCGTGACCACGATCTTCAGTCTTGGCTTGGATCCAGACTCCAACTTTGCCATCAGAGACGAAAGTTGGGGTGATGATTTTGATGGATCCCGCATGTTAACGGCCGGTACCGGCTTTACTGCCATAGGCGGACACCCCACTCAATTGGGCTCGGATTTGCCCAACCAGATCGACGATCCCGCCCTGGCCAGAGAGCGCGTTCGGGAATTGGCTGCTCAGGGGGTCGACGGCCTCAAAATTTGGGTCGCGCCGCGCGGCGGCCTGCCTGTCATAAAGGCGGAAGTGTCGCGAGCCATCATCGATGAAGGGCACAAACACAATCTCAGAGTCTTTGCCCACCTCAACACAGCCGAGGATACCCAGACCCTGGTCGAGGCCCAGCTGGACGGAGTGACTCACATTCCCGGGGACAGCTATGAAGAGGAAACCATCCAGCTCATGCGAAGACAGGGAACGACAGTAGCTCCGATGCTTGTGCAGAAGAAAAAGGGACTGGTCTTCTCAGAGGACAGTGAGCTGTTTGAAGACCCCTTTGTCCGGCAAGTACTGGGCCAGGAGGTGGATGAGTTAAAAGAAGCCCTTGCCCAGACAAGTCCGGAGGCTCTGGAGAGAATGTCTCAAAGCTACCAACAGGGCAAGGAGAATGTGCTGCGACTGAAGAACGCGGGAGTGAGATTGGCCGTGGGCACCGACTCCAATACCAACTTCGCCCCCGTGGGCCTCATCACCCATAAGGAAATCGAAGCTTTGGTGGAGGCGGGATTGAGTCCTATGGAGGCGCTGGTTGCCGGCACCCGAGGATCGGCCGAATGGGCCGGCATCTCCGACAGGGTGGGGACTCTTGAGCCAGGCAAGCTGGCGGACATGATCATTCTGGAAGAAGACCCTCTGGTCAACATCAGGAATACGCGGAAAATCGCGAAAGTGATTCTGGGAGGACGGGTTGTAGAATAAGGGGACGTCCCCTTATTTGGTGCGGCTGTAATAGCCCTGCCGAGTTCTCACTCGGCCCTCGTCAAGATCGACCTGAACCTTGATTTTCCGAAACTTCCCGTCCTCTTCCGAGTTACTGGGAGTATAACCAAGGGTGTAAAGACTACGCATTTCTTCTGCGATCCTGGCAAAGGCCTCTCCCAGATCGCTCAAATTACCGGCCGCGTCGAAACGGGCTCCTCCCGTTATCTCGGCCAATTCGCTGAGGTAATTCCGGGCCTTCATGTACTCTCGCTCCACTTGCTCCCTGCGCGAGTCATCCGGGTAACGACCGCCGGGGTCTCCAGGGTTTCGGCGTGGAGTGGGCTGGGGCATGGGAAAGGGAAAAGGGCTACTAGGCGGAGTCCCTAACGGTCCCGGACCTCGCGGGCTGGGACTTCGTAACCCCGACAGAGTATCGGCCTTGGTGTTAAAGAAGATCGTATAGATGGTGACTTCCGCCTCCTTGGCCACATCCACGGTTTCCTTGGCCGAAGAAGTTGGACTGGTCGTGTCCACCCCATCGGTAAAGAGCACCATAATTTTTCTATGCGGTTGTTCCCGAAGCTGCTGCATTCCTAAATAGACTGCTTCGTAAAGCTGAGTGCTTTGTCCGGAACGAGTCATCTTGATGGCTCGTTCGACCGCTTCCTTGTTTCGAGTAAAGTCGGTATCCAGATAAACATCATCGTCAAAGGAAATGACCATCACCTCGTCATCGGGATGAATCTGATCCAGGAACTCAATGGCGGAATCCTGAATCCTGGCCAGCTTGCCCACGGTGCTGTAACTAGTGTCCAGCAACAGAGCAACACTAAAGGGAGCATCCACGGGAAAAAAGTTTTGCACCACCTGCTCCTCCCCGTCCTCAAAGATGCGGAAGTTTTCCTTCTGCAAACCCGTCAACGGTGTCCCGTTCCGATCGGTCACCAGCACATTGACGACGATCGTTTCGACATTAACCGTGAACCGTCCTGAGGATTCCTGGTCGTGATCTTCCTGAGGAGTGGCTCGAGGTGTACCGACAGAGAACACCGCTAAGCCCAGCATACCCATGAAAAGGATAGAGAAAGTCTTCCACTTGGGTTTCATAGCCTACTGACTACGATGACGTTTGGAGACGGGAGTTGCGCTCGATTCCTAAACGAACGCCTACCGTGGGGAGGCCCATGGGTAAGTGCCTCGTTCCAAAAATATGGTCACGTTTGTGGCGAGCGCGACGGCGTCGAGGTCGCGAAGCGACGACGACGCGATGTCTGTGCGCATCGCGGAGGAGGAGGGACAAA
>CBDUTA010000006.1:0-27516 GCA_965369785.1 uncultured bacterium
TTTTCCTCCTCGACCTGTGGTGGGGTCACGGCCGACTATCAAGAGGCCTTTCAGAGACCCGGTATTCCTTATTTGAAGGGAGGAGCGCAGTGTCCGGATCATTCCAGCCCGTATTCTTCCTGGGAGGAACTGATTCCAGTTTCTCGAATCCAGAGGGATCTGGACCGGGTGGCAGGAGTGGGAAGGTTAAAGAAGCTGGAGTCGCTCCAGAAAAGCCGATGGGGGAGGACTGTGGAAATGCGCTTTGTCGGGGACGAGGGCGAGAAAGTGTTGAAGGGCCTCGCTATTCGTTCTGCTTTGGGACTCAAAAGCAATTGGATTTTCGGTCTGGAGCCCCATTATGATAGCTCGGGTTATATTTCCGAGATTCATGCAACGGGTCGAGGATGGGGGCACGGAGTGGGCCTGTGCCAGACAGGGACCGTCGAACTCTCCAGGCAGGGATGGAGTTTCGAAAAAATTCTTAAGCACTACTACACGGGAATCACCTTGGCTCGTCGCTGGTGATGTTGCACTTAGCACCGTACTTCAGAAATACGATAGCGTTTGTGACGGCGGGCCGACATCGATTTCTTTGTCACTCCTCCTCCACCGTGCACAGTGGCATTGCGTCGTCGTCGTTTCGCGAACTCGACGCCGTCGCGCTCGTCACAAACGCCACCCTATTCCGAAGTAAGGTACTAAGTGCAACAAGTGCCACAAGTGCCAGTGCCAGATAAGGGAAACCTTCTCGTTGCCATCGTTGGCCCGACTTCTTCCGGGAAAAGCAGGCTGGCCTTCAGGGCTGCCCAGGTTCTGAATGGCGAAATCGTCAACTGCGATTCCATGCAGATGTACCGTCTGCTTGAAATTGGTACGGCCAAGCCCAGGCGGGAGCAAAGAAACGAAATTCCCCACCATCTGTATGATCTGCTCAATCCTGACCAGTACTTCAGCGCCGGCCGTTATATGGTGGAGGCCAGAAAGGTTTGCCGGGAGATTTTTCAAAGCGATAAAATCCCTTTTGTTGTAGGGGGAACCGGTCTTTATCTTCGAGCACTCCTTGACGGTGTATTTGAGGGTCCCGGTCGTTCCCAGGAGATTCGAGAACGTCTCAACAGGATTGGTGATGGCAAGGGATTCGATTATCTGTACCGTTTATTGGAGAGAAGAGATCCTGCCGCCGCCGCTCGCATTCAACCGGCCGACAAAGTGCGTATTCTTAGAAGTCTTGAGATTTACATGCTCACAGGGCAACCCATCAGCCAACTTCAGCAGCAGCGGGACTCTTTGAAGAATCTCTCCATCCTCAAGATTGGCCTGAGCTTACCCCGCCCTGTCCTCTATGGTAGAATCAACCGCCGCGTCAGCGAAATGTTTCACTCAGGCTTGATCGAGGAGGTCCAGCAGCTCCTTGCCCAAGGTTATCGTCCCGATTGTAAAGGCTTTCAAGCGCTGGGATATCGACACGCTATTGCTGTGCTGGACGGCGAGTTGAGTCAGGAAGAAGCCATCGAGAAGACACGGATCGAGACTCGTCGTTATGCCAAGCGTCAAATGACCTGGTTTCGCCGAGAAAAGGAAGTTCATTGGATTGAGGGTCCAGGAGAAGATGCCTCTCCGTTGGAGTCTCTCTTGAAGCTGGTAGAGGAGCGCCATGGAATTCGAAGCCGTCATCGGCCTTGAAGTTCACGCTCAGCTCCTGACCCGGAGCAAGATCTTTTGTGCCTGCAGCACAAAGTTCGGGGCTCCTCCCAACTCCAATACCTGTCCGGTTTGTTTGGGTTTGCCGGGTGCCCTGCCGGTACTCAATCGTGAAGCCGTGGCTATGGCGGTCAAAGCGGGATTGGCCCTGGGTTGTCGGATCAACCGGTCCTCCATTTTTGCCCGCAAGAACTACTTCTATCCCGATCTTCCCAAGGGCTATCAAATTTCCCAGTACGATCTACCGCTGGCCCAGGATGGCCAAATAGAAATCCTCACAGGTTTTCGCCAGGAAACCGGAAATGTTCTCGAGTACGAGGCCAAGAGTTTTCGAATTACCCGAGTGCATCTGGAGGAGGATGCCGGGAAATCGATCCACGAGCAGGGCAGGGATAGCTATGTGGACTTGAACCGCACCGGTGTTCCCCTGATTGAGATCGTCTCGGAGCCCGATTTTCGTTCCTCTCAGGAGGCCTATGACTATTTGAATTATCTTCGTCGCACGCTGCTCTATCTGGAGATCTGCGATGGCAATATGGAGGAGGGAAGTCTGCGTTGTGATGCCAATGTCTCGATTCGTCCCGTAGGATCCTCTGAACTGGGAACCAAAACCGAGATCAAGAATCTCAACTCTTTTCGCTTCCTCCAGAAGGCCCTCGAGTTTGAGATCGAAAGACAAAAGGAATTGATCGGCGGGGGCGGCGAAGTGGAGCAGGAAACCCGGCTGTGGGATGAAGAAGGTCAAAAGACCCTGGTCATGCGAAGCAAAGAAGAGGCCCATGATTATCGTTATTTCCCGGATCCGGACCTGCTTCCGGTCATCGTTTCCGAGGAATGGATTGAGGAATTGAAGGCACAAATTCCCGAGCTTCCTGAAGATCGGCGTCAGCGGTTCGTCAAAGAGTATGCCCTCAGTCATGAGGAAGCCCTGTTACTGACTCAAACACGGCAGTTTGCGGAATATTTTGAGACGGCCGTGAAGACCTACGATCAACCCAAAGCGATACTCAATTGGATGATGGGTGACTTGACGGGGCGTCTCAAGAAGGATAATCGAGAGATTCATGAATGCCTGGTCAGGCCTGAACATCTGGCCAGTCTGGTTCGTCTCATTGATGAAGGGGCGATCAGTGGCAAGATGGCCAAACAGGTGTTTGAGAAGCTATATGAGAGCGGGGATGATCCGAAAACCATTATTTCCCAGGACGACCTCGAACAGATCAGTGATGAGGAGCAGTTGACCAGCGTTGTCCACCGTGTTCTGGAATCCAATCCTGAAAAAGTGGAAGCTTACCGGGCAGGGAAGGAAGGACTGTTGGGGTTTTTTATGGGTCAGGTGATGAAGGAAACGCGCGGACAGGCCAATCCTAAGATGGTCAGTCAAATGCTGGAGGGCAAGTTGAAGTCAGGCTCATGAATAAATCCAAAAAAAAGTCCCAAGAGAAAAAAGAAGAGAGCGAGAAGAAGATTGCGGTCATCGAGGAAGTGGCCGATAACATCTATTCCATCAAGTTCATTCTTCAAAGCATTGGCTATGAAGTCGCTTCTTTCTCTTCTCACGATTCCTACCAGCTCTCGTTGAAGGAGTTTTTTCCGGACCTGATTATCGTGGACATGATGATTGCCGGGGGAGCAGGATTTGGAGTGATTCGCGAGCTCCATAAGAGTTCTCTGAAGAACGTTCCCATCCTGGCCATCACGGCTGGGGCCATGGAAGGAAATGAAGAGGATGTGTACAAGGCCGGCGGGCAGGACGTTCTGTCTAAACCCTACACCATCAAGATGTTGAAAAAGAAACTCAAGAAGTGGCTGACCTGAGTTTTAGTGAGCCTGCAGCATTTTGCGTCGAATGGCCAGGGTAGCAGGTCCGACCAACAGGCCGGAACCGATAGCCATGATCAATCCCGGAACCAGATTGAAGGCCGGCATCAGCAAGAGCCCCTGCAGAGTCGTCACTCCTTCTCCGACCACACCCCCTCCGCTGAAGCGGGGAGCGCCCCACTGGAAAAGGTAGGCCAGGGAATAGCTCGCCGCCACCATCAGACGAACGCCGACTCCGTAGAGCACAATGAGCTTGATTAGTGCCTTGTAAGGGTGGGATTCTCCACTGGCTGCCAAACCTACTGCGAAATAGATGGGAATGAGAAAAGCGAGCCAAGCCACAGAGAAGATATTACTGATGGCACCGGGGGCTCCCATCTCCTCCAAGAGGATCCGTACCACAATAATCACCAGGTTAAGAATCAAAGGCCACTTGATTTGATTGATCATTGCTCCTCCTGTGTCCAAACCAGGAACATCGTATACAGAGCTTACACCCTACCATTGTAAGTATCCATTCAGCTATCCGTTCGTTTAGCTTACAGGCCACGAAAGCACGAAAGCACGAAAGCACGAAAGCACGAAAGCACGAAAGAACGGGCGCGCTTCGCGCCCCCAGCGCGCCATTGGCCTTTCTTCCGCTAACTGAGTATGATCCGAATTCATGTCACTAGACTTGCGTGATTTCCTCGATAAAATCGACTCCCTCGGCCTTCTCCGCACGGTCCGTTCTGCCCACTGGGAGCATGAGGTGGGAGCCATCGCCGATCTCAACGTGAAGAGAAACAAGCACACCCTCCTTTTTGATGAAATCAAGGACTTCCCCAAGGGCTTTCGGCTCCTGACCGGGGCCCTGGTCGACTCCAAGAGATTCGCCATGACACTGGGCCTGCCTCATACACTCACCGACATGGAGTTGGTCAAGCTGCTCAAGGATAAGCTGGCCTCCGGGCCAGAGAGCCAGAAGGGACACTCATCGAAGTTCGTGGACAGCGCCCCCCTGTTTGAGAACATCATGGAAGGGGACGACATTGACCTCTACAAGTTTCCTACGCCCAAGTGGTTTGAGGGCGATGGGGGGAGATATATCGGAACGGGAGATGCCGTAGTCACCCGGGATCCTGAGGCGGGATGGATCAATGTGGGTTCCTACCGGATGATGATTAAGGATGAGAGGACCTTGTCCCTCTTTTTGGAGGGTCCACGCCACGCCCGATTCATGATCCAGAAGTACTGGGACCGGGGGGAACCGGCACCCATTGCCGTCTCCTTCGGTCATCATCCCCTGATCCAGTTGTCAGCCGGCCTGGAGGTACCCGGGGGCGTTTCTGAATATGACTACACCGGAACGCTTGTGGAGAAGCCGTATGAGGTCATCAAGGGGCCGATTACAGGACTACCCCTGCCTGCAGACAGCGAATTGGCCATCGAGGGATATGTCCATCAGGAGTTGACCAGCGAGGGTCCTTTCGGGGAGTTCATGGGGTATTATTCCAGCGGTACCACTCAGAGCCCCACGGTCAAGGTAGAGGCGGTTTACCACAGGGATGACCCCATCATGCTGGGTGCCTGCGTGGGAAAACCTCCTCACGATACGGTCTATTTTCGCTGTCCTATGAGGGGGGCTCTGATCTGGGACATCCTGGAAAAAGCCGGACTAGAAGGAATCAAAGGCGTTTGGTGCCATCCTGCTGGTTATTCCCGAGCCTTCACGGTAGTCTCGGTGGGGCAGATGTTTGCCGGCCACGCCAGGATGGCTGGATATGTGGCCTGCCAATGCAGACCGGGGGCCGTCTCGGGAAGATACGTGGTGGTGGTGGACGAGGACATTGATCCGTCTAATCTGGAAGAGGTGGTGTGGGCCATGTGCTCCCGCAGTGATCCGGCTACAGGAATCGAGACGATCCTAGGCAGTTTGGGGACGCCCCTGGACCCGATTGCTGATCATCAGCCGGATAAGAATATCCTTGAGTACACCAGCAATCGAGCCATTATCTTCGCCGTCAAACCCTTCGAGAGATTGTTGAGGAATGAGTTTCCGAGGGTGGTTGAGCCCAGCCCGGAGGTCAAAGCACGAGTCCTGAAGAAGTGGAGCGATGTTTTCGCCGATTGACGTCGGTTCGTGCGGTCGGGCAGTTGTGCCGTCGTGTATTCTGAGAGCAATTTGAGAACAACTTGAGTCCGGAGCAAAGACATGAGTCAAACTCGTGAATTGACCTTGAAAGACTGTGTCGAGAAGTACCCGGATGTCCCCAAGTTTATTGTTCTCAAACTGGACGCGCAACGCCGTGGAGTCACCTTTACCCGGAGAGCACTGGAAGTCGCCCAGGATCCAAAATATCAGCATGCTGGACCTGCTATTTATGGCCGGGCAGAGACCATCCGGAAACGCTATCCAGGCCCGCTGATCCTTCGAGACGGAACCTCCATTATCACGTCCTATGGCGGGGGTGGAAAATCTGAGGTTCCGCCCTATCTGATCGATATTCTCGATTCCAAATTCATGATTTTAGATGAGGGAGAATCGGTCGAAGAAGTGGATTTTTGCCCAAGACCGGACTTTTATGGGAAGAAGACGAGCCGGGGTGTTCCCATGGAAAACATCGTGAGTACCCGGCCCCAACGACTGGAAATTAATCCTTATGGCTACTGCCATTTCTGGGATGATGGCAACCAGTGCCAATTTTGCTCCGTTGTGTCGGATTTGACAGACCAGATCAAGGGAAAAACAGGTCGGAAGCCGAAAGTTAAACCAGAGGACCTTTATGAGACCGTACGGGAAGCCTTGAAGGAGCCGGGCCGATATTCTCAGATCAACATAACAGGGGGTTCTGATCCGCGAGGCGATCAACCTTTTGATACCGAAGTGAACCGGTATATCAAGACTTTGCAGGCCATCGGGAAGAATTTCAAATCAAGGCGTTTTCCCAGTCAATTGATTGCTTCCGCTTTCTCCAAAGACCAATTGGTCAGGCTATACGAGGAGACGGGCCTTGCCACTCTTTGCCTTGACATTGAGGTATGGGATGAAAGGCTCTTCAAATGGATCTGTCCTGGGAAAGAGAAGTGGATCGGGAGGCAGGGATGGATCGAGAGTCTGCTGAATGCCGTTGAAATTTTCGGATGGGGTAACGTCTACACTAATTTTGTGGCCGGCTGTGAGATGGCCGAACCCCATGGCTTCAAGTCCATGGATGAGGCCTTGGAGTCCAGTTTCGAAGGCTGCGAGTTCTTTGCAAAACATGGGATATCGATGCTCAGTATCGTCTGGAGACCCGGTGCAGGTTCCTGTTTTGAGGGACAGAAACAGCCGCCCTTGGAGTACTACGTGAGGCTGGTAAGAGGACTTCATGAAATCAAGCAGACCTATGGGCTGACCGAAGATAATGATGATTACAAACACTGCGGTAATCACGGGGATAGTGATCTGAATAGACTCGACTGAAAAGAGTGCAGAAAATGGTGAAGTTACAAGAGGAACTTATCCGGTTGCTGAAAGACCCTGAGGCTAAAAAAGCTTTGGCTACGGTAGATGAAGAAGGTGTTCCTCACCTGGTTTTTAAGGATTCTCTCACCGTGCTGGATGATGGAAAGATCGCCTATGCAGAGGAACTGGACTCATCCCAGGCGAACAAAAACATGGTCCGAGGTATTTGGTTTGACAAAACGGTGGCTGTGACGGTTGCCAAAGAGTCCGTCGCCTACCAAATCAAGGGAAAACCTTACAAGTGCCTCATCACTGGAGCAATCTTTAAACAGTTTCTTATGGAGGCAAGGGAAAAAAACGGTCCTGATTCAGATATTCAGTCGGTGTGGGTCATTACACCTGAAGAAGTCCGAGATGCGACACCTGCCCAGAGAGTCAAGGATGAAGAACAGAATAGACCCTTTTTCAACAGACATCTGGACAGAGAGAAGATAGGAGATGGTTAGGAGATACTTTTTCGGACCCCAGATTCGGCAGAACTTCAAAGTCACGACCGCACTACATCAAAACAGCACGGGCGCGCGTAGGACACCTTGACAGTCCCCGTTGCCTGGGATATAAATTCTTTCAATTCATGCTTGAATCCCGACCGTTGACTTCACGAAAACGCTTTGAGGTATTTTTATGAAAAAACTAGTCCTTCTCCTACTCATTATCCCCTTCTTCCAGGTCGTCGGTTTCTCTCAGTTGCATCCCCTGGTTGCAGAGGAAGGCTATGCGGACAGCATTCTGGTGAATGGCAAGATCGTCACCATGGATGATTGGAGCACCGTTCCCAACACGCCAGGGACCATCGTTGAGTCGATGGCTATCAAGGGCAAGAGGATTATGGCTCTGGGGACCAATGAGGAAATGCGGGAACTGGCTGGCCCCGATACGCGGTTGGTGGATATGGGCAACCGAACCGTGATCCCCGGCATCGTTAATCCCCACTTTCATACTTTTTCACGTGCCTCAAGAACCTATGGCCCCGAGGTGGGTCTCACCGACGAAAGCATCAAACTGAGTGTGATTACGGAGACGACAGCAGAGGCCACCGCCAAGAAGATCCGAGAGACGGTGGTCAACGCCATCCAGGTACAGAACATCCCCCCCGGTAAGTGGATCACGGTGATTGTGGCCGATAACAAGGCAAATCCCAGTGGCACGGCAAGGGGTTGGCTTTATCTGGGCAAGCTCAACCGCAGGCAGATCGACGCCGGGACTGAAAATAATCCGGTTCTGGTTTCCATGGGAATTCAGGGCCTTTACAACAGCGCTGCCGTTGAGGCGGTCAAGGCAGTCTTTTCCGACTGGGAGGAAAGTACCGATCTGGAAAACCGTCCTGGGGCTGGAAGAGACGGATATGCCGCGGTTCCCGACATTCAAGGCCTGACCTTTGAATTCTGGTGGAAGGATGAGCCCATAGAGAAATTGGCGGAGGCCTTACGCCTGTATGGGGAGGACGTCATCAAAACAGGGGTCACGACCGTGGGGACACGCATCCTCTTCCCTACGGTGGTCGAGGCCTACAACTACCTGAATCGACAGGGCACGATGCCCCATCGGCTGGCCTACTACATCGAATCACAGAGAGGGAACTTCTGGAATCTCAAGACTATTGAAGAGTTTTACAAAGGGAGTGGAGCCCCCTGGACCACTCACTCTACCGGCGGAGAAATGCTGTGGCTCAATGGAATGTGCAATGAAATCTGGGATTCCGTGGTCAACGAGGTGTGCATGGGGCCCGATATGCCCAATGCCTCGGCTGAAGTGAAGGCCAAGGAGCGATGCCCCAGCCCGGGGACCAAGCCCTGGGAAAGCTACAGGATGGCCATCGTTAACGGCTGGCGTCCCGTCCAGGCTCACGGCACCTCCAGCCACGGCGCCCGCCTCTATATTCAGATGCTGGAGCAGGCCATGGAGGAAGGGAACTTTAGCCTGGAGTACATGCGTGGCCTCAGGACCACCCTCGAGCACAACATCCTATTGGGCAATGTGCCGGACGTGATCGCGGGACTCAAAAAATTCGGAGTCATCATCAATGTCAATATGGGAATGCTGGGCGGCGTACCCCTCAATATGAAGGTGTATGGTCCCGAGCTGGAAGAATTTGCCATGCCGGTCAAGACCTGGATTGATGAGGGAATCCGTGTGACTTTCGAGGGAGGAGGGAACTGGCGTCCCATCCACACTCTGGTCACCCGGGAGGTCACGGTGACGGACTTCGGAGTTCGTCCAGAACCCGGCGAAGTGCCGGAGGTTGTGGTGCTGCTTCCCGAAGAAGCGGTGGATCGAGTCACGGCTCTGAAGATGACCACCAACTGGGCGGCTGAGTACGTGATGGGCGAGGATACGATCGGCTCCCTGGAACCGGGCAAGTATGCCGATTTCGTGGTACTGGATCGAGATTTCTTCACCATACCGGTCGATGAAATTCTGGATATTAAGGTCGTCGCCACGGGTCTCAGCGGCAAGATGGTCTACGACAATCGGTAGTTTTGGAGAGGTTTCTGTAGCGGCCGCTCTCAGAGCGGCCCTCCGGTAGGTGGGAGGCACTTCACTTCGTGCTTTCGGGAGCAGTCAGAGCCGTGGGCTTTAGCCCACGGGCCTCCCCCGAAGGGGCCGGCACAGGACCTCACTTCACCTCAATCCGGGTAACCGAATTACCCAGGTAATTCCCCACCCAAATACGGCTCCCGTCAAAAACCACAGCCCTCGGCCCTTTTCCGACCGCAATCGTCTCCACGATCACTCCGTCACTCGCCCTTAACTTGGTGACGGTGTTGCCGATCGAATTGGTCACCCAGATGTGGGTTCCGTCAAAGGCAATTTGTGACCGCGGCCCGTCTCCCGCGGGAAACGTGCCCAGGGTAGCTCCATCACTGGGTCTCAACTTCATCACCGTATCGCTGCGAAAATTTCCCACCCAGATGTTTTTTCCATCGAAGGTTAGTCCAACCGGCGTTTGTCCGACTTCGATTGTGGCCAGGATCGTACCGTCGGTCTGCATTTTGGTTACCGTGCGTTCGTCTCGGTTGGCCACCCAGAGGTTAGTGCCATCGGAGACTACCGCAACGGGTACCTTGCCAACGCCAAAAACTCCAACAGTCTTTCCATCACCGGCCCGCAACTGAGTGACGGTGTTGCTTTGCCGTTGTGTGACCCAGATATATCCCCGATCATAAGTGATGCCGAAGGGCTCACTGCCCAATACAAACGTACCCAGGGTTTCCCCATCGCTGGCCCGCAGCTTGCTGACAGTGCCTCCGGATCGGTTGGCCACCCAAATGTTCTCTCCATCAGAGGTGATCCCAACCGGGGCCTGTCCGACCGGGTATTCCCCCAGGGTTTTCCCGTCGCTGGTGCGAATCTTGGTGACCGTGTGACTCCCCGCATTGGTCACCCAGAGATGCTTTCCGTCAAAGGTCACCCGGGCCGGTTGCTTTCCCACCGCAAAATCGGTTCCCGGGGCAGAAAAGACTCCAGCGGGAACCAGAAAGAAGAAAAGCAGCGTCGTAAACTTTGGGTTCATAGTGAGCCCTATCCTACTCTGAAAGCATCACACCACAAAAGGCTTCTGTAGCGGCCGCTCTTAGAGCGGCCCTCTGGAACGTGGGAGGCACCCTGTTCGTGCTTTCGCGATTCAAGCGCAGGAATGTGGGAGGGCACCTCAGGGTGCCGAATGCGGTTGAGCCAGCACGGCCTCCGGAGCCCCGAAGGGGCCGGCAGGGATCAAGTGTGAGAACCACGGCTAGTCACCGCGACCCGGTACAATGGATCTGTGAGCGATCGCCCGTCACCAGCTCATTTTTACCTCAACTGGCTCAAAGTGGTTTTTCTCAAGCCTTTTGGGCCTGCACCTGTCATCTTTGCAGCTTTGACGGTCCTGGGCGCGTTGATTGCCCTGTTCAGCCCGACTCTACTGGGTGAGCTGAATTGGCTCTTGTGGGCTGCTCCTCTTTCCGTTTTCCTTCTGTTCTTTCTGCTGGGTATCTTGTGGGTTCCATGGATCCTGCATCAGGAGCGGAATCCAGGGGTAGCTAAGAAGATCGAGCCTCCCCAAGTAAGAGTCAGCACTCGCCTGGAAGGGCCCCTTCCTTTTGAACAGGAAAGAAAGACCACAAGAGTGAAGGAACCAGCCCCTGTCGAAAAAGGGCTGGAAGCCACGAGACTAGAAAAGCCGATCCAGGTTCCAAGAGAGATGCCAACTACCCGAGAAGAGCCGTTCAAAGTTGAAACATTCAGCAGCCCTCTCTTAAGGCAGATGGAAGATCATTTTGAGGAGCAGGGTGAGGCGGTCGCCTATCCGCGCCTCTCCGAGAGACAGGAATATTGGGCCAAGGGCTTTCAGATCGCCTACAAACCCGGCACCCGTCAAGAAGTGTGGATCACCCACAGCAGTGGTGATCACATCATGATGTTGAAACCGAAGTAGGTGAGCCAGCAAAAAAGTAATGGAAAATACCTGACCCAAGTCTTTGTAGTGGCTGCTCTCAGAGCGGACGACGAGAAGGGGACGGTAATCTTTTGGGCACAGCGGAGGCCCGTGGGCTAAAGCCCACGGCTCTGACTACAGCACGAAAGCACAACCTCACGAAAGCACGAGCGCGCAAAGCGCGCCAGCACGACGTCACGACGTCACGAAGTGACGAGGAAGGTTGGTGCCGGAGGGGAGACTCGAACTCCCACGGGCCGAAGCCCACTGCGCCCTGAACGCAGCGCGTCTGCCAATTCCACCACTCCGGCAGTGAGTTAGAGCCTTTTCTCTCAAGTAACATCCCGGATTTCGGCTCCAACGAAGGGTGCAAGTCTACACCGGCTATCCGAAGATGTGAAGCAGGGAAGATCCCTGTTGGATGCTCGGTGTGAAAAAAGTACTCGAAATCACAGTGAACAGTGAGATAGGATCACACTCATGGCAAGTCAGATCTGTCAGCAGCGTATTGAGGGTGAGAGGGCCTGGACTGCCGATTCGATCGGCCAGGACAGGCCGTGGTGCCTTCACCTGGACCAGAGGTGCTGGGACCTGATCGATCCGGTGGTTCAAGCCTGGCGCCAGGATCTCCAGTCTGTCACCCAAGTCCGTTTGAGCGAGACTCGACGCCAGGAGGGCGCAGGCGTGCTGGCTGACGTCATGAACATGCTTGAGACCGGGTGTGGGTTTGTTTTGCTGGACAGGATTCCTCTGGACCGCTACTCCCATGAAGAGGCCAAGCTGGCTTACTGGCTGATCGGACAGTTCCTGGGGCAGCCCTTCGAACAGAACGTCAAAGGGACATCGCTTTACGACGTGCGTGACGTGGGAGGAGACCTTTCCAAGGGTTCACGCTTCTCGGTAACCAATAAGCGGACATCGTTTCATACCGATGGTGCCTTTAATCAAGTGATTGCCGATCACTTGGGCCTTTTGTGTTTGTATACAGCCAAGACCGGAGGCGAGAGCCAGATGATGAGCGCCTATAGCCTGCACAATCGATTGGTCGAGCGACATCCGGAACTGCTGGAAGTCCTGTATCATCCTTTTCACTTCGACAGGCGCGGAGAATTCAAGGAAGGGGAATCGCCCACCTCCGAGCAGCCCGTTTTCCATTGGGACGGCAATGAGCTGACCATGCGTTACCTGAGCTACTACATCCAGGTCGGTCACCGAGAAGTGGGTCTACCTCTGTCCGACCCCCAGCAGGAGGCGTTAGGCGCCATCGAGGATCTGCTGGAAGAGGAAGACCTGTTGGTGGAATTTTCTGTCCAGCCGGGGCAAATGATCTTTTGCAACAACCATTGGATCCTGCACAATCGTAACGCTTACCAGGATCACGGCGACCCGGAGCTGCGACGGCACTACGTCAGGCTGTGGCTTCTGCGATCAGGCAGGAGTATGTCATGAAGGTGCTGGTTACGGGAGCCTCAGGGCTGATTGGGGCTCACGTTACTCAAGCCTTACTCGATCAAGGCGCCGAGCCGGTCGCCTGTGATACAGCCCCTTTCGTGCTGCCCATGGGGGCTGACAGCAACAGTGTCCCTTTCGTTCAGGCGGATGTCTCTGATCTGGATGCTTTGAGTTCGATCCTGGAGACTTACCGGATCGATCGCATCGTCCATAGTGCGGCCATTCTGGCCAGGACCTGTCAGGAGAGTCCTACTCGGGCAGTAAACGTGAACGTGGTGGGGAGCCTGAACGTGCTGGAGGCAGCCCGCAGGCTGGGGTTGGCGCGGGTGGTCATGGCCAGCAGCATCGCCGTCTATGGAAACACCACCTCCGATCCCATCGACGAGGCTCGCCTCGACAAGGCTCGCCTTGATGAGACGCACCCTTTAAATCCCACCACCGTGTATGGGTCGGCCAAGGTCTTGGTCGAAGCCTGTGGCCAGGCCTACCGCAAGAATCACGGTCTGGAATTTGTGGCCCTGCGTTATGGCGCCACCTATGGTCCGGGCCCGAAAAAACCGACCAGCACGGGAGTGGCCACCGATCTGAGGTCCTTTTTCGAGCGGGCGGTGCATTCCGGAGAAGTGGTTCTTTCAGATCAGGATGATCTCAAGCGGCCCCTGGTTTATGTCAGGGACGCGGCTCGCGCTACTGCTTTGGCCTGCTGCCGGCAAGAGCCCGCTCCATCGTCTGTGTTTAACGTGGCTGGCGATTGTGCGGCCAGCCTTGCCGACTGTGCACAAATTCTGGCCCAGCTGCTCCCCGGGTTGAAAATCATCCGACCCGAAAATCCTGCCGAGCAGGGTGCAGTACGGCCCCAGTCGGTGGCTCTCAGCGTTGACCGGGCCAGAGAGGAATTGGGCTATGAGCCCGAATACCCTCTTGAGCGCGGAATTAGCGAGTATGTAAAATGGCTGCAAGAGGGGGCTCCCGTAGCCGCCTCTGAGCTTACTAACGGAGGAAGTCATGACTAAGTACGGTTCTTATATGGCCGAGGACCTTGGCCTGCGAGTGAACTCCCACTTCCTGGACACGGGACAGGGTGTGGTGTTGGTGGACACTCAGCTTCACCTTCCCTATGCCCAGGAAGTCCTGGAGCAGATCAGGTCCGAAACCGATGGGGACCTGCGTTACATCATTACCACCCACGCCCATCCCGACCACTGGTATGGGAATACCGTCTTTCGCAGGGAGTTTCCCCGAGTGCCCATCATTACAAGCCGCTCGGTCATGGAGGAGATTCGCGCCACAGCTTTGCCCCGGCGCGAGCGTTGGGATGCCCTTTTCGGTGATCGGATCCCCAAGGCCGACGATATGGTCTTTCCCGACTGCATTTTTTCAGGCCAGCTAACCTTGGAAGTCGGGGGAGTCACCATCCAGATCGACGAACACGGGCCGGCTGAATCGGGGGCCCATACGGTGGTCTATATTGAAGAAGACGAAACCCTGATCACGGGGGATATCGTGGACAGCAAGAAGCACCCCTGGATTGGCGAGCGCCATATCGATGACTGGTGTGAGAAATTGAAGGAGCTTCCCCAGCGCTATCGCATTCGTTCCGTTTTACCTGGACACGGTGCTTCTGGAGGCCCGGATCTTTTGGAGGAGACCACGGAGTGGCTGACCAACTACAAGCGAGTGGTCGAAAAACATCTGGAGCCGGGGGCCACAGACCTCACCGACGAGGGAGTGGAGAAGGCTTTTCAGGAAATCGTGTCCAACTACCCCGATTACTTCCTGCCCCGCTGGGGAGACAAAACCAACTTGGGGATTGGTCTGCGCAAGCTGGACACCTCATTCATTGGAAACATAGCTAAACCCATTCGGACTCCGGAAGGGAAGATGTGACCTATTCAACCAAGGAGAAAAAAAGATGATCAAGCCATATCTTGCCTTCGCACTCCAGACGGCATGTCATGGGTGTCGAAACCGAGAGGACATCCAGGTCAATCTGGATCACGTGTGCAAGCAGATCGATGGGGCGATGTACATTAGCAAGATCGAGTATCCCGCCAAATTGATTGCACTGCCGGAAGGTGCTTTACAGGGCTTCTATGATGAGCATGCCCGACTCGACCACGTCGAAATTTGTAGAGACATCGCCATCACCATACCCGGTCCGGAAACCGATGTGCTGTCTGAAAAGGCGCGCCAGTGGGGCGTGTATATCATCGCTCAGGCCAAGGCCATCGAGCCGGAGATTATCAAGGATCGGTTTTTTAACACTTGTTTTATCATCGATCCTGACGGCGAGATCATTCACAAGCATCGAAAAAGCAGAGTCTTTACCGCCGAAGGATCCACCACGCCCTTTGATATCCTGGATGTTTGGGAAGAGAAGGTGGGAGACGATCTTCAGTCCTTTTATCCGGTCGTGGATACGCCCATTGGGAGAATCGGTACGCTGATTTGTTTTGAGGGGAGATTTCCGGAGTCGGGAAGGCTCCTGGCACTCAATGGTGCTGAGATCATCTATCGGGCGTCCCAGGTGGAGTTTCACACTAATATGGGCTATTGGGAACTACAGAATCGAGGCCATGCCCTCAACAACTGCTGCTACGCGATCTCGCCCAACAACGGCCCCAAGTATTTTTCAACCGACACCAGTCAGGTCTCTGCAACGGGGTCGGCGGGGGGAAAGTCGATGATCGTCAACTATCGGGGCCAGATTATGTCGGAAAGCCCCAATGTCAACGTCTCCTATGCGGCGGCGCTGATCAATATCGAGGAGTTGAGAAGCTACCGGGCAGAAAGTAAATACAATCCTTTACCGGCACTGATTCCGGAATTGTGGGGGAAGCTCTACTCCCAGGCGGCGGAGAAATTCCCATCGCCCAAAAACCTTTACCTGGACAGAGTTCCGAACTACCAGGAGAGGGACCAGGTGTTTACGGAAGTGGCCCAGGAGATGATAAAGAACGGGGCGCTGGCGGTGCCTGCGGGTGAGAGTAAGTAGGATTTCTGGAGGTGGGAAGAGGGCGCACGTCAGTGCGCCCCTACGTCAGAATCAAGCGGACCGTCACATTAACGATGGATGGCCAGTGTCTCGATCTTGCTCTTGTCCGGATAGAGGACCCCGATCCCTCCGTTGGGAATTGAGCGGGTGCTGTACCAGACGTTTCCGTCACCGCTGACGTCGATCTTGGGCATGTCGCTTCGTCGCGGTGTTGGATAGTAGGTGAACTCCTCCGTCTCTGAATTGAAGCGGATCAGGGTCCCACCCATTCCCCCGTCACTGATCCAGATGGTGTCGGTGTTGCGATCCACCCGGACGCTGTAGGGCCCAGCGAAACGGGAAGCCATGTCGAACTCCACCTGCTCACCTGTTTTTAAGTCGAGTTTGCCTAGTTTGCCCTGGCTGAAGACCCCGTACCAGATGATCCCTTTGGAATCGATACCCAAGCACCGGGACAGGGAAGATTTCTCAACCGGCCGTTGGAAATCGAAAGTAAGGAGCACGCTTCGGTCCTAGGAAGTAAACGATTACGGAGCGGGCTTTTCGGGCACCGGCACCGGGGGCACGCTGTAACCGTCCGCGATCATGTCCTCCCGTGTACGCACAGTGGCGCCTAATTTGAGAAGAAGAGCCGCCGTGCTGGGGTGACTGCCATAGCTTCCTCGAGAACCCAGACGCGGGCTGATTCCCTGAGCCATCGACCAGGGCGTCTGTTGGTCGTTGTCTTTGGCGTCCACCTCGGCGCCACGATCGACCAGGATCTGAACGACTTCGTCCTCTCCTGCGCCTGCAGCGCCATGAAGTGCGGTCTGGCCTAATTCGTTGGAGGCATGAATGTCGGCCCCCGCTTCGAGTACCACTTTGACGGCCTCGGCAGGATCTCCGAGTCGATATTTGATCGTGCCTTGCGTCATCCCGCGGCCTGCTCCCGCAGCTGCCATCAACGCGCTCAATTCCCCTTTTGCCCGCAAACCTGGATTAGCGCCGTTGGCTGCCAGAAGTCTGAGGAGCTCAGTATCTCCAGAGAGCGCCGCCAGAAAAAAGGGCGTGGCACCTCCCAGGCCGAAACCTGTAGCGGCATCGTCAGGTCCCAGTCTCAAAGCGACGATGATCTGAGCGTTCACATCTGCTCTTTTTTCCAGCAGTCGCTTGACCAGTTCCGGCATATTGGGCGGTACCAGACGGTAAGCCTTGTCGTAGTTGAGACCGTTCATCATCGAAAGGCCTGCGGCAAAGGCGTAGTGCAAAGAGGTCACCCCATTGTCGCCTGGCGCGTTGGGGTCTGCTCCCTTCTCCAGAAGAAAAAGGGAGAGCTCTTCATGGCCGCTGGCACTTGCCACCGTCAAGATGTTGCCATGTTTCGCTGTTGCGGCATTGAGGTCCGCCCCCTTGGCCAGCAAGAGCCGGGCCTGGTCCATATCGCCCTGCTGGGCGGCAAACATCAACGGGGTGAAGCCGGCCCTGGATCGGGCCCGGATGTCGGCGTTGTGCTCCACCAGTGTCTGTGCCACCCTCGAATGTCCTTTCGCTAGCGCCCACATCAACGCGGTTTGCTCAAAGCGGTTGTCTTTTCTGTTCGGATCCGCTCTACGGCTCAGCAGCGATTGCACCGACGATAGGTTGCCCGTGAGAGCGCAGGTCATCAGCACCGTCTCTCCCGTCCATTGAGTGGCGTTAGCATCGGCTCCGGCTTGCAGGAGTTTTGTAACCAGGGCATCGCCTTGGTTGGTGCAGGCCTCAGACAGTGGCGTGACGCCATAGTCGTTGGCCGCATTCACGTTTGCGCCGGCACCGATTAAGAGTTCCGCCATCTCCAGATCATTCCAGTGAGTCGCCCAATGCAGTGCCGTCATGCCATCTCCGTAGGCCTGGTTCACATCGACCTGCTGTTGCAGAAGGGAACGGACAGTTTCCTGATCGCCTCTGCCGGCTGCCTCGACCAACCGAAGATCGCTGCTTTCAGCCGCCAGGCTGGCGACGGACATCAGAAGGATCAGCCAACTGCCGCCGAGACCTTTGATTGTGATGCTCATAGGGAGAGAGGTTCCAGTTTTCCGGTGCTGTCACCGAAGTTCTCCAACCCGATCCCATAATGGTCCAGCAGGGTCAGGTACAGATTCGACATCGGTGTGTCCTCGGAAAAGCGAAGGTGACGGCCCGACTTGAATTGGCCGCGCCCGTCTCCAAACAAGAGGACGGGCAGATTTTCGACTAGATGCTGGTTGCCGTCACTCAAAGAACTGGCGTAGACGATCAACGAGGAATCCAACAGGGAGCCCTCGCCGTCCGGGGTGTCGCGCATCTTTTCCAGGAAGTAGGCGAACAGCTTGGAGTGATAGTGGTTGATCTGGATTACTTTGGCAATCTTGTCCGGATCATTCCTGTGATGGGACAGGGGGTGGTGCGAATCAGGGATACCGATCTCGGGAAAGGCCCGGTTGCTTTGTTCTCGGCCCATCATGAAGGTGCCAACGCGGGTCATGTCGGTCTGGAAGGCGAGCACCTGCAGATCAAACATCAACCTCGAATATTCATCGAAGGTGGCCGGAATGCCGGCAGGCCGCTCCATTGTGGGCAGGCCATTGGAGGTTTGTTGCTCGGCGATCTGGATGCGCCGCTCGATATCTCGAATGGCATCGAGATACTGGCTGAGGTGAGTGCGGTCGCCGGGACCCAGCCTGCTCATCAGGCTGGCGGTCGCCTCAGTCACCGAGTCCAGCAAGCTGCGGTCCTCTTCGATTCGGGCCAGCCGCACGGCCGGGTCGGTACTGTTGCTATCGCCGAACAGGCGCTCGAAGATCGCCCGTGGCTGGCCTTCACTGGGTAGCGGCGTGGTGGCGGTACTCCAGGAGATCGTGTTGAGGTAGGCGCAGCTCCAGTCCTTTTCACACTGGCCTGAAACATCAGTGTTGTGCAATCCCATTTCGAGTGAGGCAAACTGAGTGTGCTTGCCCAGTTCCCTGGCAGCGATCTGGTCCACCGAGATTCCCACGTGCCCCTCTCTTCTGGGGTGGACACCGGTCAGGAAGGTGGCACCGGCGCGCTCGTGAGGTGCGGACTCGCCTTCTCCCGGCAGGGGATTGGCGGAGCTTTGGTTGAGTCCGGTTAACACCAGCATGCGGTCCCGGAATGCAGCCAGCGGCTCCAGTGTTGGAGTCAACTCGAAAGCGGCACCCGTGACTGTCGGTGTCCACTGGCTCATGATCATCCCGTTGGGAGCGTAGACAAAGGAAAGGCGGGTCGCTCGTTTGGCTCCCGTACTTTGCAGAGCTGCCAACGCCGGGGTCATTGCGTCCAAAAACGGTAAGGCTAACGCCGTTCCGATGCCGCGTAAGATGGTGCGGCGGGGTATTGCTTTTTGGGTCATGATCATTGCTCCCAGGACCTCCTCATCTGAAACGGCGTACTCCTGACAATCCCGAGAATGAGAGATGACCAGCGGTAGTCGTCAGGAGCTGCCTCCCGGATGATACTCCGGATAGCCGGAGCATCGTAGGGCTCAACTCCTCGACCCAAGGCATAGGTGAGGAGTTTTTCCGTAACGGTATGAACGAATTCTTCACTTTTACTTTCGATCAGCACCCGTTGAAGCTCCACAGGACCTTGAAAGGGGGTGCCGTCGGGCAGTACTCCTGACGCATCAATAGGCGCGTCAGCGTCAAAAGTTCGCCAGGTACCAGTCCCGTCAAAGTTTTCCATGGCAAAACCCAGCGGGTCCATGGCATTGTGGCAAGTCGCGCAAACAGGATTTGCACGGTGTTGCTCCATGGCGTCGCGCATGGAGAGTGCTTTGCCTTCCTGGTCGCTTTCCACCAAACTGGGAATATTGGGCGGCGGTGGGGGGGGAGGCGTACCCAGCACATTCTCCAACACCCATTTGCCCCGTAGTACCGGGGAAGTTCGGTTGGCATAGGACGTCACCGTAAGAATGCTCCCCTTGCCCAGCAATCCTCGACGTTGCTCCTGGCTCAATTTCACCCGTCGAAAGTGGCTGCCATAGACGTTCGCTATCCCATAGTGGCGAGCCAGACGCTCGTTGACGAACGTATGGTCTGCATTCAGAAGGTCTAGGATGCTTCGATCCTCGTGCAGAAGGCTTTCCAGGAATAGCTCCGTCTCCTGACGGAAAGCTTCCCGCAGGTTATCGTCGAAATAGGGAAAGGTCTCCGGATCCGGACTGACGGCGCGGAGGCCACGCAACTTCAACCACTGCCCGCCGAAATTGATCACCAGAGCTTTGGCGCGCGGATCTTCGATCAAACGCCGCACTTCCTGCTCCAGTACCACAGGATCCTTGAGTTGGCCTCGTTCGGCCAGGTCCAGAAGCTGATCGTCCGGTATGCTGCTCCAGAGAAAGAAGGACAGGCGGGAGGCCAGTTCCACATCACTGATGGGGTAGGGGGTATTGGGTGCCACGTTCTCCGGATCGAATTCCATTCGAAACAAAAACTCGGGGCCAACTAATATTCTTGCCAAGGCCCTTCGGATTCCTTCTTCAAAACCTCCCTTGTTCACTCCGGTCTCATAAAAGCCGAGGAGAGTCTCGATGTCTTTGTCCCTTAGAGGCCGGCGATAGGCGCGACGTGCCAGCGTGGAGAGAATCTCCCTGGCACAGGGCTCTTCTTCCTGGACACTCTTGGGAAGGCACAGGAAAATTTTACGGCGGCTGGGCGTTTCAGCCATTCCTGTTGAGTTGTAGGGTCCACCAATACTGATATGGCCCACGCCTGGAGCACCCCCCTTATACTGGAGCAAGTCATACTGCGTCATCCGCGGCAGACGCGGACCTTCAGGAACAGAGGTTTCCTTGACGAAAGCCACCCCGACCATACGGGGTCCCGCGGATGCCGGAAAGCGAACCTCCAGGACCTCATCGGCCGTGCGCTCGTAGACCTCCTGTTTGGGGTCTCCCATGGCCGCAGATGAAAAAATTCCTGCTGATCGGCCATGCTTCTCCCCGCCGATAGTGAATCGCTTGACTCTGACGCCATCCAGAAGGACGTCCAGATGGTGAGGCTCGCCAATTCCTCGGATGTAATCCCTGGAGTTTTTCGCCAGGCGGATTTTGATGACGTACTCGCCGTCCAGCGGAAAGTGATGTCGAACGGCGATTCCCCCACGTGACCCTAAAGGAAGATTTTCATTCATGCGGTCTTCCTGGACGTAGTACTTGGGGACATTGTAGGTTTCAAAGACGGGGAGAACATCGGGCTCTCCAACGGCGAGGCGAGAGATCTTGCCTGCCGCTGCCAGATATCTTTCCATCAGCAAGGGCGACACGGTGAGTACTTCACTGATGTTGTCAAAGCCGTATCGGGAGTCATCCGCGGGCAGGAGAGTGTCTCCGTCAATATCGACGGCCAGTAAATCCCGCACCGCATAGGTGTACTCGACACGGTTGAGACGATGCAGCACCGGTCTGCCCGGATTGGGATGGGCCGCTGCCGCGCTGTCCAGTGCTGTTTCCAGGTAGGTGGCGAGGGAGTCATAAGTGGCCTGATCGGGACGGGGCATGCCGGCCGGCGGCATGGCACCGGTGCGCAGCTTCTTGACCACCTTTTCCCACACCTCGGGCTCCTGGCCGACCTTTTCGACATCCGCATGGTCCAGTAGAAGCTCTGCCGTACGGGCCTTCTCGTTGTGGCAGGTGACGCAGTATTGGTTTAGAACCGCGCGATAGGAAGGGTTGTGTGATGGCAGCAGATCTTGCAGCCCGGCCGCCTGAAGGGAACAGACCCCTGCGAGTACGATTGCAATCGAGCCCAAAGTCGTGAGGTGATCAGGGATTCGTTTGTTTCTTTTTCTTAGGTTCATAAGCAGGGGGACCACCTGGGGGGATTCCCCCCGGGTCGCCGCGAGAGACCTTTTCTAGTGTCCGCTCAGTGGCGCCCAATTGAAGAAGCAGATCGGCCGTACTCTCGTGTAAATCATAGCGTCCTTGGAGGCTTACTCCCGGACTCATTCCCCGTGCCATTGTCCACGGGGTCTGTCCCGACTTGTCGGCCAGGTCCACCTCGGCGCCCTGATCCACCAGGAACCGGACGATTTCGTTGTCTCCCGCCAAAGCTGCGGAGTGCAGGGCGCTCTGGCCTGAACCGTTGGTTCGATTGACGTCGGCACCCAGTTGGATCAGCAGTTTGACGGCTGCTAAAGGGTCACCCAATGTCTTGTCCAGCGTCCCCCTCCATCGATACCGGCTCTCTCCCGCAGCTGCCATCAGCGGCGAAGTGTCGTTGTCGACCCCTCTCATGGGACTGTAGGACCCCAGCAGCAGATCTGCCCCGTTGTCGGCCAGCATTTGGAGGATCTCGACATCGCCCGCCAGGGCTGCCAGAAAAAGCGGCGTCTGGGCGGACATACCCACACCGGCCGAGGGAGCTTCAGGTCCCAGCGGATTGGATCGCGTAATCTGAGCATTCGGGTCCGCTCCATGGGCCAGCAGCGCCTCCACCAATTCCGGCATGTTGGGCGGGAGCACACGGTAGACGCCGTCGTATTTGAGGCCGTCGAAGGTTGAGAGTCCTTGCGGTACGGCGTAGTGCAAAGGGGTTACGCCCCGGTGGTCCGGGGAGTTGGGGTTGGCGCCTTTCTCTACCAGAAAAATCGAGAGGGCTTCGTGACCGCTGCCGCTTGCCACCGTCAGCACATTGCCGTGTTGTGGCGTGGCTGCGTGGAGATCCGCTCCCCCTGTGAGCAAGGCCTGGACCGAGTCCATATCGCCCTGCTGGGCGGCAAACATCAATGGGGTGAAACCGGCTTTTGATCGGGCCTGGATGTTAGCGCCGTGCTCCATCAGTGTTCGTGCTGCTGCCGGATGGTTTGCGGCCAGAGCCCACATCAGAGCTGTCTGTTCCCAGCGGATTTCCTTGGCATTGGCATCGGCTCCATGGGTTAACAGCGATTGGACCGCGGCCGCATTGCCGGTACGGGCGCAGGCCATCAGGACGGTTTCTCCTGTCCATTGAGCGGAGTTCGGATCTGCTCCGGCTTGCAGCAGGGCCTCGACGAGGGCAGTGTTCGCATTGGTGCAGGCCAGGGAGAGTGCAGTGACGCCGTAGTCGTTGGTCGCGTTGACCTTGGCACCTTTGCCAATGAGGAGCTCCACCGATGTCAGGTCATTGCGGTGGGCCGCCCAGTGAAGCGCCGTGGCCCCATCCACCTGGGCGATATTCACATCGACCTGTTCTTTCAGGAGCGCGCGAAGAGTTTTCTGATCGCCCTCTTTGACGGCATCCACTAAACGAAGATCGCGATCCTGGGCCACAAGGCTGGAGACGGACAGTAAGGCCAGCATCCACCAGCCACAGAAACCTTTGATCTTAACGCCCATGCTTGTGCCTCGATTTAGACCAGAGAGAGAGTCTCGAGCTTTCCGGTGCTGTCGCCGAAGTTCTCCAACGGAACTCCCAAGTTGCCTAACATGGTCAGATACAGATTCGACATCGGTGTGTCTTTTTCAAATTGAATATGACGCCCCTGCTTGATTTGACCCCCTTCGTTTCCGAACAACAGGATCGGCAGGTTCTTGTACGCATGCGAGTTGCCGTCGCTGATAGCGCTGCCAAAGAGGATCATCGTGTGATCCAGCAGGGAACCATCCCCGTCGGGTGTGGAGGCCATCTTCTCCAGGTAATAGGCGAACAGCGTGGCATGATAGATGTCGATCTGTTTCACCTTATCGATCTTGTCCTGATCATTCCTGTGATGGGACAAAGGATGGTGGGCATCGGGGATGCCGATTTCCGGGAAAGCCCGATTGCTTGATTCTCGGCCCATCATGAAGGTGCTGACGCGCGTTAGATCGGTCTGGTAGGCGAGGATCTGAAGATCAAACATCAGCTTGGCATACTCATCGAAAGTGTCCGGATAGCCAGCCGGTCGTTCCATCTCAGGGAGTTTATCGGAAGCTTGTTCCTCGGCGATCTGGATGCGACGTTCCACATCTCGAATGGCATCGAGATATTGGGTGAGTTGGGCGCGGTCCCTGGAACCGAGCGTCTTCATGAGGCGAGCAGTGGCCTGGTTCACCGAGTCGAGCAGGCTGCGGTCCTTTCGGATTCGACTCAGGCGGACAGCCGGGTCGGTGCTGTCACTATCGCCAAACAGGCGTTCAAAGACGGCACGCGGCCGGCCTTCACTGGGCAGCGGTGTGGTGGCTGTACTCCAGGAAAGGGTATTGAGGTAGGCGCAGCTCCAGCCTCTTTCACACACCCCGGCGACGTCGGTGTTGTGCAATCCCAGGTTGTGCAACCCCATCTCGAGCGAGGCCAGTTGAGTGTGTTTACCGAGTTCCTTGGCAGCGATCTGGTCCACCGAGGTTCCCACGTTGCCTTCCATCTTGGGATGGACGCCGGTCAGGAAAGTGGCGCCGGCGCGCTCGTGCGGTGCGAGCTCTCCTTCTCCCGGCAGTGCATAGGCGGCGTTGTGATTGAGTCCGCTGAGCACCAGCATGCGGTCCCGAAATGCAGCCAGTGGTGCCAGAGTCGGGGTCAACTCGAAAGCGGCACCTAAGGTCTTCGGTGTCCACTCGCTCATGATCATCCCGTTGGGAGAATAGACAAAGGAAAGTCGGGTCGCCTTCCTGGCGGCCGTAGCGGGCAGAGCTGACAAGGCCGGGGCCATTGCGTCGAGCACGGGCAGGGCCAGCGCCGCTCCGATGCCGCGCAAAATGGTGCGGCGGGGTATGGCTTTCTTTGTAATCATCATAGTTCTTGGGACCTCCTCATCTGAAAGGGTGTGCTCTTTACTATACCAAGGATGAGCGACGACCATCGGTAGTTGTTGGGAGCGGCCTCGCGGATGATGCTGCGGATGGCTGGAGCATCGTAAGCCTCCACTCCTCGCCCCAGAGCATAAGTCAGGAGTCTTTCAGTAGCGGTTGCCACAAATTCTGCACTCTTGCTCTCGATCAGTACCCTTTGAAGCTCAGCCGGGCCTACAAACGGGGTGCCGTCGGGCAGTACCCCTGACGAATCAATAGGAGCGCCGGCATCCCTGGTTCGCCAGCTGCCGATTCCGTCGAAGTTTTCCATGGCAAAGCCCAGCGGATCCATGATCTTGTGGCAAGTCGCGCAAACAGGATTGGCACGGTGCTGTTCCATGGCCTCGCGCATCGAGAGGGCTTTGCCGTCCTTGGCGCTGACCACCAGACTGGGAACATTGGGTGGCGGTGGTGGGGGCGGAGTGCCCAGTATGTTCTCCAGTACCCACTTGCCCCGCAGCACCACAGACGTCCGGTTGGCATAAGAGGTCACCGCCAGAATGCTCCCTTTGCCCAGCAATCCTTTCCTTTCCTCTGTTTCCAACTCCACGCGCCGAAAATGGCTGCCGTAGACATTGGGTATCCCATAGTGGCGAGCCAGACGCTCGTTCAGAAAAGTATAGTTGGCACTCAAGAGCTCCAGGACGCTGCGATCCTCACGTAGCTGGCTTTCGAAGAAAAGTTCCGTTTCCTGGCGGAAGGCTTCTCTCAGATTTTCCTCGAAGTAGGGAAACACGTCCTGATCCGGGTTGATGGCGCGCAGGTTGCGCAGCTGCAGCCACTGGGCGGCGAAATTGCTCACCAGAGTCTTTGAGCGCGGATCCTCCAGCAAACGACGGACCTGCTGCTCCAGTACTACGGGATCTTTGAGCTCTTCCCGTTCGGCCAGGTCCAGAAGCTGATCGTCGGGTATGCTGCTCCAGAGAAAGAAGGATAAGCGGGAGGCCAGTTCAAGATCGCTGATGGGATAGGCGGTGTCCGGAGCCACATCCTTCGGATCGACTTCGATTCGAAACAAGAACTCGGGGCCAACCAGTATTCGCTCTAACGCCGACCCTATTCCGGCTTCGAACCCTCCCTCGTTGTGTCCTGCCTTGTAGAAGTCTAGAAGAGTCTGGACGTCTTCGTCGGTTAGAGGCCGGCGATAGGCACGACGTGCCAGTGTGGAAAGAATCTTGCGGGCGCATGGCTCTTCTTCCTGGGCGTTGGCGGGGCGGCACAGAAAAACCTTGCGGCGACTAGGTGTTTCCCCGATTCCCGTTGCATCGTAGGGCCCGGAAATACTGAAACCGGCGACCCCAGGTTCACCTCCCTTATAGTTGTGCAGGTCATACTTGGACATGGGAGTTCTGAGCGGACCTTCAGGCATCGAGGTTTCCTTCAGGAAAGCTACCTCGATCTGCCGTGGACCTGCGGTTGCCGGGAAGCGGACCTCCAGGATGTCATCGGCCGTGCGTTCGTAGATGTCCTGTGCGCGGTCGCCCATGGCATTATTGGAAAAGAGTGGCGCTGATCTGCCATGGTTCTCCCCACCGACAGTGAAGAGTTCGAGTCTTGCCCCGTCCAGACGGACGTCGAGCTGGTGCGGCCGGTCAAGAAGGCCTGCGATGTAGTCTCTGGAGTTTCTCTTCAGGCGGACTTTCAGGAGGTACTCGCCATCGAGAGGGAAATGGTGTCGAACGGCGATTCCACCACGCGACCCGAAAGGGAGAGCTTCGTTCATGCGGTCATCTTGCACGAAGTACTTGGGCACCGTGTAGCCTTCAAAGACCGGGGAGATATCGGGATCTCCTATGGCGAGACGGCTGATTTTGCGTGCCGCCGACAGGTATCTCTCCAACAACGCCGGCGATACCGTTAAAACATCCCCAATGTTGTCAAAGCCGTATCGGGAATCATCAGCGGGAAGCAGGGTTTCTCCATCGATTTCGACAGCCAGCAAATCGTGTACCGCATTGGTGTATTCGACACGGTTGAGACGATGCAGTACCGGTCTGCCAGGATTGGGATGGGCCGCTGCTGCGCTGTCCAGCGCCGTCTCCAGGTAGGTCGCGAAAGAGTCATAGGTAGCCTGATCGGGACGAGGCATTCCGGCAGGCGGCATGGCACCGGCCCGCAGTTTCTTGAGTACCTTTTCCCACACTTTCGGCCCTTCGCCGATGTTCTCGACATTCGCTTCGTCAAGCAGAAGCTCCGCCGTTCGGGCCCTCTCGTTGTGGCAGGTCACACAGTATTGGTCCAGAACCGCGCGATAGGAGGGAGTGTGTGAGGGCACCAGATCTTGCAAACCGGCTGCCTGAAGGCAGCAAACCCCCGTGAGCACGATTCCGATCGTGGCCAAGATCGCCTTTAATTTCAACGCAGCAGTCCATCCGTCCATGAAGGTGTCACCTTATTAGCACGTCAATCGATTGACGGTCAAGTAGCGGCGATGGCGGCGAAACAGCAGATTTACTTGCGTAGGGTGACACCGACCCCAAAAGTGCTTTGGCTGGACCCGTCGGTGCGATCCTGGTAGCTGAAATTCAGGTCGACAGAGAGTCCTGGAGTCAGCTTGAAATCCACACCACCCGAATAGGTACTGGCCTCAAATCTGTCCAGGGGCTCGATCGTTCTCAGAGTATCGTCCAGGAGACCGGCTCTCCTGAGGCGCTCGATAGTCCTGAGGCTGTCGATTGTCCCCAGACGGTCGGGCGACAGGGCGGAGAAGGTCTCGTTACCGTGGGCAAATCCGAGATTAAAGACCACCGGTTGGGTGATTTGCTGATAGTAATGAATCCGGAACGACTCATTGTTGTCCACCATGTTGTCCACCATTGCCGTGGGTTCAAACTCCGTCCAGCTTTTGAAGTACATGGCCCGAATCCAAATCGGGGTTTCGAAGTAGTACTCGAGCAGCG
>CBDUTA010000007.1:0-26451 GCA_965369785.1 uncultured bacterium
GCCTCATGATGACCCGTGAAGGACCGAAGGTTCTTGAATTCAACGTCCGCTTTGGCGATCCGGAAACCCAGGTTGTTTTACCCCGAATGGAAAGTGACCTCCTGGACCTCCTCTATGCGATGGCCGAAGGCAATTTAGAAAATGTGGATATCCACTGGGACAAGAATGCTGCCGTGTGTGTTGTGATTGCGGCAAAGGGGTACCCGGGCTCCTATGAAAAGGGACAAGAGATTTCCGGGTTGGACATGGCAGGTGAGGATGAAAACACCATTGCTTTCCATGCCGGAACCACCTTAAAGAATGGACAGACCGTCACCCATGGAGGTCGAGTTCTGGGTATCACCTCTATGGCTCCCACCCTCCAACCTGCTATTATTCGCGCCTATGAAGGGGTCAACAAAATCCATTTCGAGGGGATGTACTGTCGTCGAGACATCGCCTCCAAAGGACTCAATAAGGAAGTAACATGACCACCCCAAAGATTGGAATTCTCATGGGTAGCAAATCAGATGCTGCCATCATGGGTGAAACCGCCAGGATCCTGGAAGAGTTTGGCGTTCCCCATGAGATAAAGGTTCTTTCCGCACACCGAACTCCTCAAGAAACCTCCGAGTATGCTCAGTCGGCCGAAAGCAAAGGGATTCAAGCATTGATCGCTGGGGCAGGGTACGCTGCTCACCTGGCCGGAGCGCTGGCCGCTCACTCGACTCTTCCCATCATTGGGGTGCCCCTGGAAGCTTCCTCTCTCAAGGGGTTGGACTCTCTACTCTCCACCGTGCAGATGCCCAAGGGAATCCCTGTTGCCTGTATGGGCATCGGTAAGGCGGGTGCTATCAACGCAGCTCTTTTCGCCATACAGATCCTCAGTCGAAGCGACCCTGACCTGGCCCGGAAACTGAAGGATTACCGGGAAAAGATGCGTCAGGAGATTCTCCCCGGGTAAGCCCGGATTATTCATAGGTTCTCGTTACGAAGTGACGCAAGCGC
This sequence comes from uncultured bacterium, assembly GCA_965369785.1. Classification (GTDB taxonomy): domain Bacteria; phylum Acidobacteriota; class UBA6911; order RPQK01; family JADFOI01; genus JADFOI01. The sequence goes on from CBDUTA010000007.1 coordinate 988, forward strand.
CGGACTGAGTGCGTTGCGCCACGTGCGACGAGAGGCTCCCGCAGGCGTACTAGGAAGTACGCCGAGGAAGCCGAACGAGTGCAACGCAGTCGGTGCGTAGGAGACGCCGGATGATTTCGGCACTGCAGTAGAGAATTTATGAATTATCCGGGCTAAACCCTGCCAAAAGCCACATGCGCCCCGTCTCACCTTCTCTGCGATAGGAATAAAACAGGTCGGTTCGACAAGCTGTGCACATTTTTGAATCCAGGATTCGTGTCACTCCTAATTCCTGCAGCTGGGACGAATTGGCCTCCACCAGATCGAGTTGCGGGCCAGAAAAGCACCGATCCAGATCGTGTCCTGACTGGGCATATTGACTCCTGACCTCCGGTCCCACTTCGTAGCAACATTTTCGAATACAGGGTCCAAAGGCGGCGATGAGCTGTTCGGGTGAGGCTTGGGTGGCCTCGAGAAACTCGGATACTCCCTCTCGAGTGATTCGATCCCGGGTGCCTCGCCAACCCGCATGCAGAACACAGACTTGCTTTTTCTCTACCAGAAGAACGAAAATTGGAAGGCAATCAGCTGTTTGGATGACCGGAAATTGAGCCGGAAGAACCGTGATCACACCATCGGCAGAACCCAGTGAAGTCGGACCCGAAGGTGTCGAAGACCCCGGATTCAGCGTCACGACTCGGTTTGAGTGCACCTGCTGTAAAAAAAAGAGCTGGTTGGGCTGCAGGCCCAGGGTTTCGAGCAAAAGCCTCTTTTCCCTCGTGACTTCATCCGATGGGTTAGGCTCTTGCTTTGGAGCATCCGTCTGCCGTGACGTGAAAGCGTGGACAAAGCCCGGAATTTCTTCCAGTTCCTCGAACACAAAGAAGGAGGTCGGGCCCGGATTCTTTTGGCGAAACATCAAGAGGAAAGGCTAACACAAGTCCATGATTATTGGCATCGGCGTTGATATCGTAGAAATCCATCGCATTCGGAACGCTCTACAAGGCACTCAGCGAATGCAACAGAGAGTCTTTACAACCGAGGAGATCCAATTCTGCACCAGCCGCAGGCATCAGTATCAGCACTTCGGCGGAAGATTTGCGGCCAAAGAGGCTGCCCTGAAAGCATTGGGAACGGGGTGGAGCAGGGGAATCCGCTGGAAAGACGTCGAAATTACCGACGACGAGAGGGGAAAGCCGCTACTGACTTTCCATGGCAAAGCCAAGGAAATATTTGAACAATTGGGTGCTCAAACAGCCTGGATCTCCATCACCCACTCGCCCGACCATGCGGTAGCGATGGCGGTGTTGGAACATTAGTTAGATCCAATATCTGGTAGCCCTCTGAATCTTCCGCTACGACTTTTGCCTGGACCAGTTGGTTAGCGGGCATCGAGGGGACCATTTTCGCTTTCAGATAGTTTCCGGAAAGAGCCGTTCGCATCCCATCTTTTTTCTCGCTGAGGGTGAGTACGGAAAGGGATTGACCCAGAAACCGGTGGCGGAAGATCCTGTTTTTCTCTTCGGAGATCAGTCGCAACTCTTCACTGCGGCGCTTGATGGTACGGGAATCAACCTTTTCCGCCATCCTGGAGGCGGCCGTACCAGAGCGATCACTGTAAGGAAACACGTGTAGATAGGTGAAGGGCATCCGGCCAATAAACTCTACCGTCTGGCGATGATCCTCCTCTGATTCTCCCGGGAAGCCTGCAATGACATCTGTTCCGATGGCGGCATCCGGGATGCGCCGGCGAATCTCCTCAATAATCTGGGCGAATCGGCTGGTCTTGTAGGGCCTGAACATCTTTTTCAGGATCCGGTCACTTCCACTTTGAAGACAAATGTGGAAATGAGGAGCGATCTTCTCGCAGTCCGCAGCCAGGGCAATAATGCGACGAGACAGCTGCATGGGCTCGATGGAACTGAGCCGGACCCGCTCCAGACCCGGCACAGCCACAATCTCCCCCAATAAGCGATCCAAGGAAAAGCGGGGTTTCAAGTGCACTCCGTAACTGCCCATGTGGATGCCCGTTAAAACAACTTCCCTGAAGCCGTTTTCGACCAACTGACCCAGCTGTCGTAGAACGATCTGGGGGGGCACACTGCGGCTGGGACCGCGGACCTGGGGAATAATGCAGTAGGTGCATTTGGCGTCACAACCATCCTGGATCTTAACGAAGGGCCTGGTCCTTCCCCCTGTCTCAGTAGCGGGTATCCCCTCCATGGCCGCGACGTTGCGAAAGTTGTCCCTGTAAATGGCCGCAATTTCTCCATGATCGGGAGGATGTATTCTTTCACCCTCAAAGGCAGCAACAATGGAACCGATAGCGCCCTTGTGACTGTTTCCCACGACCGCCTCCACACCAGTGATCCGTGCCAAAGCACGGGGAGCTCGCTGGGCATAACATCCGGTCACGACCAAACGTGCAGCAGGGTTCTGGCGAAGCAATTTACGAGTCAGCTGCCGAACCTGTTGATCCGAACGATGGGTCACCGTGCATGAATTCACCACAATAACGTCGGCTTCTCGACACTCCTGGATTTCCTCGAATTCACGAGAGAGAAGATCTTCCCGCAGGGCAGCGCTGTCCGCTTGATTGGTTCGGCAACCGAAGGTTGCGATATAAAATTTTTTAGCCACGATTCATCGCCCCACGAAAAGGCCCGGAAAGTTCCGTGTCTTTCCTGCTTTTTTCTTTTTCACACTCAGCTGATACATTCTACCTCACCGTGAAAGTATCCGTCCTGGGAAGTGGAAGCAGTGGGAATTGCACGTACATCGCCACCGAGAAAACCTGCGTTTTGGTCGACCTGGGTTTTGGTTGGCGCAGTCTGAAACGGCGCCTGGACCAGGCCGAACTTCAGAGCGAGAGAATCGATGCCGTTCTTCTCACTCACGGACACTCGGACCACGTCAGCGGAGTTCCCGGGCTCCTGGCCCGGTACCCGGTGCCGATTTTCATGAATGAAGGGACACGGGAAGAAGTTCCCGGACTTCAGAATATTGACCGATGGGAAAGCTTCCGCTCCAACTCCTCCTTCTCCGTTGGCGACCTTCAGATCGAAGCTTTTTCGGTCTCTCATGACGCCGCGGAGCCTGTCGGCTTTCGATTCTCGGCACAAGGCCTTTGCGGAGCTCTGGTCACCGATTTGGGGGAATTCACACCTTCTGTTGTTGAAAACCTGTCGGGATGTGACTGGTTCATCGTGGAATCCAATCATGACGAGCAAATGTTGAAGATTGGACCCTATCCCTGGAGCATCAAACAGCGTGTTCTGAGCCGTCTCGGCCATCTCTCCAACCAGGAGTTGTCGGCCTTTTTGAGCAACTCCTTCGACCGACAGGCGGCCCACATTTTCCTTGCTCATCTGAGTCGTCGAAACAATGATCCCAAGATCGCTCTGGATTATGCTTCTCGTGCCCTTTTCCAAGACCTTCCTCTGTACGCCAAATGCTGTAACCTGCACTTGACTCATCAGAGCAAACCCTCCATAGTCCTGGACTTATGATCCCTCGATATACCCTGCCCGAGATGGGTCGGGTCTGGTCTGAGGAAAACAAGTTTCAAAAGTGGCTTCAGGTCGAGATCGCAGTTTGTGAAGTTCTGGCGGAAATGGGAGAAATCCCTCAGAAAGAGCTTTCACAAATCAAACAAAAGGCCGGGTTTTCCATCGACCGAATCAAGGAAATCGAGGAAGTCACCCGCCATGACATGATTGCCTTCACCACCGCAGTTGCCGAGAAGGTGGGACCAGCCTCCCGTTTTATTCATTTTGGGCTCACTTCAACCGATGTGGTCGACACGGCCCAGGCACTGCAGGTCAAAGAAGCCTCCGAGTTGATCGAAAAGGAACTCTTAGGACTTCTCTCCACATTGAAAACTCAAGCGCTTCGTTACAAGCAGGTGCCCGCGATCGGCCGCACTCACGGCATCCACGCAGAGCCCCTGACGCTTGGACTCAAACTAGCGGTCTGGTACTCCGAGATGGAACGCAACCTGCAACGTTTCCGCCGGGCACGAGAAACCCTGGAGGTTGGAAAAATCAGTGGCCCGGTGGGATCCTTTTCCCACCTTCCTCCCCAAGTCGAAGAGCAGGTGTGCCAGAAACTGGAGATTGCTTTCGCTCGAGTCTCCACACAGACCTTGCAACGAGATCGGCACGCTGAATACATGTGCACCCTGGCGATTCTGGGTTCCACCTACGATAAAGTGGCCACAGAAATCCGCCACCTGATGAGGACCGAGGTTCAGGAAGTGGGTGAACCGTTTGGTTCCGGGCAAAAGGGTAGTTCAGCCATGCCTCATAAGCGAAATCCTGTTACCTGTGAAAATATCAGTGGCTTGTCTCGGGTGATGCGAAGCAACGCCCTGGCCGCCCTGGAAAACATCCCTCTATGGCACGAGCGGGATATTTCACACTCCTCCGTCGAAAGGGTGATTCTTCCCGACAGTACTACTCTGGCCCACTATCTGACCATCAGGCTCAACAACGTCCTTAAGGATTTAGATGTGAACGAAGAGCAGATGGAAGCGAACCTCCAGCTCACCAAGGGCTTGATCTTCTCGGGAACGCTTCTGCTCGAGTTGGTGCGGAAAGGCGTCCTTCGGGAAGAGGCTTACGGATGGATTCAGCGAAACGCCATGCTCGTTTGGGACCAAGATGCTGATTTCGAAACTCTGATCCTGGAAGACCCCGACATCCAAAGACACCTCACCCAAAAGGAAGTGAAACAGGTCTTTAATATTCAAAACATGCTCAAGCACATCGACGTTATCTTTGCGCGTGTCTTTGGATCAGCATGAAACGCAATTTCCCTGATGAAGAAAATTATCGAATACATCCAGGAAAACCACGACCGGTACATCGAGGAATTGAACGAGTTCTTGAGAATTCCCAGTGTCAGCACCGATCCCGAACAGAAAGAGAACGTTAAAACCGCGGCCGAATTCGTAGCCAGGCAGCTTCAGGAGGCGGGTATGACGACCGTGGAGATCTTCCCTACCCAGGGACATCCCATTGTCTATGCCGAGCGGCTGGTGGAAGAGACAAAACCCACCCTTTTGGTCTACGGCCATTACGATGTCCAGCCGGTTGACCCGATTGAGCTCTGGGAATCAGCACCCTTTGAACCGACCATCCGCAATGGCGAGCTCTATGCCCGGGGAGCAGCGGACGATAAGGGGCAGGTTTTCATCCACTTCAAGAGTGCTGAAGCATTCCTGAACACGAGCCGGCAACTTCCGATAAATATCAAGTACCTCATCGAAGGTGAAGAGGAAATCGGCAGCCCTCACTTGGACCCCTTCATTGAGACCCACCAAGATTTACTCAAGGCCGATGTGGCCGTGGTTTCGGACACCGCCATGTTCGCCCATGGGGTTCCTTCAATCTGCTACGGACTTCGAGGACTGGCTTACTTTCAACTGGATCTGCAGGGAGCCCATACCGACCTTCACTCGGGATCTTTTGGCGGCACCGTTGTGAATCCTGCCTTTGAGCTCTCGAAGATCTTAACCGCGATGAAAAATGAAGCAGGTCGGATCACCATCCCTCATTTCTATGATGACGTCCGCGAATTGACGGAGAGAGAGAGGGGGGAGTTTGCTCGCTTACCCTTTGACGAGTCCACCTACAAACAGGCCATCGGCTTGAAGGAACTCTCGGGCGAAGAGGGATGCACGCCTCTGGAGCGGCTTTGGGTACGACCTACGTTTGAAATCAATGGTCTGGAAAGCGGTTTTACCGGGAAAGGAGCCAAGACGGTCTTGCCCGCCAAAGCCATGGCGAAGGTGAGCATGCGGTTGGTTCCCGATCAAGACCCCGAAAAGATTGCAGATTTGTTCGAGGATTACGTCCATGCTCTGGCACCCTCTTCGGTGCACCTAGAAACCACCCGGATGCATGGAGGAAAACCCTGGGTTGCTTCTCTGGATCACCCGGCTCTGATGGCGGCGAGCAAGGCCATCAAGAAAGGATTCGGCAAGGAACCGGTCTTTCAACGTGAAGGAGGGTCCATCCCGGTAGTGGCAACTTTTGCCGAACTCCTCAACATCCCCAGCGTACTTATGGGTATCGGTCTGCCGGATGAAAACGCCCACGCCCCCAACGAAAAATTGAACCTGGATAACTTCTACGCCGGAATCAAGAGCTCCGCCTACTTTCTGGATGAGCTGTCCCGTTGCAAGCTCTAGCCCACGGCTCTGACTGATTTCCGTGACTCTGTCAGAGCCACAGGCTTTAGCCTGTGGGCATCCTCGATCGATCAAGCTGTTGGCAGGTTCCGCGGCTAATCCAGGTACTTCGTGGAGAGTTCAAAGGCGACCAGGGAAACCAACAAAGCAGAAACGGTAAGCAGGGAGAGTTCGCTGAACGAGCCTCGGTAGAACCTCCAGGCCAGTACCCCGAAAAAACCAAAAGCATAGCTCAGCCGAATCCCCCACATTCGAATCTCCGAGCCATGGGGGTACTTGACCATGAAAAGAAGGAATCCTCCAGTCGCCATAGTGAAAAAGAAAAGCGAAACAAGACCCAGCATGGAAGTGACCCCTGACGCCGAGGTGCGGTTCTCACGCCCCGCCTGTTACTCCACTCGATGTTGCCGAATAATCACCCCTGCTTCTTGGAACAACTTAAAAGACGTTTCGTTCAGGGGGTAATCCAGGTTGTAAACGACCTCTAGAAGGCCCGCATTGATGATCATCTTCGTACACGTCAAACAGGGCGCAAAGGTTGAGTATAAAATCCCGTCCTTGACGCTCATACCATGATAGGCAGCCTGGGTGATGGCATTCTCTTCACCATGGGAACAGAGGCACTCCTCCAGGAGCGTGCCGCTGTCAGCGAGGTTGTTACAGCGCGGACAACCACCTTCATAGCAATTCTTAGTTCCTCGTGGAGTTCCGTTATAGCCAGTGGAAATGACTCTCTTATCGCGGACGATTATAGCGGCGACTTTTCGCTTCACACAATTACTGCGCAGCGACGCAACCTTAGCCAATTTCATGAAATACTCATCCCAACTCGGACGGACCAGATTACCCATCAACTGCGGTAACAGTTCCGCTATCTGATCGGTGAGTTCAGATAGCGAACGGTTATTGGTGATCTTGAAGTCAGCCTCCGCTTCACAGGCTGCAAGTTGCTGTCCGTAGGAGTCCTTGCTGGATTTTTCCCGTTTCTCCAGGTCCAAGAATTCTTCCAGCGTTGTAGCATCACTCTCCCGCTTCCGTTCGCGAATTCTTGCAAAACGCACTTCAGGGTCGGCCTGTATCAGGACCAGGTAAAAGTCGGGACGGGTCCTGAAGGCCTTTATCTCCTCCGGATGCCGGAAGGAGTCCACCACATAATTTTTATCCTCCTCGATCTGTGGCAGGATACGCTGAGCCAGAACGCCGTTTCCCCCCTCACAACGCAATTCTCTTCCTACTTCAATCAATCTCTCACGGGTGATCTCCAACCCCCGCCTGCGCACTTCTTCACGAATCACGTCCGATAGGGAGTAGGGGTAAAAACCCTTGCATTTGAGAAATTCAACAACCTCTCCCTTGCCCGATGCGTTGGGTCCCGTCAAGCCCATGATCATTGCCCCTTTATAACATATTTTCTTGCAAACACTGACCCTTCCCTTCTGTGCTATATTTCAGGGTCATGGCATTCGAAGGCGTGGATTTCCTGGGACTTGAAGATCTCCTCAGTAATGAGGAAAGGCTGGCACGGGACAGCGTTCGCTCCTTCGTGGAAGACCAGGTCATTCCAATTATAGAAGACCACTACATGAAGGGAACCTTCCCATCGGAATTGATCAAGCCGATGGGCAAACTGGGTTACTTTGGGGCCAATCTGGAGGGTTACGGATGTGCGGATTTGAACAGCATTGCTTACGGGCTCATCATGCAGGAACTGGAGCGGGGGGATAGCGGAGTGCGCAGCTTCGTATCGGTCCAGAGTGCTTTGGTCATGTATCCGATCCATAGCTTTGGGAGCGACGAGCAGAAGGAGAAATGGCTTCCCCAACTTCAGTCGGGATCAGCCATTGGTTGTTTTGGATTGACCGAACCCGACTCCGGCTCCAATCCTGCCGGACTCAGGACTCAGGCTCGCAAAGAGGGAAACGAATACGTCCTCAATGGTTCCAAGGCCTGGATCACCAACGGAAGTATTGCCGATATCGCGGTGGTGTGGGCTCGCTGCCAGGACGACCACATTCGCGGCTTCCTGGTGGAAAAGGGGACTCCGGGCTTTGCCACCCACGACTATCACAACAAGCACTCATTGCGGGCCTCGGTCACCTCGGAGTTGGTCTTTGACAACTGCCGGGTGCCGGAGTCCAATCTGCTCCCTGAGACCAAAAGTTTGAAACAAGCGCTCCTGTGTCTCAACCAGGCTCGCTACGGTATTGCCTGGGGGGCCGTGGGTAGCGCCCAGGCTTGTTACTACACGGCAAGGCGGTGGTCCCTGGAGCGCAAGCAGTTCGGCGGCAAACCCATTGCTTCTCACCAATTGGTTCAGAACAAACTGGTACACATCCTCACCGAAATCACCAAGGCTCAACTGTTGGTTTATCGTCTGGGGCAGCTCAAAGAAGCAAGTCAGGCCCGCCATGACCAAATCTCCATGGCCAAGCGCAACAACGTGGCTATGGCCCTGGAGACGGCCCGAATGGCTCGAGACATCCTGGGAGCCAACGGAATTCTAAGCGACTATCCCGTCTTTCGTCACCTGGCCAACCTAGAGACGGTATCCACCTACGAGGGGACCCACGATATTCATACCCTGATTCTTGGCCAGAGCATCACTGGGATCTCGGCGTTCGAGTAGGGACTCCGGCGGGCTCAGCTGCCCTGGACCATTTTCCGAATAAGTTCCACGATCTCCGGGTTGGCAAGAGTGGTGACATCACCCACGTCGCTTCCGTTGGAAATCGCTGCCAGCACCCGGCGCATAATCTTTCCGGAACGCGTCTTCGGCATATCGGGCACGATGTACACGTGTTTGGGCCGGGCGATCTTGCCAATGGCGGTCTCAATCACCTGGGTCACCGCCGCCTCGATCTCTTTTCCGCCCTTCTCCCCCGGCTTCAGGGAGATATAAATATCGGGGACTCGACCCTTGATTTCATCGGCCAGAGGGACGACCGAAGCCTCGGCAACGGCGGAGACGGTCAGACAGGCGGATTCCAGTTCCTTGGTGCCCAACCGGTGCCCGGCGACATTGATCACATCATCGATCCTACCCAGGATACGAAAGTATCCATCTTCCGCCTGCATGGCGGCATCGCCGGTGAAATAGGGCCAGTCCTGCCACTTCTTGCTCTTTTCATCTTTGCAATACTTGGCGTAATAAGTTGAAACATACCGTTGACGATCTCCCCATATGGTCTGAAAGGCTCCGGGCCAGGGGTTTCTAATACAGATATTTCCGGCTACACCGGATCCTCCTTCAATTTCCTCGCCATCTTCATCATAAATAACGGGGTGGATGCCCGGCACGCTGGGGCCGGCGCTTCCCGGTTTCATGCCCTGAAGAGCGGGCATGGTGCTGCACAGAAAACCCCCTGTTTCTGTTTGCCACCAGGTGTCGACAATGACCGCTTCGCCCTTCCCGACAACCTTGTGATACCACTTCCATACCTCGGGTTCGATGGGTTCTCCCACCGTTGTCATGTGCTTGAAGTGGTAGTTGTACTTGGGTGGCTCATCAGGACCCGCTTTTCGGAGCATCCGGATGGTGGTGGGGGCGGTGTGGAAGATATTAACATCCAACGCCTCAGCGATTCTCCAGGCCCTCCCTGCATCAGGATAGGTGGGAACCCCTTCGTACAACACACCGGTGGCCGCCAGGGCCAGCGGGCCATAAACAATATAGGAATGGCCCGTAATCCAACCGATGTCGGCCATGCACCAATAAACATCTTCCGGATGGATGTCCTGAAAATACTTGGAGGTACCGGTCACATAGGCCAGATAACCTCCGATGCTGTGTTGACAGCCCTTGGGCTTACCCGTTGTCCCGCTCGTGTACATCACAAATAGCGGATCCTCCGCAGGCATGGGGACAGGGTCGACTCGACTTCCCGCATAGTCCTTCAACACTTCGTCCGCAAAATAGTCGCGCCCTTCAACCATCGGGGACTCAGAGGAGTATTTCCCGGGGTAGCGTCTCCAAACCAGAACCTTTTCGACACCTTGACCCTCCTCCTCGGACACCTTCACGGCAATATCGGCGTTTTTCTTGTGATCCAGCAACTTACCCGAACGATAGTAGCTATCGATGGTGATCAGGACGCGGCTTCCAGAGTCGGCGATCCTCTCGCCGCAGGCTTTTCCACTGAACCCTCCATAGACCTCAGAGTGGATGAGACCCAGTCGGGCACAGGCAAGCATGGTAATGGGGAGTTCGGGAACCATCGGCATGTGCAGTGTGACTCGATCCCCTGCCTTCAGTCCGGCAAAGTCTCTGAGAAGTGCAGACAGCTCATTGACCTTCACATAGAGTTCCTGAAAAGTGAGGGTCACATGCGGCTCATCCTCGGGTTCCGGCACATAAATAAAGGCCGCCTTGTTCTTGTACTTCTTGAGGTGTCGATCGACACAATTGTAGCAGGCATTGATCTTGCCCCCCACAAACCACTTCCAGCAGGGAGCATCGCTCGTATCCAGCGTGGTGTGCCAATATTGGTACCAGCTGAGAAGATCGGCATATTCCTTGTAGCATTCCGGAAAACGATCCAGGCTGAACCGCTCATAGATCTCCGGATCGGTCATGTTTGCCTGAGCAATAAATGTGGCTGAAGGATGTAAATATTCCTCCTCCTGCCAGTGCACCGCGATTTCCGCTTCGCTCACTTCTACCGATTCTTTGTCACTCATGCGATCCCCTTCCTTGTTGGGTCCTTAGCCCGGATTATGCATAACCCGGGCTATCTTCCTGGCCCGCCAGGCCTAACTCCTCTGCCTCTCAGTGTCTCGAATACGGGTAACTCTCCCTGAACTCAGACGCCAGTGAAAATCAGTCCCCTCGGCGCTCTGGCCGGGATTATACATAGGTTTTCGTGACGAAGTGCCGCAGGCGTTGCGATGACAAGGCGTTGCGAGGGCACCCGCTTGGCGGGTCGCACAACACAGTCGGTGCGCAGCGCACGCCGGATGATTGCGGCACTGCAGTAAAAAATTCATGCATAATCCCGGCTATGGTAACCTAAACCTTTGATCTATGCGAAGAGCAAAAATTGTTGCCACCATCGGTCCTGCCAGCCAATCCCCGGAAATGCTAGCCAAACTGGTGGAGGCTGGAATGGATGTGGCCCGGCTCAACTTCTCTCACGGTGATCACGAATCGCATGGAAAGACGATTCTCCATATTCGTGAGGCCTCCAGGCTGCTCAAGAAGCCCGTCGCCATCATGCAGGATCTTCAGGGATTGAAGATTCGAACGGGTCCGTTGGAAGAGGGATCATCAGTCGAACTGACCACCGGTCAACACTTTGTTCTCACCACCCAGGCCCTTGTCGGGAACAGCGAAAGGGTCTCGACGTCTTATCAGGCTCTGCCTCAGGACCTTCGCCCGGGAGATCGGCTTCTCCTTTCCGATGGTCTCCTTGAGCTTCGGGTGCTCACCACCAGCCATCATGACGTGGAGTGTGAAGTGCTCGCCGGCGGAACCCTGGCCGAGAACCAGGGCATCAATCTGCCCAAGGTGAAGATTTCGGCCTCGGCGCTGACCGAAAAAGATTTACGAGACCTGGACTTCGGAGCCGAGCAGCAGATCGATTACCTGGCCCTGTCTTTCATTCGAAGACCCGAGGATATCCTCAAGTTGAAGAAAAGGCTTGCCCAAAAGAACCGGGACACGCCGGTGATCGCCAAACTGGAAAAACCGATGGCCATCGAAAACCTGGATGCCATTATGGATGTCTGTGAGGGGGTGATGGTGGCCCGCGGTGACCTTGGGGTGGAAATGGCTCCGGAGAAAGTGCCTGTGATTCAAAAACACATCATTGCCGAAGCCAACAAGAGAGGAAAATTAGTCATCACCGCCACCCAAATGCTGGAATCGATGATCCGCAACCCACGGCCGACACGGGCCGAGGCCTCCGACGTGGCCAACGCCGTACTGGATGGAACCGACGCCGTCATGCTGTCTGCTGAGACTGCAAGAGGCCTTTACCCTGTGGAGTCGGTTTCCATGATGACCAAGATCATTAACGAGGCTGAAAAGATGGAACGTGGATCCTATATCGACCGATTTCAAGAATCCAATCCTCTTTCCTTTCCGGAAGCCGTTTGTGACGCCGCCTTCCACGTCTCCCGATCCATCAAGGCCCGTGCCATCGTGGCCTTTACGCAAACCGGTTCCACCGCTCGCCTGATCTCCAAGTGCCGACCTTCGACCGACATTTTGAGCTTCACTCCCAACCCGGACATCTTGAATCGAATGGCTCTTTATTGGGGAGTTCGCCCCGCGCTCATGCACGAAATCGGTAATGTTGATCAGTTGATTGAAGCTGTGGAGAAACTTCTCCTTCGACAGGGGTGGGTAGAGAAAGGCGACGACCTGATCATTCTGACCGGTGCTCCCATCGTCGAAAAGGGTCACACCAGCCTCATGAAGCTGCACACGGTGAAGGGGCGTAAGTCTTAAGCCGGATGATGCATTCTCTCTCTACTGCAGCAACAAGAACCTAGGCATCACCCGGGCTTGTAGTGGCCGCTCTCAGAGCGGCTTTTGCTTATATCGTATGGCATCTTGCCTTTGTGGCCGGACCTTCGTATCTTACTTTTGAAAAAGAACCATGGCTCAGGAAAGCATCTACGACCTGATCGTTGTGGGCGGCGGCACAGCGGGCTGTATTCTGGCTGCTCGTATCGCTGAAAACGGTGTCCATCCTCGAAGCGGAGAAAAGCTGCGCATTGCTTTGGTGGAAGCTGGCCCTTATTTTCGAGGAGACCCTCGACACGGCTATGGCATCCCTTTGCGGCGGCGCATGTTCACCAACGTGAGCGCCGAATTTAGGGGAAGTGGGCGCTACACCCTGCGCGGGGGGAGCATGGTACTGGGAGGAAGTTCCGTCACCTTCGGCGCCCAAAGCCACCTGCCCTTCTCCGCCGACTATGCCAACTGGGAATACACCACGGGTGTGGATTGGACGGAAGGAAACGTCAAACAGGCTGCCGATGAAGTCAGGCGGGTGTTTAACGTTCACGCCGATCCGGACGAATTCTTAAGTGACGGGCAAAGAAAGTTTCGAGAGGCGGCCCGTTCTTTGGGCTACGACGTCCAGCCCTATGAAGGTGCCAAGAAGAACTGCATTGGCTGCGGCTACTGCCTGTCCAGCAACATGTGCAAGTACGACGCCAAGATGAGCACCCTGCTGACCCATGTTCCCAGCGCTGAAAGGAATGGTGTCAAGATCATTCCCGATGCCATGGCCCAACGGCTTCTCTTTGACGGAAGAAAAGCCACGGCAGTCGTCTATCGGCAGGAGGGAAGGGAAAACATTCTCCAGGGTGAGAAGATTCTTCTCTCCTGTGGTGCGGTTCAAACCCCCCTGCTCCTTTGGAAATCGGGTGTGGGCCCCACAGATCTGCTGGGCGGACAAACCGTGATTGAAAGCCCCAACGTGGGGAGACGCGCTCACTGCCACCCGGAAAACTATATTTGGGCGCTTTTTCCCGATCCCATCAAAGATGGCGCGCGAGGCTGGAATGCGGGAAGCTACTTCCTGCACCGGATGAACGAATATGGACACGATGCCCTCTTCGTTCAGGACAGCGGCATGGGTGGCCTGGCGCTTCCTGACCAAGCCGTCACCAACGAATTCGCCCCTGAGTTCGGACCCGATCTGAAGCGGTTCGCGGACATAGGCCGAAGGAGCCTGGGCCGGGTGGTCCTGTGGACCACGCCCAAGGAAGCCGAGGGCCACCTGGACGAGGAGGGACGACTCGTCTACGAGACGGATCACCCCGCAGTCCTCAGTCGACTCAAAGAAGGGATCGAGATCGGCATCGATATCCTGCGCGACATGGGCGCTGCTCGCTGGACTCCTCCCGAGGTACTGCTCGAGAACATCCTGACTCCTCACCTGGCCTCCACCTGCCGTGCGGGGGTGGATCCCAAGACCTCCGTAGTGGACAGCCGTTTTCAGTGTCACGATGTGGAAAACCTGTTCATCTGCGATGGGAGCGTGTTACCCCGCACTTCCATCGGCAGCCTGGCCATGGCCATTGCCACAGTGGCCACCTTTGCGGCTCAGCGGATGGTTGAGGACCACTTCAGCTGAGGGGTTTTTGGAATGGAAACCACTTACAGACGGGTCAGCGGCTCTGACTGCGTTTTGACAGACGCTTCTAGCGAGCCACCGGCTCACCTCTACGGCGGCGGCCTGTCGATAGATTGGCGATGGCGCCGATCGCTCGCTGACACCCCCGACTGACATCATCCATATAAGAATAGACCGTGGGTAGAATGATGAGGGTGAGGAAGGTCGAGGTGGTGAGCCCGCCCAGTACGGCCAGACTCACGGGAGTCCACATCTGGGAACGCCCCCGCACGGCCGGAAAATATTCCGGCAAAAGAGCTGGAAGCGTTAAAGGTAAGAGACCGAATATAGAGGTGATCGCTGTCATAAGAATGGGGCGAAGCCGATCCATTCCCCCCTGGCGAATGGCCTCACTGCGGGGAAGCCCTTCTCCTCTTAGAATATTGATGTGATCCACCAGGATGATCCCATTGTTGACGACCAACCCAAAGAGAACCAGGATGCCCAGATAGGCCATTGCGTTGAGTGTCGTTCCCGTTGCATAAAAGAGGGCGGCCACTCCAATGATGGAAAAGGGAACAGTAAAAAGAATCGTCAGTGGATGGATAAAACTCTCGAAAAGGGCGGCCATAATAATATACATGAGAACAAGGGCCAAAATGATGCCGAAGAAGCTCTGCTGCTGACTCTCCTGAAAGCGGGCCCACTGCCGGCCGAAGCTGAAGGAATATCCAGCCGGAAGCTGAAGTTCGCTCGCCAACCGATCCTGGATGATTTGGTTCAGAAACATTCCGCCGCCCCGCTCTGCATTGGCTGTGATCTGCAGTACTCCTTTACGGTCATCCCTCCGGATCGACAAGGGGCCTTTCTCATACTGATAATCCACAACCGCATACAAGGGAATCATCTCCCCATCGCGATTTTCGAATTGGAGATTCTGCAGCTCCCGGAGACTCAACTCATCCTCACCCTGGAGCTGTAGTAGGACATCGATCTCACCCTCATCGCTCTTGTATCGAGTCACAGCACGGGTGCTCAAAGCCGAAGCAACGGTCCGAGCCACCAGTTGCGGTGAAATGCCAAATTTTTCCGTCTTCTTCCGGTCCACCGTCAAATGGACCTCTTCTTCTCCTGTTTCAAGCGAACTTTCGATATCGGTGAGTTCCGGGAACGTCGAAAGGATCGACATCATTTCCTCTGCATACATGGACAGGACGGCAGGCTCATCCCCCCTGAGCTCGATACTCACGCCCATTTCGCCACCTCCCATGTGCATCATTCGCCCGAAAGTGAATTCAGCTCCAGGGACCTCAGGAAACATCTGTCGGATCTCTTCCCGCACCACCGACACTTCTTTGATGTTCCCCTCCTCTTTCAAGAAGAGGGTCATACTCCCCCGGTACTGTCCCCGGTTAGTTGTTCGGTTATTAAAATTACTGGAAATGGCGGTAATGTCTAGCTCATCCTTGCGATCCAGAAATCTCGTTTCCACATCCCCGAATAGCGCAATCATGTCTTCAGCTGAAAAGGAGCGCTCCATGGTCACGCTCACTCGAAGGTTTCGCTGAGCCACTCTGGGAAACATCTCCCGATCAATGGAATTGAACAGCGTATAGGAGGAAAACCCGAGTACTGCCATCACGATCAGAGCCACAAAGCGCCGACGCAGCAGCCAGCCCATGAGAGCTCCGTACACCTCGGTGACCCAAACGATCATTCTCTGCTTGGGTTTCTCCTCGCCGGTAAACATGTGACTCGCCAGCATGGGCACTAAGGTGAGTGCCACAAGCAAGGCAGAGGTCAGGGCCACTCCGATGGCCAGACCGAAGTCCCGCATGAACCGACCCATCTGGGAGCCAGGAACAAAGATAAAGCTGATAAACACCACGACGGTGGTAGCTGTGGAGGCAAGCACGGCCAATCCCACTTCCCGGCTGCCCGAGATGGCAGCCTCCCGTGCCTCGAGCCCTTTCTCCTGCTTATGGCGAAAGATATTCTCCAGCACCACCACGCTGCTATCCACCAGCATCCCTACGGCAACCATGAGCCCCATTAAAGAAACGACGTTCAGGCTGATGTCGGAACCGGCAAAGACCCGGAGTAAATACATGAAAGCGAACGTGAAAATGATGGACACTGGAATGGCAATGGAAATGATGAGGGTGCTGCGAAACTTCCCCAAGAAGAAGAAGAGCACTCCCATGGCCAAAACTCCTCCGTAGATCCCGGCTACCTTGAGATCGTTCAAACTCTTGGTAATATCTTCAGACTGATCCCGAAAAATCTTTACCGACAGCTGCCCCTCCAATTGCGGAAGCTGCTGGATCTTCTCCAATTCCTCCTTCAGCAATTGGGCCACGCTGACGATATTAGCCGTGGAGGCCTTGTATACATCAAAATTAACGGCATCAATGCTATTGAGCCGGGAAAAAGAAGTCTTTTCAGGATATGCGTATTGCACCTGACCCACATCGGCTAGCGTCAAGAGACCTCCCTTCAGGGGCAGGTCGGCAATATCCTGTGGGGACTGGAATTCTCCGACGGTTCGCAGGCTATACTTTTTCCCTCCATCCATGATGTAGCCGCCGGCTACATTGACGTTATTGCTACGAAGGGCCTGATTCAGATTAAAGAGGTCAATGCCATAGGCTTGCAATAAACCCTGATCGAGATCGATGATGATTTGCTTGGTGTCCATGCCTCTAACCTCTACATTGGCCACACCATCGATCCTTTCCAATCGCCGACGCAGGATTTCTTCCACAACTTGGTAAAGCTCGTTTTGGTCCCCGCTCCAGCCAAGGGAAAACCGCAACACGGGCTGGTCGCTGTCATGCCATCTCCGGATGGCCACCCGTTCAACATCAGTGGGCAACCTGTTTCTGACCTGATCAATCCGATCCCTGATCTCCAGAAACATCAGATCCATATCCGTGCCATGCTGGAACTCGAGCCGCAGGTTCGCTCTGCTGCCCGATGAAGTGGAGCTGATGCCTTCCAGATTATCCAGGGTGCTGAGAACCTCTTCCAGGGGCCGGGTGATGTTGCGTTCCACTTCTTCAGGGGAAGAGGAGGGGTAGTCGACGTTCACGACCAGATTCGCGCTGGAAAACTCTGGCATATGTTTAAGAGGTAACCGCTGCAACGACAGGTAACCCAAAACGAGAACCGAAATCGTCACCATCAAAACACTTATGGGCCGAAGGACTGAAAATTTTGAGAGATTCACGGTCGTTTCTCCCTGGTCATCAAAGTGTAAAGAACGGGAACCAAGGCCAGCGTCAGCAATGTGGAAGTCATCAGACCCCCGATCACGGTAACGGCCAGAGGAGCCCTGAGTTCAGAGCCTTCACCCAGGCTCACCGCCATGGGGATCAATCCAAGGACGGTGGTGCTGGTGGTCATCAAAATAGGCCGCAGACGCACCGCACAGGCCTCCTGGATGGCTTGAAATTTGTCTTTGCCCTGTCCTCTAAGTTGATTGGTAAAGTCTATCAGGACGATTGAGTTGTTGACAACGATTCCCGCCAGGATCACAGCTCCGATCAAAACCACTACGCTGAGCACCAACCCCGTTAGATAGAGAGCCAAAGCCACCCCGATGAGCGCAAAGGGTATGGCGAACATGATGATGAAGGGCTGAACCAGGGACTCAAATTGAGAGGCCATGACCAGATAGACCAGGAAAACAGCCAGCAGGATGGCGAACTGCATGCTTTCAAAGGCCACCGCCCGCTCCTCGCTCTGCCCTCCTACATAGGCGAACATATCGGGTGGAAGATCAAACTCCTGCAGGGCCAGATCAATTTCACTTACCACGCTCTGTAAATCCCGATCGACAATGTTTGCCGAGATCAAAGCAACGCGTTGAGGTCCGATGCGCCGAATCTCAGTAGGTCCCTCTTCCAACACGACTTCGGCTACGGCGGACAAATGAATGGGCCTGCGGTTGGGCACATCCAAAGTAAGATTTTTTAAATCAAACAGAGAACTGCGATCTTCTTCCAGGACTCGAACCCGGATGTCAATCTTCCGGTCAAGCTCGTTCAACTCAGTCGCGATATCGCCCTGAACCTTATTGCGAAGCAAGCCCGCAGCCTGGTTGATGTTGAGTCCATAGTTGGCCAGCTTTTGCCGATCAAAATGGATCTGCACCTCAGGATTTCCACCGTCGGTACTGGCCTTGAGATCTCTCAGTCCCGGGATTTGGGCAAGCCGTTCCCGGATTCGATCGGCGTAGGTTTTTAAAGCCAGCAGATTGTAGCCCTGCACGATCACCTCTATGGGCTGCTTAAAGCTGAACAGAGCAGGGCGGGAGAATTTGTAATCCAGGCCGGGAAAATCTCGGAAGCGCTCCCTCAGCCCTTCCAGAACTACGGTTTCCTTCTCGTGAAGCATGTCCGGGCCTAGAGCAACCAGGATCTGCCCAATATGCTCCCTCTCCTCCACCGCCGATGCTCCCGTTTGATTTCCCGATCCCACGATTGTGTAGTACCTCGCCACTCCTTGCTCTTGTCGGATGACCGCCTCCACTTCCTCCAATCTTAGCGAGGTCTGTTCTACCGGGGTGCCGGGAGGAAGTTGCAAATCAACGAAAAACTCACCCTGACTGATTTCAGGAATGAGCTCCGCCCCCAAACCCGTCAACAGACTGAGGGAGGCTGCAAACAACACCACGGCCACACCCAGAAAGACCAGCCGTTGGCGTAGGGCATAGGCGAGAAACCAGGAGTAGGGACGCACCAGGAAGAACTCTCTGACCTTCTTGGGTGCTTCTCCCTGTGTGTTCTCGCCACCACCTTGGCCCAGACTGGCCAGCATGGGGATGAGCATGATGGCAACGACCAGGGAGGCCACCAGAGAGAAGGTGACCGTCAATGCCTGATCTGAGAAAAGCTGACCGGCTATTCCCTCAACAAAGACAATCGGTGCAAACACGCAGACCGTCGTCATGGTGCTGGCAACAACGGCATGTCCTACCTCACTGGCTCCAAGGTCGGCCGCTTCACGTGCGCTGTGCCCCTTGGTTCGATAACGATAAATGGCCTCAAGTACCACAATGGAGTTATCCACCAGCATTCCGATGCCCAGTGCCAGTCCACTCAACGACATGATGTTGAGGGAAATGTTGGCCCCATACATCAGAAAGAAGGTGGCCACTATGGAAATAGGTATGGAGAGGGCGATAATCAGTGTGCTCTTGACACTCCGCAAGAAGAGAAACAGGACAATAATGGCCATGATGCCACCAATGATAGCGGTGTTGAGAACTTCATCGATGGAGCGTTCGATAAATCGGGATTGGTCAAACACGACTTCGAAATCCAGCGGTACCCTTTTCCCGCTGTACTCCTGTTCCAGCTCTTCCAGCCGAGTTCGAACCTGAGCGGCAGCCGTCACGGTGTTGGCATCGGCTGCCTTGAAAACGGCGATCTCAACACTTTCCTCACCGTTGATCCGAGTGATCACCTTACGTTCTTTATAGCCGGAGTACACAGAGCCCAAGTCGGCAAGACGAATAGGAATACCGTTTTTCTGGGCCACAATAACTTCGTTGATTTCCTCGACATCTTGAAACTCGTTGAGAGTTCGAACCAGATACTTGCTTTCCCCTTCCTGGAGGGTTCCTCCGGTCAGATTGATGTTTTCCTGACCCAGTCGGCTGGTCACTTCCTGAATGGACACCTCAAGCGAAGCAAGTTTCTGCTCATCCAGATCGACGTGGATCTCCTCTTCGAATCCTCCCGAGACTCGGACAGCTGCCACACCATCAATGCTTTCCAAGTCAGACTTTATGAATTCCTCACAGAGATATCGAATTCCCGAGAGATCAGAGGAACCGGACACACTGACCCTCATAATAGGGTCCGTGGAAGGATCGTAACGCAGAAGAATAGGCTTATCGGCATCCAACGGCAACTGCAAGACATCCAGTTTCTCCCGGACATCCAGCGCCGCAAAATCCATGTTGGTTCTCCAGCTGAATTCCAAAATGACGTCGGAAACCTCAGGCCTGGAGATGGAACTGACGCGAATCACATCATTGGCTACGCTGACGGCATTCTCGACCGTTTCCGTGATCAGGTTCTCGACCTCCGCTGGCGCGGTGCCTTCGTAGTGGGTACGAATGGTGAGGGTGGGATAGGAGATTTCAGGCAGGAGATTCAGAGCCAGCCTGCCGTAGGAGACGCCGCCAAAAACGGCAATGGCGACAAAGAGCATCGTCACCGTAACGGGGCGACGAATGGAAAACCCGACGATCTTCATTGCCGCCGGAAATCTCCCCTGTATTGCCGCATCATTTCCTGAGCGAAGGCTCTTTTCTTTTCAGGATCTGTGACAAGTTCCGGGTCCTGGGCTAATCGTGCTTCATACTCCTCCTTGACCTCAGGGTTTTCCATCAGCCGATCCATAAATCTTTCAACCATTTCAGGGGACATTCCTTGGCCGCCCGAGCCACGACCTGCAGGGCTCCCTCTTCTCTGTCTCCCTGGCTGGGCCGAGCCGCCGCCTTGTTGACGCCCCAGACTCTCAGCGCGATCAGAGCTGGGAAGAGGAGAGCCGGATTCTGAGACGGCAGAGACAGAAGAGGCTTGCTCCGGCGATTCTCCCTCCCAGGAGATTATATTGACAGCGTAGCCATCGGACAGGCCCTCATAGCCTACCGTAACGACGTCTTCTCCCTCTTGGATCCCTTCCAGAACTTCCACCCGGTCTTCCTCACTAAATCCAAGGACGACATCACGCTTTTCCACTAAGTTCTCGGCGGTGATGACAAAAATACGGTTTTCATCACGCTCACGTAAAACGGCCTTCTTGGGAATCACAATCGCTTCTGGGCGCGTCTCAGTGGCAATGTAGACCGTTCCAAACATGCCCGGTCGCAGTTGGTCCGTTCGCTTCATTTCAAGCGTCACCTTCACGGTTCCGGAGGTGGCATCAACGGTGGGGTTAATCATCTTAATGGCAGCTTCAAAATTCTGATCGGGAAAGGTGTCGACCCGAACTTGAGCCCTTTGTGCGACTTTGAGCTGAGGCAAATCTCGCTCGGGAACGAAAATACGTGCCCACAGAGGAGGAAACTCCTCGACGCTAAAGACTTCATCATTGCTGTTGACTCGATCCCCCACTTCAACGAGTCGTTCCGTGATGACACCATCAATGGGTGAGGGAATCTCGGTGTATTCCAGCTGAATGGTGGCAGCTCTCAAACGAGCTTGTGCTGCTTCTAATTGTTGCCCCGCCGCCTCTAAAGCCACGGTTTCAGTGCGGTTGGTCAAAAACACCTGGTCAAATTCCTGCTTGCTGATCAGGTTCTGCTGAAAAAGGTCCAGTGCTCTTTCGTAGTTGACAACAGAGAATTGCACTCTAATCTCCCCCTGTTGAATTCCCAACTTCGCTTCGTCAACGGCTATGCTTGCCTGCTCGTACTCGTTTCGGACTTCGCGATCCTCGAGACGAAGAAGAACCTGCCCCTGGCGGACAGCGGCTCCCTCCTCAACCCTGATTTCCTCAATAATGGCATTGAGTCTGGCGAATACGGTGACCTTTCGAATCGCTTCCAGGGTGGTATTGGAAACAATATAGGTAGAAATGGGCTCCTTCTTGGCCCGGTATGCTCGGATACTGATGGCCCGGGTCTCTACTGTCCTGCCCCCGCCAGGGCGCCCTCGACCACTTCGTCCCGGATTGCTTCCCGTTTGAGTAACGTCGCTGCTGGAACATGAACTGTGCACAGTCCATAACAGGACAATGGGCACCAGTAAAATCCACCGATATCGCATAAATGCCTCAATCCATAAAGGGTTCCGCCGTCAGGTTAGTATACGCCCACAGCGCCCGTTCGTTTCAATGGGTACCTCGCTCCATAAGGATAATAGCGTTTGCTCATAGGACTTGCCAGGCGAGGTCACGGAACAAAGAGGAGGTGATGCAGGGACATCGGCGAAACCGAGATCTCCTGCCACCCCATCAACCCGAAGGGTGACGGGGAAAGGTAGTGGCTTCTCGGTCGTTCTCCGCAAACCTCACCGGATTTTTGGAGCGAGACACTTATGTCCTGGTTCGCTTTAAGGTTATGAAATAAAGATGTTAAAATAGGTTGTCGGTAGCCGGGGTGATGCATAGGTTCTCGTCACGAGGTGGCGAAAACGCCGACCTGGCAAGACGGGCGGCGACCGAGGCCCCCGCAAAGGTACTCTCTGCAGTACGTTGAGGAGGCCGAGGGCACCCGCTAGCGGGTCGCGCTGCAGTAGAGAATTTATGCATCATCCCGGCTCACAAGTTAGGAGGAGAGATCTGTGAGTGTTGAATATGTCGAGAAACTCTACAATCGGGTCTCGCCTTTCTACGACCTGATCTACGGCCTCAAGGTTTTTAACCATGGAAGAAAATTGGCACCGGAGTATCTTGATCTATTCCCAGAGGCCCAACTTCTGGAAGTAGGAGTGGGAACCGGTCTGGCCCTCCCTCTGCTGCCCAGGAATATCGAAATTACCGCTATCGACTTCTCCCAGAAAATGCTGAGCCAAACCCGGAAGCGGCTTCATTCACTGGGCATTCATAACGTCCAGCTCTTTAAAATGGACGCCACCCACCTGGCATTTCCCGATAACAGCTTTGATCGAATCCTGGCGGCTTACTTCATTTCCACCGTGCAGGATCCCGTCAAAGTAGTTTTGGAAATGAAACGAGTGTGCCGACCTGGAGGTTATCTGGTCTTCCTCAATCACTTCGAGTGCAAAATTCCCGTCATCGGCTTTATCGAGAGACATCTCTCTCCTTTCTTTTACCGATTGGGCTTTAACACGGGCCTGAACCTGAACGAGTTGATGGAACAGACAGGCCTTGATGTGGAGAGCGTCGAGAAGATTGATGTCTTAGGCCACTTCAAGGCGGTCAGGTGCATTAATCGAGACTAACTGTCTTGTTCCATAAATACGATGATGTTTGCTGATGGGGCCTGCCGGGGAAGGTTCGGCGGCAAGGCAATAAGGCCCTGAAAATAGAATCAGGTCACTCGCCTTGGGAAGGGTCGACGTTTCTTACGAGCACGCTTTCTGGCCAGTGCTTCCTTCAATCGGCGCTTTTCTCCAGGTTTCAAGTAGAAGGAATGCCTCTTGGCATCTCTGATAATGTCTTCGTGCTGCACCTTTCTCTTGAAACGCCGCAGTGCGCTCTCAAGGGACTCGCCATCTTGAACATAAACTTCAGCCAACTCTTTTCACTCTCCTTGCCTGGCTATTCTTAATAAACAACCGGATGGACACTATAAAGGACGCTTTCTGGCTCTGTCAAGCTAACCTGGATCCTGCAGAGGTTCTCGTCAAGAAGCGGGGTAAGGGCGCTCCGGCGGCTTGCCCGAGCCGTTAGGATGGGCAAAGACTCAGGAATGTAGGAGGCAGCACTGTCAGGTGGCATGACTGCAGAAGAGAAGTTATGCATAGAAACGCTTCGGAAAGGAACTCCCCCTGTTGCCGGTCAACTGCCGGCAAAGCGCTGGGGTTCATAAACCCTTGCCTTGTTTTCCAGACGCTTGAGTAAATCTTCCCTTTCTTTGGTGGAGTATTCGGAAGTTGGAATGGTTTTGGCTACCTCGATCGCCTTTGCCAACTCGCCCAAGAACTCATAACTTTCAATGAGTCCCAGCCGCGCTGTGCGGCGACAATCGTTACATTCCGGGCCCTCTAACACCCGATTGAAGTAATCCACTGACTCTTCAAAGCGGCTCTGAATTTGCAGAATGATTCCCGCCTGAGCCCGGGCCCTTTCTGCTAATGGATCATTACTTCCGTCCTCCATCAACAGCTGGAAATTTTGAAAAGCCTCATCAAATTGATTCAATTTGAAGTACGCGTCTCCCTTCTCAAAATAGACCTGCCGACGAACCTCCAGCGAAACATCCAGGGCAAGAATCCGACTCCAGTAAACGATGGCCTGCGGCAAATCGGTCAGTTCTACTTCATGAATCTCGGCTAGGCGCAGATAGGCCTGGGCGGCCAAGGAACTGTTAGGATATTCAGTCACAAGCCGACGAAAGTAGTGCAGAGCGCGATCGGCATTATACAAATTGATGTAATAGATGGTCCCGACTTCAAACAAGGCCCCGTCCGCATACCGGCTTTTGGGGTAATTTCGATTGACGGACTCATAGATCTTGATAGCTTCCATGTAGTCTGTTTCACGCCACTGCTTTTGAGCACGAAGAATTTGCACTCTTGCCTCATTTTCCGTCTCAACATAGAGCCAGACGGCACCTGCGAAAAGCAAAAGAGGAATGAGGAGAATCCATCGAAGCCTGCTATTCATCGAACCCTTGATCTTCCTCCTGTGGCACCCGAGTCACGGCAGCCACCTCGTCGTCATCCCCGAGATCTATCAGCTTGACACCCTGAGCCCCGCGAGAGATCGTCTGGCGAATACGCCCTGCCTGTTGGCGGATAATCTTTCCCTTGGCAGTGATAATAATAATTTCATCATCGGCCTTCACGGTAAAGGCCGAGACCACGGGGCCGTTTCTTTTTGTCGTCTTGATGTTGATGACTCCCTGGCCTCCTCGTCCCTGCCGTCGGTATTCGCTCACTGGGGTCCGCTTACCATAGCCGTTCTGGGTTACGGCCAGGATCGCTTCCGAGTCAGCATCGATGATATCCATGCCGACCAGGACATCCCCCCCCTTGAGAGTTATCCCCTTGACGCCTCGGGCTGTACGGCCCATCTTTCGAACTTCTTTTTCCGAAAAGCGAATCGCTTTCCCATTACGAGAACAGAGGTGGATATCATTGTCTCCGGCCGTGGTTCCTACGGCAATCAACTCGTCTCCTTCTTTCACTGCACAGGCAATGATCCCCGTAGAGCGCGGATTAGAAAAAGCCTTCAGAGCTGTCTTCTTCATGTAACCCTGGCGTGAAACCATGGCGATAAAACCGGGAGCGGAGAAGTCCTGGACGGCGATGATGCCGGCAACTCTCTCTCCCCTGTCCAGATTGATAAGATTCCCCACCGGCTTCCCTCGCCCTGCTGATCCCACTTCCGGGATCTCGTACACCTTGAGCCAATGCACTTTACCCCTGTCGGTGAAGACGAGGATATAACTGTGAGTGGAGGCGACGAACAGGTAATCGATCACATCTTCTTCAGTCCGAGTGGACATACCGATACGCCCCTTACCTCCTCTTCGCTGACTCTTATAGATGTGTAAGGCCGTTCTCTTGATATATCCATTGT
>CBDUTA010000008.1:0-25099 GCA_965369785.1 uncultured bacterium
AACGGGGATGGGTCCCGCACAACTTTTTGAATTTTTCAAAAAAGCACCCAGCAGCGGCCAGCTTTAACCGGACGGCGAAACAAAGTTACACTTGATGTGGATGTCTGTGGAAGCGAAAAAAGATTCTTCATCGTTCGAGGAGTTCAAGGAGAATTTCTGGAGAGCGTTCCAATGTTGGGACCTCACCTTTGGGTCTATAGAAACGTACGACGTCGATCTTGACGAGTCGGAACTGCGCCGGATCCGGGATAGCTACTTGAACAGAGAGGATTACCCGATCCTTAATGAATTGAAGAAGTTCATCATCTTCAAGAATGCTGAGGATCGCGCGCGCTGGGGCACCGATTTGACCATGGATTCTGAGGATTTTAACAACGATCTCAAAAGAGGAATCAAAAAGGCTTTGGAGTTAGCCCGGTTCGATCTTGGACAGGTAAAACCAAAAATATACCAAGAAGAAAAGGTCGACCAAGAAGAGACCCGCCCACAGAAAGAGAACCTTTCTGTAAAGGATTTTGCTGAAAAGATTAACAAAAGCACGAAAACTGTGAAGCGTTACGTCGAAAAAGGAATGATTCGAGCAAACACGAATGAGGACGGCCGAATCCTTGGTATACCGCGAAGTGAGCTTGATGCTTTTCTAAACAAGACCGTTTAAGCCCCCCCTTCCACCCACCCTTTTCTGCCCCAAAAACGCCCCAAAAAACGTTTTTTCCTGTCCGTTATCCGAGCAATGTCCGATCCTATGTCCGAAGTTTTCCGAAGATGGGTGAAAATGACGGTTCTCCTTTGTTTTCAACAAGATACACTTGACAAGAAGGGCGAAATGTGATACGATCTAAGAGGCTGGAGGGGGAATAACTATTAACGAAAGAGGGACTGAATAGCGAGGTAGAACCGATGGCAGAACACAAATTATTAAAGAAGGAGGGAGTGACTGGTCAGGTAAAACCGATCACCCATCTCCTGCACGACACAGATTTTGAGAAACTGAACGGGGACTCCACTCTGGATCAGATTGAACACGCCCTACGGCAACTACCGTTGATACTGAAGGGGGCAGATAAGCTCCAGCGGCTGACCCTCCGAGAAGTAGTATTTAACAAGTTGAAAGAGATAGGTGTGCGTTCTCCCGCAAAGTTGGCGGATGCTGCTTTCGAACCAGAGCGGAAAAAGGACGATGCCTCACCTGAAGCAAATGGACTTAACCTCTCGAAAACTAAACCGTGGGCAAAACCAGTAGATGGAGCGGTGTTGTTGGATGAGCTTACAGCCACTTTCAAGCGTTTTCTTGTACTACCAGATGGGTCAGCAGAAGCATTCGCTTTATGGGTACTCCATACCCACTGTTTTGAGGCTGTTTACTACACTCCATATCTCAACATCAGTTCTCCGGTGAAAGGGTGCGGAAAGACGACCACCTTGGAAATTCTTGGACACTTAGTCGACAAACCCTTATTTTCCTCCAACATCACCGCTCCAGCCGTTTTTAGGACAGTGGAAGCCTACTGCCCCACCTTGCTGATCGATGAAGCTGACACCTTTCTGCACTTGAAGAACGAGTTACAGGGAGTTCTTAATTCAGGCAACCGCAAAGGAACCGCCTTTGTGATCCGGGTAGTTGGCGACGATTACGAACCGAAGAGCTTTTCAACTTGGTGTCCCAAGGTCTTTGCTCTAATCGGACAGCTGCCTGAAACCTTAAAAGACCGCTCGATCGTGGTGACTATGCACCGCAAAACTAAAGAGGAAAAAGTCGAGGAGTTCGATCCCTACAAGATGGCCTTAGACTTGAAAACCCTTCAGCAAAAGTGCGCTAGATGGGCTGAAGATAACCTTGATGCTCTGCGAGAAGCTGATCCTCAAATTCCCGGAGAGTTACATAACAGAACCCGCGACAAATGGCGTCCCCTTCTCGTTATTGCAGAGGTAGCTGGAGAAAAGTGGCCGGAAAGAACCTGCGAAGTTGCACTTCTCTTTGGAGTTCCTTCTGAAGGGGCCGACAACTCTAGAAGAGTGCAACTGCTGGCTGATATTCGGGGCTTGTTCGATGAAAAGAACACGGACCGACTTCCCAGCGAATATATCGAAGGCGAGCTTAGAAAAATGGAAGACCGCCCATGGCCTGGGTACAGCAAGGGATGGCCCATCTCCAAGCACCAGATCGCGCGCTTACTGGCCCCCTTTGGCATCAAACCAAAACAGTTCTGGCTCGATCAAAACACAAAAAGGGGCTACGAAAGGGCAGACTTTGAAGACGCCTTCTCTCGCTATTTACCCACCCTCGAAACGGTAGAACCGGTAGGATCCAGTGATGGTAAGGGTTTCAGTACGGTTAACGATCCGGTAGGAGACAGTATTCCTACCGCTTCCGAACATAACGGAAACCCGCATGAACAGTGCGTTCTACCGGACCTACCGGATGAGCACGGGGGTACTCCCTGCGAACATAGGAAAGGCAAGGGGATTGACACCTCAGAATTGAGTGACACGCCAATTGAGGGAATCAGAGAGTCGTACCTTTTTTATCGGGAGGAGCAGAGGCGCTGGGAAGAAACGGGGTGCAACAATGGATAGACCTATTACTTTGATCCAAGTTGAACACTTGCGCCCGGCTCCGGCCTGCTTCGCAGACCTTCGGGAAACTCTTTTCTCCAATGATGGGGGGGTGTTGCCCCTTGGCGAAACCGCTTTGGCACGGCAGTTTAGGATTCTCGGCTCTGAGGGATTGGAAACCTCTCAACCGAGACCAATGATGACTGGACCGACCAAATCAGAGGATCGTTTGGGGATAAAACTTCCTCATCATTGGGACAGAGAGTTTCCCCGCAGCCCCGAAGGGGTGAGGACACGCAATTTCACTTTAACAGGCTCTGTCCAAGTCAGAGGGATTCATCGGGTGATATGGCGTCTGAACAAAGACCCCAAAGGAAGACGGATCGTATGAATATGACTTTAACAGAGGACCTCTCAACTCACATTGAGCCAATGCCAGAAGCGCAAATTGACAGTGCTTCTCAGGCGGGCATAATGACTGTTGAGGAGGCCGCTCAGTTTCTGCATAAAAGCCCGAGTTGGGTTTACAAAAACTGGCAGGAATTAGGCGGCGTGAAACTCGGGGGTTCTCTATTTTTCCCGATTAAGGAGGACCTCTATGAGTGTTTATTCAATAAAGGGCAAAGGCTGGAGGTACGATTTCACCCTCAAGGGCGAGAGGTACACCCAAGCCTGGTACGAAACCAAAACCAAGGCCAGACAGGCCGAAGCAGAAAAAAGGAAGGAGGTGCTGAATCCGCAGAAGGGAACTCAGACCCCAATCGACATGAACTTCTTGGAGTTGGTGAATCGGAAACTTGATGATGTGGAGGCTCGAAACAGCCAAAGATACTACTGTGACTTTCGATACATGGCGAGGCGATGGACCAAGCGGTGGGGCGAGTTGAACTGTGGGCAGATAAACAGGGAAATGATCGAGCAGTTTGTCAGAAGACGGAAAAAGCAGGTTTCAGCACGCACCGCAAATAAGGAGATCCGCTATCTGCGCTCAGTGTTTAACTTCGGGAAGAAGAAGGATTGGTTGAGCACCAGTCCGGTTGATGGGATTGATTTCTTCCCAGTGGACAAACAGGTACGGTATATACCAACTCCAGAGGATGTGGAGAAGATCGTCCTCCAAGCTGGATCTGACAAGTGGTTGATGAAGCGGTATCCTGATACTCCTGACTATCTTGAGACTCTGAGAGACACACTAGGGCGCATGAGTGAGATCAACAGGTTGAAATGGGATGATGTGAATCTAGAGCAGAAGTGTCTAGTCCTCTACACCCGGAAAATAGACGGGGGGCTGTCACCCAGGAAGATCCCAATGACTCAGAGGCTGTATGAGATTTTGTCACTGAGGTACGAGCAGAGAACAAAGCCCTGGGTGTTCTGGAATCCGCGCACGGGTCTACCCTACAAGGATCGCAAGGGCATCATGAAGCGACTGTGTGGGAAGGCTGAAGTGCCCTACTTCCGTTTCCATTCACTGCGACATTCAGGTGCGTCAGTCATGGACAACAACAACGTCCCAACGGGTGCCATCCAGAGGATTCTAGGACATAAGAACAGGACCACGACGGAGATCTATCTGCACAGTCTGGGGGAAGGTGAAAGAGAAGCCATCGAAACATTTGAGGTGGCGAGTGCAGCAGCGTGTGAGGCTGTGAAAGAAAAAAGTCTCACACAGATCCACACACAGCGTTATGATGATACCCCTGAAACCCTTGATGCGCCCGTAGCTCAGTAGGATAGAGCAACGGACTTCTAATTCGTAGGTCGCAGGTTCGAATCCTGCCGGGCGCGCCATTCCTTTCAGGTGCTTGCAATTATTCCAGCCTGGTGGAATTCCTGCCAGGTTCCGGCCCTTTGCGCCTCGCGTGCGGATTTCACCCCATCTTCTGGTTTTTATGCCGAGGCTGGCCTGTGGGCTAAAGAGGGTGTCGCAAAAGTCGGCTGAGCCAGGTCGTCGCTTCGTGACGCCCTACCGGTTGAGGACATCGTCGCGAGTGCTGGCAGCAATCTGCATGACCTGCCCGGACAATTCCTCAGGCACACCGAGTTCATCCAGCGTTTCCTGCAGATGTCCCGCGACAGCGTTAAAGTGGTTGTCGTCCAGTTTTAAATGTTGATGGCCTTCCCGGAGGTCCTTGCCTTCGTAATTGACAGGTCCGCCAAAGGCCATTGTCAGGAAGGCGCGTTGTTTTCCTTTTTGCCGTTCCATGTTGACGGCCTCGAAGAAGTGCCGCAAGTGGTCATCGGCCAACAGCTTGTCATAAAAAATGTCAACCGCTGCCTGTACCGCATCTTTGCCGCCAATTTTTTCATACAAGCTTGCTCCATCCACAGTTTGTTCCATTGTTCATTTCCTCCTATCGAACTTTGAACTCCAGGGGTTTACCTGCTCTAGGCATTTCTTATCGGCTGAGACAGGGGAAAGCTGTACTGACAATCCTGTTACCGCCAGAGGATATCTGGGCGCTTATGCGTCTTCCTGCTTTAGTGGTGCCGTCAGGGTCACCTGAGTCCCGCAGGTGGGCTCCGATTGGATTCGGAAAGTTCCGCAAAGAGCCTCGATCCGCTCGCAAATATTAAAGAGACCAAACCTGCCAGTTTCGGACGGAAGGACCGCACTGGTGGTGGTGTCGAATCCCACCCCGTCGTCTTCAATGCAAATTCTTATGTGCGAGCTCTCACTACCAAGAGTGATGTTCACCTGGCTTGCCTGCCCATGACGAACGGCATTGAGCAGCAGCTCGCGAATGGACTGATAGAGAACGATGGAAGTATCAAGGTTCAGGGATTCAGGCTTCTGGTCCTGTTCGATATGGCAAACCAGCCCGTATTTCTCCTGGAAGTCTTCGGCTAGCCACTCCAAGGCTGACTCAAACCCGAGCTCATAGAGCACCGTTGGACTGAGCTCTTGAGTCAACGAGCACAGGTTCCCGACGGCCTGCTGGATGAGTTCGCTGATTTCTTCCAGGTCTGCGGAGTGAGCACTGGTTGAAGGATCCGATCGAAGCTGTCCCAGCTTCATTTTACAAACAGCCAAGGTTTGGGCGATCTCATCGTGCAGTTCCGATGCCAGTAGCCGTCGTTCAACCTCTTCAGTGCGGTTGAGCTCAGATACCAGGGACTTCAGTCGTTCTTGATACTCAAGGACTTTGTCCTTGGCCTGCTTGAGCTCGGTGATGTCCTGGGAGGTCCCGATGATTCGTAGAGGGTTTCCTGCCGCGTCTAAATAAGGGCGATGGTATGTTTGAAGAAAGCGTACCTCCCCGTCCGGTCGGACAATGCGGTGTACACCCGGGCCGGAGTGTCTGTTGGCAAGGCCTTCCTCAATTCGCGCTTTTACATCTTCTCGATCTTCTGGGTGAACACGTTCCAGATAGTGATCATAAGTCGGTTCAATCTCTTGGGGCATAAACCCCAGGAGGCAATAGATCTCATCCGACCACCACAGCTTAGCGGACCGCAAATCCCACTCCCAACTGCCTAAATGAGCAATATGCTGAGCTTCGGTAAGACTTTCCCGGGTCTTTTGCAGTGTTGTCTCTGCCTGCTGGCGCTCAATAATTTCCTGATTGAGTTCATTGTTAACCTTCGAGACTACTTGAGTGCGATGGGCACTACCGACGGTATAGAACACCACCACACAAGTGAACAGCAAACCCACAATAAACAGGTACAAAGGTTCCCCTGTTGTGTGCAATGAAAGAAAAGAAGGCGCCGGGGTAGCCAGGATCGCCCAGCGCCGATCACCTACTTCAAATGTAGCGACAAACTGTAGGTCTCCCGAATCATAGACTCCTGTCTCCTCGATGGGTTCCATCCTGGTCCGGGAAGAATGGAAATAGAGGAAGCGTTTTCCTTCGGGAGCAGACTGATCGGAAATCAGAAGGTCGATGCCTTTTGGCTGTAGCTGTAATAGGGCTCCCTCCACGAGGTCGGGAAGTCGAAACACCCCTACGAGAGTACCTTGGAGATTCCTCCGGCGCTCCTCGACCGTGTCAGCGGGCAGACTCTTCCTGTATATCGGCAGGAACAACAGGAACCCGAACTGTCCTTTCGACTCTCCCTCTAAGTCATTGATGAGTACCACCCGAGCGGTGGCCGAGATTTCACCCGTGTCGCGAGCTCTCTGAAGCGCCTCCCACCGCGGTGGATCCGAGGCCACATCAAAACCGATGGAGGAATCATCAACCTCTTCCCGCCCAGCGTCCGCAGCAGGAAAGTACTCGTCCCGTCGGGCAGCCCTTACTAGAGTTCCCTGTGGTCCCCGCTCGGTAATCCGGAAGTCCACCCATCCCCGTTTTCTCATGGAAGCTTCGAATTCCGCCCTTTGGCTGTCCCGAACCCGGGGTAGCCATCCTAGAGACTGTACTCCCTTCATATGGGCAACTAGGGGCTTGGTGAATTCATATACTCCTTGCTGAACAATGGTTTCCGACACATTATGCAAACCCAACATCGACTTTAAAATGACGATCTTGGTGTCGAGCTCTTTTTGCAAGGCGGAAACTCGCTCGCTCGCGGCAAGTTCAAATGCTGTCTCTGTGTCACTCCTCTCCAGGTCGCGCAGGACTACAAAGAGGGTCAGAGATAACACTAAGCCGGCGAAGAGAATGAATATCGCTGGCAGATAGCAGTAGTAGGCAGCACCCTTATTGGAGATAAGGACTTTGAGAAAAGAGCCTTCTTTCATCTATTTCCCCTTTGTTTGTATTTATATAGAGGTGAATCGAGAAATGCAATGCAAGCAAGGCACCGCTCAACATCGGTTGGGCAGTTCAACTGGCCGATCGATGCCGATCTTTTCGATGATCTTCCATTGATGAGCCTCCACCCGTAGGCGTGGAGGAAGGGTGAGGGTTCTTCTCTTGAGGACAACGGGGTTGGTTGCGATGCCGCGACCAACAGCCTCGCTTTACGGGGTACTCTTGAAGTCGGAAAAAGATGGGAGTACAGACTAAAACTGGCAGGAAATACCCATGGCAAACTGACCCTTTGCCTGCAGGTCGACACCTGGCGCTATAGTTCCCACTGCCTGGGCCACTCCAAAATCAATGTTCAGAGGAAGATGGGCGAGGGCTGGACTGCTTTCTGGAGGGGAATGCCGGAGTCTTATCCCTCGGATTCCTCGGGGGAAGGATCTAGTTTATGATCAAGCATCCAATACAGGATCTTGTCCTGGTCGGGAAACAGCACTTGGAACTCATGCGATACAGCTTCGAGTGTGTCTGTGTTTTCTTCCGCCAACAGTTTCTTGACCAACAGGTCAAGCTCTGATTCATATCTTTTTTGCTCGGATCTTGTCAGATCTTGCCGTTGAAGCAACCGTCTGATGTTCTTAACGACACCGACGAGTGGTGGGTTTACGCTTCCCTGTACCATTTTCTGAGAATAACTTACTCTGAATTCTCAGGAAAAAACAGCGGAGAACCCCTTATTTTGAGGCTCGAAAAGCCTGAATAGACGAAGCTCAAAAAAAACCGCGCTGATTCAGGAAGTGAATTGAGTGACTGTCCTGGTTTTTCACCAGGCAAATAGAAGGCCGGTGATTGCTGTTTGTTCTTACCTTCTTCGATCTATATCATGAGCACAATTGCCCCGAATGTTCTGTTGAGGGAGAAAAGAGCTAGCGTCCTATTTTCAGCAGAAATTCGATTGAGGGTTTGAACAGATGTTCCAGGAATGGTTAATTGGGAAACTTGAATTTGGTAACGAACTAGGTAACTGTCCCCTTCTCCTCCCCCTTTTCTCCTCCCCATTTCAAGAATGATGCGTAACAGGACACTCGATCAAGAAAAAACGGACAAATAGCCATCCGCGTTGAAGACGCCGGAGTTGGATTCGACACCTCCACGCTCGGCCCCCACGTTTCGCCAGACGGTGGTTTCGGCCTCTTTAGCATCTTCGAGCGCTTGAGCCTCATCGGCGGAAAGTTGGAGATTGAATCCGACCCTGGCCAGGGGACACGAGTGACCGTAACGGCCCCCTTGAAGCGGGAAAAGGGATAAGGTTCCAGGAAGTCACCACATCTGAGACAGCTGTGATTCTCATCCAAGTTTAATCTGAACTTAGTCAGGCTTTTCAACCTCTTTCAGGGTCCTAGTAACCCGACATCCACCCTGGTCTTCGGTCTGCTGGAAGAATTCACCCACCACATCCACCTTCCCGAGGTGTGAAGTATTCTGCCTTTCCACTCGTAGACCTTGTGGCAACCACGAGGTCCTACCGCCAGTGTCGCTGATGTCTATAGAAAGTGTGACTTTTTGTCGATGAGATTAAAGGAGTCCAAGAGAGGCACGGTAGGACTGTGCCTCCGGACAGTGGAGATTTTCTTCGGTTAGGGCGAGACGAATTCTCGAGGGTACTAAGCGATTGATTCATCCTGACAAAGACAAAGGCGATTTGCCTGACGGCAAGGTCAACTGCTCGGCCGGGAAGCGGAATAAAAGCAAGGACCCTGTTGGAATGTATTTAAAAGAGATGGGCAAGGTGTCCCTCTTGAGTCGAGAAGAGGAAGTCGAGATTGCCAAGCGAATTGAAAAGGGCCGACAGACGGTCCTGAAGGCCGTATCTCGATCACCGGTAGTAGTGGCCGAACTCCTTAGCTTGGGTGAACGGCTAAGAAAGGGCCAGCTGGCAGTCAAAAAGCTGGTTCATTGCAATGACCAGGACCTGGCACAGGAGATTCTCGAAGATCGCCGCCAGAATATTCTACAGCGCATCGATGAAATCGCCCGACTGGACAAAAAGGTTTCTCGAGTTCGTGATCAACTTCGCAAGGCCAGGAGAAGCGGCCCCCAGGAGAAGAAACGACGCTGGGAATTGGCCCGTTATCGCCTTTCCATCGCCCACAACATCAAGGATCTCGATCTGCAGCCTGCCATACAAGAATACCTAGTCGATGCCATTAAGAAAGCATTAGACCACAAGGAGACTCAAGACGAATGCTTCGTGAATCCTTCCGACTTGAAACGGAATCTGTCCGTGATTCGGCGAGCGAAAGGTCAGATGCAGAAGGCCAAAAAGGAGCTTGTGGAGGCCAATTTACGCCTGGTAGTTTCCATCGCCAAGAAATATACCAAGCGGGGCTTGCAACTTCTGGACTTGATCCAGGAAGGGAATATTGGTCTGATGCAAGCCACAGACAGATTCCAATACCGGCGAGGATATAGGTTTTCCACTTATGCCCACTGGTGGATTCGACGGGCCGTTACTCGAGCCGTTGCCGACCAGTCCCGAACCATCCGTATTCCCGTTCACATGGTCGAATTACTGAGCAAAATAATCGGGGTTTCAAGGACGTTTGTTCAGGAATTCGGTCGAGAACCTACCTACCACGATCTGGCTCAGAAGATGAACCTTTCCGCAGGTAAAGTAAGGGAAATTCTCAAACTCACTCAGGAACCCATCTCCCTGGAGACTCCAATGGGAGAAGAAGAGGGCAGACACCTGGCTGATGTCATCGAAGATCCATACGCCGTCTCTCCTGCCCAGGCCGGGATGGATCTCCATCTTAAGGATCAGACAGCAGCAGTTCTGGAGACCTTGACCACTCAGGAGAAGCAGATCATCCGCATGCGATTTGGCCTTGAGGATGGCAGAGAACACACTCTCGAAGAAGTCGGGCGCCGGTTTTCCATCACTGGAGATAGCATTCGCCAGATTGAAGCGAAGGCACTGTGTAAACTGCGCCATCCATCACGCAGTAGGAAGTTAAGAGACTTGCTTGAAAATTCGGGCCAGTCATGATTCTGAAATCTAGTCCGGAATCTGCATAGATTCTTGTCACAAACTCCCGAACTCTCGAGCGCAACAGAGGAGCGGTTTAGCAGGCCGGATGATCGTGTTGCTGCAGTAGGTGCTGTACGAGTGCATTGAAGGAGTAGTTCATTGCAATGGGGTTTGGGGCCAACCCAAGGGGCTTTGGGTCCGCAAAGCCCCTCGTCATGGTGGCAGGAAATGGTGATCCTGTTAGTTCCTTTATCGGAGTTCGGCCGCCGAACTTTAGCTCGGGATTTTTCAGCGCCGCCGCAGCCACGCCCTGGAACACTAATGCGTTCCGGATGCTTCGCCGATATAACCTGTTGGTTGGTGTTTTCGGGTATGAATTGGAAACAGGATGGCCAGGAGTGAGGAAGGCGCCGCAGAGATCGGATTTGCCCTTGAGCCGGGCTGGCAATCTCCATCTCACCCTTGGAAAAGACCTGTGCCGAACCCGCAGCCTCTGTTGTAACGAACCTTTTGGATGAAATCTGGGTAAAGCTTGTGAGACCGACTGTGCCGCTTCCTTTTCGAATGGGGGACCAGGTTCGGGTCAAATACTGGGATGGAAGGGCTGTCATTTATTTCTGGGTGGCAAAGGAAGCACAACGCACTCATCGCGGTGCCTGCGGCACTTCGTGACGAAAACCTATGCAGAATCCCGGCTAGGAAGGGTTGTTCGATCTGAACCGGTTGAAGGTCGCGATGATGGTCGCAGTCTTGTTGGTGTGGAATTCCTGCAATTGGACGAGATGGATCAGGTCGAACTCTTAAAGTTTCTGGCCGCTCAAATTACCGATGGGCATCTGGACGATTTGGAGCTGTTTGGTGACTCTGACGGTTATGTAGAGGGTGGCAGCCTGCAGAAACCGTCCGAAAAATAGTTGTAGCCTGTTTTATTTATAGTGCTTGTCGTGAAGCGGGGTAGTACGGGTACCGCCCCTCCTCCACGATGTCACTACATCGCGTCGTCGTTTCTTCCTGAAATCGACGCAGTTGTGCTCGCCACAATCGGCATGGTCTTCATGGGACGAGACACTAGCGTAAGAGTCCTCTTATGGCTTTGGAAAGCTTTTCACACTGCTTGGCGAGTTCTCCAGTGTCGGCATGAATTTCTGACGGATTGTTAAGCCGCTGATAGAGCTTGTAAGAGGTATTTGCCAGCTCCGCAACTTTTTTTCGCAGTTCCCGATCTCGTCGCTGAGCTTCCCTGAGTTTTTCCAACTCCCGGCGAGCCGCTGCTGCTCGGTCAAGTTGAAGAGATATTGCCAGCGCTTCCGCAATGCCGTAGCGCTGTGCTATCTCATGGAGCGGAAGTAGATCTGGGGAACGAGAATATTGGGGTGAGGTCCAGTAAGGCGTATCCTCACTGAAACCGGCCACAGTAATCCCCACCAGGATCGGGAACAAGGCCGCCGTCAAGAGCAGGGACTTTGTGTTTTTTCGGTGGATTATTTGCAAGTGCGCTCCTTTGACCGTCTTGTTTCAATTGAGGTTGTCATTGGCTTCCCTGGGTCTACCTGCTGTTCGGAGGCCTAATCTTCTCTTAAAGTTTAGGAACTCATTTTGCTCGTTGAGCATATCGGTCTGTGTCCGCAAACCTTTAGCTGGCCTTCCAATTTGCACTCAAGTTGATGAATCGTTCTGCCGATTAGAGAAGAAAGGTGTTTACAAGTCACATCGTGATAGAGAGACCTCATGAAAAAACGCGTCAACTATTACCGGATTCTTCATGTACAGACTGATGCTCCCGTGGAGGTCATCAAAGCAAGTTATCGCACCTTGCTGAAGAAGTTGAACCATCATCCCGATTTGGGGGGCTCACACGCGTATGCCGCATCGCTCAATGAAGCCTACGCAGTGCTCAGTGATGAAAAGCAGCGGGCCAGATACGATGGAAAGCTGGCCCAGGACTCTGTGCGGGGCAACGGTACTCAAGCGAGCTCTCAGCGCAAAGGGAAGCCCCATCTCGAAACGACAAGCCAGACCCGTTGTGATTTCTGTAAAACACCTTATAGGGACAGTCTCCAGCTCGACCCCGATCTGCGCTGTTCGCAATGCGCTAGCCCACTGCGTTGTGCAGTGACGGAAGATGCGCAATCGGGTTGCCAGCGTGCGGTAGAAAGGATGCCTAAGGAGGGAGGTATCCTTTTTCATACTCATTGGCCGGGCAAAGGTCGGCCCGGGCGGATTTGTGATCTTTCTCCCAATGGGATGCGTTTTTTGGCCAATCATGCGCTGACTCAAAACCAGGTGATTAAAATCGACAGCTCCCTGGTTGAGGCGACGGCACGGGCCGTCTACTGTCAGGTCGAAGAGCAGGAGCCAGGATTTCGTTATGCAATTGGCGTGCAATTTATCACCGTCGCATTCAAGAAGTCACGGGGTACCTTCGTTTCTAAATCTGCATAATGGCCCTTCTTTTTGTCGATCTGGAAGGGCTTTGAATCTTCCCAGTTAGTCTAGCTTTTTCAGAATGACCGAATATTCAGCTGTTTTCTCACTGCGGATTCCCAAAATAATGGCTCAGCTATTGTTTCCACAGTGTTCGCTGAAGTGAAGCGCACGGGCGAAGCACGCAAGGATGACTGAGAATTACTCTTGACAAGGATGGGATCATGTAAGAATCTGTGTCCAAAAGTAAGGGGTAGGGTCCGATACCTCTTCAATCGGCTTGAAGGGCTTCTTCTGGGGGGACTCTGCAAATTGAGTTCAGCCCAGGCCACGGAACACGGGTTATCGTAACGGCACCCTTGAAGTTGGAAAGGGTGAAGTTGCCATATGTCCATAAAGATTCTCCTGGCTGACGACCACAAGATCTTCCTGCAAGGTCTATGTTCGTTGCTTCAAGATCAACCGGACATGAAGGTCGTGGCTGAAGCGCACAACGGGCGAGAGGCAGTGAAACTGGCCAGAACCCTGCTGCCCGACGTGGTGATCATGGATATCGCCATGGCCGATTTGAATGGCTTTGAGGCCACTCGCCAGATTCTCTCTGAGGTCTCCGACGTTAAGGTGGTTGCCCTGTCCATGCATTCGGACCGCCGATTTGTAAGGGAAATGCTTCAGGCCGGCGCATTGGGCTATGTTCTCAAGTGTGCTGCCTTGGAAGAACTCGTCACTGCCATTCGTGCCGTGTTGGCCAAGCAGATGTATCTGAGTCCCGGGATATCCAGTGGCGTCGTCAAGGAGTACCTGCAATTTGTGGCAGAGGCTAACTCCGGTAAAGCCTCTCTCCTGACACCCAGAGAACGCGAAGTGCTCCAGCTTTTGGCCGAGGGCAAGACCACCAGAGAAATCGGTCGTCTCCTTTATGTGAGTATCAAGACCGTGGAAACACACCGCAAGCGAATCATGGATAAGTTGGAGCTTCGCAGCGTCGCGGAACTCACCAAATTTGCCGTCCGGGAAGGACTGACGTCGCTCGATGATTGATTGCCCGGCCGGGAGCATGATTTCTTGGCACTGCAATTTCTGAGATTTCGAACCCAGAAATCAGGGAATCCCTGATTGAACTTCTCATCAGCCAGAACCAGAATATCATCTGCAGAGATTTGAGATAGAGAATTGACGACCTGCCACGATAGCGGTGGAGGGAGTTATTCCATGACTTTGAAGTCTCTCCAAACTGAAACAGCCAGGGCTTAAAAGATCGATTCCGAGTCTGTAGTTTAGTGATTCGGTCGTAAAGGTTAGGTGAGTTGTAGATGAGAAGTCCGCTTCAGAAGGAAGACAGACGCCGGTTCGAGCGCTGGGAAGTTTCGATCCCCTGCACGGTTCGATGGGATGATTGGGTCATTGAGGGACAAATCGCCAATCTCTCCTTAGGGGGAGCAATGATTATCCGGGTCAATGCCGTGCCCCCAAAGGGTGCCCTGGTGATGATTGCATTTCAAGTGAAGACGCAAGAAGTCATGCTGAAAGGCAAGCTCACTTCCAGAGTCATTCACACCATTTCGGAGGCCATAGAAGACCTGAATATTGGCTCATTTGGCGTGGAATTTCAGGACCCTCCGGAAAAGGTGAAGGCCAGGTTGGAGCCTGTTTTTCGTGCCGTCAGTTCTGCTGAACTCGATTGAGGTTCCGCCTGACAGAGCCAACAAGACCTCATGGCAATCAATTGGACTGACTATCTGGGAGCACCTGGAGGCTTGAGTCAGCACTCTGAGTGCCGCCAGCGATGCCGAGGTTCCTACAAGCAGCAGCGGAAAAATATCCAGCGTCTGATCGAAGCAATGAACCCTCGTGTGGTGGCATGTCTTGGAGCCGGCGTGCTCAATGACATTCCTTACCGAGAGCTCGTACAATCCGGTGCCCGCATCCATCTGGTCGATTGGGTGCCGGGCTCTATTGACGTGGGTATCCAGTTGTCCATCCTCCGTGACGATGGGGTTCCACACTGTATCTTTTGTCACTCTTCCGTCACCTGCCCTCAAAAGTATTGTTCCCAGTATCGGACTTCGTCAACAGGGACGGTCTGTGACCGCTTTGTGCCATCTCCAGATAAACCCCTTCGGTGTTTGGCCTTCCAAAAAGGAGAGTGCCCCGAAATTTACTATCAAGATGTGACCTCTGGGTATGCCAACGAATTCGGTCGGCGCGTTCTCGGTGAGCTCGGAAAGGTCCGTTCATGGAGACAGGCCTTCAGACGCGCCACACAATTAAGCAAGCGAATGAGAAGTCATCGCAGCCTCCTTCCCATCGCCGACTCAAGCGTTCATCTGGTCACATCTTCGATGCTGCTGTCTCAATTCGAGCATGAGCCTTATGGGTACTTCTCGTATCGAGCTGCCGAGTTACTCGGTCCGCCCAAGGCAAACGAAGAAAAACGAATCTTGCCTTCTATGGAACTGTTACGCTCAACGCTATTCCTCGGTCAAATTGAGCGGCACTTCCAGGAAATTGACCGAATACTCGCTCCAGATGGTCGATGCTATGTGTCGTTCGAGATTTTCCACTCTTTGCCGGACTCCAGTTCCTGGTTTCTGGTGAAGGGAGTGCCGAAAGTTGTGGAACTACTGGAGCGTTATTTCTTTTTCAACTTCGACATCATTCCAGAGAAGGAAACCGTCACGCGCTTCCAAACGGAAAACCAACCCTCTCTGGTCTGTTCCTTTGTGCTTGAATCCAAGAGTCGATGAGGATCACCGACTAGCCTACTCAGGGATCACGAAGTTCCAAATCAGGGAAACTCCGATTGTTTCTTTTCCTCTCTTTTATTAGTCTAAAAGTCGAATTTCAGAATTTTTTGGGGTTCGAAGGCCATCTTTGCGGGAAGTCGGCTTAAGTATAGAGAGTTCGTTGCTAGGCTAGACCACCACAAAATGGCAAACCCGCCTCCAATTTCTCTTACTCCTCACAGTAGGCCAAGACAGAGTAAACCAGATGCTCATCAAAGTGAGAGAAAGCCCCGAATAGAAGGGTCGAAAACTGCAGTTACGGCGGCAGATTGGGAGCGGCGCAAGCAGTTCGTTGGCTTCACCGACCAAGACGCGAAGCTGCTAGAGGAGTTGCAGTCCATCGCCGAAGTCTACATCGAAGAAGTTGTGGATGAACTGTATGAGCGGTTTTTTCGGTTTGATGGGATCAAAGCCTTCTTTCCCGATGAAACCGCGCTCAACCGGGTGAAAGGGCTACACAGGGAATACTTTCTTATTCTCACGGGAGGTAAGTACGACCAGGACTATCTGGCGAGCCGCTTGCGCATTGGAGAGGTCCACCACCGGGTCGGCCTGCCGTTGTCCTGGTATATGGGAGGGTATTCGATCTACTTACAGTTGTTGTCTCCTCGCATACAAACGGCCTTTGGATCGAACCCGGAGAAGGGGCAGCGCGCCCTGGTGGCGCTGCTGAAGATCATCACTCTGGATCAGGAATTGGGAACAGCGACCTACATTGCCGCACGCGAGGCCGCATTGGAGCGGCGTACCGCGGACTTACAGCGAGCCGAGGAGAAGTATCGAAGTATTTTTGAGAATGCCGGCGAGGGTATCTTTCAGACCAGCTCTGACGGAAGCCGTTACATTACTGCAAACCCGGCGCTGGCTTGTATATTAGGGTACGACTCCCCCGAAGAACTGATTGAGAGCATTACCAATATCGAACAGCAAGTTTACGCTGACGCTTACCGGGACCCAGAATTTATTCAGCTGTTGGGAAAACCGGGCGTTGTTGAGAGAGGTGTGACTGACTTCGAGGTTAAGTTTCGCAAGAAGAATGGAAGTCTGATCGACTGTCTTGTGACCTCAAGTGTGCGGTATGCTCCCGATGGAAGTAAGATCGGACATGAAGGAATCGTTCGTGATATCAGTGAGCGCAAGCGGGCCGGCGAGAAGATCAAACGTCAACTGGAGCAGTTGGCTGCCATGCATGCGATTGACAAAGCCATCAGCAGCAGTCAAGACTTATCCGCCACACTCAATATTTTTCTTGATCAACTCGTCACTCAATTGAAAGTTGGTGCGGCCAGCGTCCTACGACTCGACTCCCACACGGGGGAGCTCAAGTACGCTGCCGGCCGCGGATTTCGAACCTCGATTATCCGAGAGACTTGTCAGCTCTTAGGTGAAGGTCATGCCGGAACAACGGCACTGGATCGTCGGCTGAGGATAATTCCTGACTTGACCTCGGGCGATGAGGAAT
This sequence comes from uncultured bacterium, assembly GCA_965369785.1. Taxonomy (GTDB): domain Bacteria; phylum Acidobacteriota; class UBA6911; order RPQK01; family JADFOI01; genus JADFOI01. The sequence goes on from CBDUTA010000008.1 coordinate 16,954, forward strand.
TCACCCGTACCGAACTTGTTCGAGAAGAAAACTTTGCTTTTTATGTGGTTGTTCCTCTCATCGCCAAAGATGAGGTCAAGGCAGTCCTGGAAATCTTTCACCGCAGTCCCAGGGAATACGATCGGGAGTGGCTGGGTTTTTTGGAAACATTAGCGGAACAGGCTGCCATTGCCCTTGAAAGCGCAGAACTTTTCAACGATCTGCAGCGCTCCAACACGGAACTGACCCTGGCCTATGACGCCACCATCGAGGCATTGGCTCGATCGCTGGAATTACGGGACCGGGAAACAGAGGAACATGCCAGACGAGTGACCGAGACGACTGTTCAACTGGCCCGCGTCATGGGTTTGGAGGAAGAGGAATTGGTACACGTTCGACGCGGTGCTCTTCTTCATGACCTTGGTAAGATCGCCATACCCGATTCCATCCTGCTCAAGGAAGGCCCGTTGACAGAAGAGGAATGGAAGATCATGCGGGAACATCCCTCTTTTGCCTATAACCTGCTCTTCCCGATCGCCTACTTGCGTCCCGCCTTGGACATTCCCTATTGTCATCATGAGAAATGGGATGGCAATGGATATCCCCGCGGGCTCAAGGGAGAGCAGATTCCCCTGGTTGCACGAATTTTTGCGGTCGTCGATGTTTGGGACGCACTCTCTTCAAATCGCCCCTACTTTGAAGCTTGGTCTTCGGATAAGATTCTGGAGCACATCGAAAAGAATGCCGGCACTCATTTCGATCCCAAGATCGTTAAAGTATTTCTGGAAATGATCTGATTGTCGGTCTCATCAGAGGAGAATTCGGGGACTGTCCCCAAATTCTCCCACGGTCGATTGAATCCTTGAGTCATAGATTAGATTTTCAGCAGCCTTTCGAAAACCTCGATCACTTGTGGATCAAACTTTCCCCTTTTCGTATCTCTTTTCATCTCCGCACAGGCAGCGTGATATTCCCATCGATCCCGGTAAGGCCGCCAGGAGGTGAGGCTGGCATAGGTATCTGCCACAGCTACGATGCGGGCACCTATCGGGATCGCTTCACCCGAAAGGCCCATCGGGTAACCTGATCCACTGAATTGCTCATGGGTAGCCAGGATGATTTGAAAAAGGGACTCCTTGTCATAGCCCTTTTCTCTCAAGATGCGGATCGATTCCCGGGGGTGTTTCCCTATCTTTTCAAATTCCTTCATACTCAAGCTCCCGGCGCGGTTGAGAAGATGGTGGGGAATCGTTGCCTTTCCAACGTCCGCCACATAGCCGGCCTCTAGAATGTCCAGTTTCTCTTCATGGGTAAGATCCAGTGCATCGGCAAGCGCATAGGAAAGGAAACCGACCACTCGGGAATGACCCACTGACCCATCTATTGCTTCAATCGGCAGAACGACATCCTCCGGATAGGAGAGAGCCTTTTCCATTTCTTCGTGGTAATTGTCGTAAAGCTTTTGAGGAATCCTTTCCCGATCCATCAGAGGATTCTTCAACTCCAGAACTTCGTACAGCTGAAGCATATCTTGTCTGTCCCGCATGGAAGTGGCGTCCATCTGATTCATCTTTAACGTGGTCTTGGCGTAAGCGAGTTTAATCTTCTCGTCCCCAGGATCTATTTGAAGGGCTTTACCCAGATGCTGGTAGGCCTGAAAGGGGTGATGAGTATCCATAAACAGCAAGCCTGTCCTCTTCAGGAGTTCAACATCGTTCGGCTTTTTGTCCAGTCGAGCGAGGTAACGGGCAATCTTTTCCCGAACTTCCGGATCATTGGATTCATGGAAAGAGAAAACAGTCCTTTCTCGTGCTTCTACAAACCGGCTGACCTCCTCGTGGGTTGAAGCATCCACTGCAACCCCTTCATAAGCGCACATTTTCCGGATCCTTGAGGCCCGCTGGACCACTTCCCCTACGGCGGTGTAAGTCTGCCTCCGATAGCCGATCAGGCCGATGACGGCTTCTCCGGTGGCGATCCCGATTTGCATCTGCCAGGGAAATTTCCCCTGGGTAATCCGCTGCTGTATTTTGAGGCCTGCCATTACAGCCAACAGGGCATGACGATCACAGTCGTCGGGAGCCCCGAATTCGACCATGATCCTGTGGCCGAGAAATTTGTCGGCATGGGCATGGTAATCGAACAGGACAGGTTCGATTTCCTGCAGCAGCCTGTTGAGATCGGAAGTGAGTATCTCGGGTTTTGTCGTTTCTGCGTGCCGGGTGAAGTTGGTCAGATTAGAAAGTAGGACGCTGATGTTTCTTTTTTCGGTGTGAAGCCGTTCTTCCATGATGAGTTCAGCGACCGAGGTATCTATGGCGGAGCAAAGCATCCTTGTTACTCTCTCCGCTTGCTTGAGTTTGGTTCGATCTGCGGCTTCCCTCAATGCGTGTCGCACAGAAGGGGCAAGCCTGGATATCCGCTCTTTAATCACATAATCCGTAGCGCCGCTCTTGAGGCTCTGAATCGCTTTTTCTTCGCCGAGTCTCCCGGTGAGAGTAATGATCGGCACATGGGCACACTTTTCCTGTGCGATTTCCAGCGCCTCCATCCCGTCAAAGGAAGAGAGTTGACAGTCTGCCAGAATCAGGTGGAATTCCTCTTGTTCAAGAGTGGCAAGGTAGTCGGCACGCGTCTCAACACGCACCATATCGCAGACAATACCTTCTGCGGCAAGCATGGACTGGACAATCTCCGAGTCCTTTGGATCAATTTCGAGGTGGAGAATACGCAACGGTGATCCCATACAGGTGACCAATGACTGCTTAAGACGGAGGTGCTAGCATAATCCGGGCTAGTCAGGAATCGTAACGCTTGCTGACATCCTCCAGGCCCTCTGAGACAGCAGCGCATACACTCCTAAGATCCTCTGTTGTGATACCCAGGTAATCCATCTGGCTGGAGTGATCTTTCAAGTCTGATTCCTCAATCTCGATTTCCCTCTCAACCATCTTGGCGACCACGTTCGCCATGTACACCACAGAGCTGATCGGAGAATCCCATTCCTCAGGAGTGTGGTGATGAGTGATTCCCTTGACAATGCTCTCCGGAAGCTTCCAATGCTGCGCGATCAAACCTCCTAATTCGCCATGGTGGACGGTAAGGATTTCCGTCTCGGCTTGAAGTTTGTCTACTTCAGCCTGCTCAGTAGCGACTTTGAGCAATCCAAGTATCTCGGGGGTCAAGAACCGACTGATAACCAACTTCCCGACATCGTGAAGGAGTGCCGCAGTGAAGGATTCGGGGGGAACTTTCAGAGTGGAATAAGCGGAGAGTACTTCGGCTGCCAGAGCCGCAGCCACCGAGTGGCTCCAGAACTCTCCTTCTGAAAGTCCATATTCCGGAATACTCTGGTCCATGCGCTTGCGGACGGCGGCACCCGTCGCGATGGAGAGTATGATTGCAGTCCCCAGACGAGTAACGGCAGAATTGACTGTCGTGATAGGAATTCGTGTGGCACTGGCGGCGGAGTTGGAGGAGCGCAGCAGCTTAATTGTAAGTGCCTGGTCAAGAGAAACCACTTCGATGATTTCTCTCAGATCGCAATCCTCGCGAGCCACAAGCGAGGCTAAACGAGAGACGCTCACGGGAAGTGGTGTCAGGTCGTTGGCCTTCTCGATCAAGGAATCCAGGTCAATCATGCCGACTCCTTCGAAATCTGGTAACAACTGGCTTTGCCAATCACTCGTCGGGTTAAGCCTTCGGAAAAATAGAAAGGACTCTCGGCGGTTCCGAAGAAAAGATGGCCATCGGCTCGAAGTAAGCCCTGAAGCTGGCGCACAATCTCCTGTTTAGTCGTCACATCAAAGTAGATGAGTACATTTCGACAGAAGATGATGTCGAATGGCCCCGGAACGTTTGGGGCGATGTTGTCTTTTAGATTCAAATACTTGAAGTTCACCATCTGACGAACTTCGGATTTGAGCACCCACCTCAGACCGTTCTTGTCGAAATATTTGACCAGATGTTTTGTGGGAAGACCACGATTGATTTCGAGCTGACTGTAATTTCCTTTCTGAGACTGTTCCAAGACTTCCGCAGAAATATCTGTGGCCAGAATCGACACCTGCCACTCCTTGATATTTGGCATCGAACCGAGCAAGGTCATGGCGATACTATAGGGCTCCTGGCCGCTTGAACAGGACACACACCAAATGGAGATCTTCTTACTGATGGCCTGTGCTTCGAGTAGCTCTGGAATAATGGTTGTGCGCAGTGCCTCAAAGGGATGAAGGTCTCTGAAGAAGCTTGTTTCGTTGGTGGTCATTGCGTCGACTACCTTGCTTCTCAACTCCGGAGTGCCGTCACGACGCAAGCGGTCACAGAGATCATCTATTGACGGAATCTCTTCCCGGCGACACAGCGGCCCCAGTCGGGCTTCCACCAGGTAGGTCTTTTCCCTTTCCAGGACGATGAGTGATTCGCTGCGGATGAACTCTGCGATGAAGTCAAAGTTCTCAACTGAAATACTCACTTTTGTAATCTCATATTTTTATGGTTTTCTGTGTGCGGTAAATTCAGCCGGTCTTCACCTCTAACAAGATCCATTCCAGGAAAGCGATTTCATCAGGGCCCTTCGTCTTTACTATCTATCGGCGAGTTGGTCCAGAATCTTACGGAATTAAATTCGCGGAAAGCGGACATGGGAAAGTAGTACAGAAAGGCAATTGAGGTGACGACAAGTAATCAGGAGATTGTGATTGCATGTTTGAAGCCGAATTTCTTTACAATCCAGACAGCTATCTACGCCACAGCCATGGGGCCAACCTCGTGGTCTGCGCTGACGACACCTTGTTGGTTTGCTGGTATGCCTATCCAGAGAACGAAACCCAGGGAGGCAGACTGGTATTGGCTCGCCAACCAGCTGACGGCGGCACCTGGAGCGAGAGTGAATTTCTGAACCTCGAGTCCCGCTATTCCCAGGGAAATCCGGTTCTCTATGAGGATCCCTCCGGAAAGCTGACTTTACTCTTTGTCAAGATCAAAGGGAGTTATTGGTCTGATGCTAATCTCAGTGGTATGGAGAGTGAAGATGGGGGCAGGACCTGGGCCAATCCGTCTTCCATCTGGGGGGAACAGGGCTTGATGGTCCGTCACCCTCCACTCCTCCTTCAGGACCACTCCTGGCTGCTCCCCGTCTACAACGAGCGCCTTTGGTGTTCCCATCTGCTGAAATCGCCACCGGGACCGAGGAGGCAGTGGCAGATGGCAAAAACGTTCACTGAAGAGTTTCTTATCCAACCGGTACTCATACAAGAATTCAAAGGGAAGATGGCGCTTCTCTTCAGACCCCATGGCAACCGAAAACACATCTGGAGATCTCATTCTTCCGATGGCGGTCTTCAATGGTGCAACCCTGTGCGCACGATCCTTCCCAGTCCCTTGAGTGGAATCGGAGGCTTCTATCTCGATAACAGGCTTTTCGCCGTTTACCATCACACACAGGAGCATCAACGCTATCCTCTGCATCTGGCTTATTCCGAAGACGAGGGAGTGACCTGGTCACCGCCTATATTGATCGATGGGGCACAACATGAGCTGTCCTATCCGTCGTTCACCGTTGACAAGAGCGGGACTGTCCATGGCGTCTATACTTACAATCGAAGAATGATCAAGTATGTTACTTTTGACCGCGAGTGGATTGAGCAAAAGCGCAGCGAAGTAACTGTGCAGGATTTGTGAGGAACTGTTTCTTGGGAACTGAAAGTATATGAGTTCGAATTGATGGACAAAATCAGCGACTTCAAGAACGTTCACGAGGGCAAGCGATTGTTCATTCTGGCCTCCGGTTCGTCACTTGAGACTCTTGACTTGACACCTCTGCACCGGCGCCTGGTCATGGGGCTCAACCGTTCGTTTTTTTTATTTCCCCAGACCCACTATCACTGTGTGATGGATGGCCGGTTGTTCGATGAGTACCCGAAGGAATTACGGCAGGCACGCTATCTGTTTACTTTGGAAGGTCGGCCTTGGGGCATTCCCCTTCGTCTGCTTGGCTCAGAAGGCTTCAGCTGGGATCTCGAGACAGGAGTCTATTCCGGCTATACGATTGCCTATGTGGCACTGCAGGTGGCAGTCTATCTGGGTTTCCAGGAGATCTATTATCTTGGATTGGACTTAAAGCATGACCGGGGCAGGACCCATTTTTTTGGCACAGACTTCCGCTCGCGTGATCATGAAACTACCGAATTCCCGCGCATGCAAAAGATGTTGACTTACGGGGCTCGAGAGCTTGCAAATTCTGCCGTGAAGATCTTCAACTGCAGTCCGGTGTCGGATCTGGATTGTTTTCCAAAGGTCAGCTTCGAGTACGCCATTTCACTCTAGTGGCTCGTTTGGTCTGAGAGGCCCGTGGGTAAGTGCCGCGTTCCATAAATATGGTGACATTTGTGGCGAGCGCGACGGCGTCGAGTTCGCGAAGCGACGACGACGCGATGTCTGTGCGCATCGCGGAGGAGGAGGGACAAAGAAATTGATGCCGTCCCGCCGCCACCCTTCGGGCTGATGGAGGTTGCGGACGATCTCTGTGTCGCTCGTCGTCGCCGATGTCCCTGCATCGCCTCCTCCTCGCTCCTTGATCTCACCTCGCAAGACCCATCAGCAAATGTCGTGGTATTCCTGGGACGAGACACTAAGTGCATCAATAGGCGAGTATACACGAGCACGGGTGCCTCGTCCCACGAATACCAGGGACAAGAATTCAGGATGGCTTCTTAGTGCTCAAGCAAAGGCGCCCAGAAGGATCAATTGGATGCTGAAGCTGCAATTTGAAACGGTATGCGGCGTTGCAGATGCTGGTCGGAAATCTGATCCTGAACCTCAAGAACCAATTCGTATGCACCCGATTTCAGATCAGACAAGTTGAATTTGTGAACCAAATGAAGCCGCTCTTTATTTTCAGCATTCATATTGTCGATCTTCAACTGTTGGCTGACCACCTCCTGAGAATCTCTGACGATGTTCGCCAGACTCACCAGATAGCCTGACTGGGAGGAAGCATCAATCTCGAAATTCGAGAGTTGAAAGAAGACGAGAAGATCCTGATCCTGCTTAAAGACTCTGGAGACGTTCGGAAACACCTTTGCCGGCCCAAAGGGACTGGCCTGTCCCACCGCAGCGTCAAAGTCGATGCGGTCGGCCAGCACCACTGAGCTGATGGTCAGGGTTTCTTTGGACACATTGGGCAGGATAATGCCGACACTCTTGGTGCCTACCTTTTCACTGTTTGCGTCGTGAATGATGACGTCCAGCTTATAGCGGCCGGGTGCCAGTTGCATGGATTTCTGGTAGATCGATTTCTGGTCGGCATCCTCTGTGGACCCCCGGGTGTCTTTTGTACTTCCGATGGTCTCCTCAAAAACGTTGAGAATTCTCCCGTTGACAGCGCTGACTTGACCATAGACGTCAATGACGGAACGATAGACGTCACCCTCCGCCGTGTAATCGAGGTATTTGTCAGGAATCATAAGAGTTATCGGAACCAGGTAATTGTTTTCATCTACAGGGAAGTGGTTGACTTCCACCTCAAACGGGAGCAACTCATAACGAATGTTGGTCAGGACCTCGGGCCGTCGGAAGTCTGCAAAGTCGATGCTGGGAGGCCGTTGCAGGTTGGTCAGAGTGGTCAGTTTCTCAAAGGGTTGATCCTTGGCTCTGCCATAGCCAATCAGAAGCGGATTAGTCCAGGGCATGGGCGAGGTCTTCTTCACGATTCGATCCACACGGTTGGCCTGTCCCAGTGCCTCCGCATCCGTCATTCCGCCACCGGGCATTCGCAACAACGCATCTTTGTCGTCAGCGTTAGTGGTCAGACGGTACTCGCCGGTTAAGGTGTCATCCACAAATTCGATCTCAATATCATCCCCAACACCTTCCAGATAACGGTACTCCCACCGCTCCCAAGGATAGGTACTGGTGGATCCACCACCCTCCCAGGAAGGTCTCTGATAGAAGCCTCCGCTGGGATGAGCCTCAATGCGATCGGGTTCACCATACTTGATATAGATCATTCCCCGATCTGTTTTCCAACCTGGAATTCCGGATGCAAAGCGCTCGTTGGCATATTGGAGCCGTCGGTAATGTTCTTCTTTGAATTCGTTGTAGCTGCTTCTTGGAGAGGGATCACGCCGAGTCCAGAATTGCTCGATGAATCTTTCCTTCTCTTCGG